>JAJRRS010000134.1 GCA_024279275.1 Planctomycetota bacterium | reverse complement strand
GATGACGAGTATGCCGTGGAGGACGCCGATGAGTCGGATGTTCAGGCGCATGTCGCCGTTGAGGATGTGGCTGAACTCGTGCGCGATGACGCCTTGGAGTTCGTCGCGGTCGAGTAATTGGACGCAGCCGCGGGTCACGCCGATGACGGCGTCGTCGGGTGTGAAGCCTGCGGCGAAGGCGTTGATGCCTTGTTCATCGTGCATCATGTAGACCGGCGGGACGGGGACGCCGGAGGCGATCGCCATTTCTTCGACGACGTTGAGGAGTTTGCGTTCGTCGGGGTCGGAGGTGCCGGCATCAAGAAGACGACCGCCCAGAGACTCGGCGACGACGCGCCCGCCGCCACGGAGTTGGGATATTTTGTATAGCGATCCCAGCGCGACCACGGCGATGACACCGGTACTGACACCCAATAGCAGGTCGATCCGCCAGATCGAAGCATCACGGGTGTCGGAAGAATTCGCCAGCAACAGGGCGACGACAAGGTAAACAAGCGCGATGATGCTTACGACTGCGACAGCAAACAACAGGACAAGTCGGCCGGTCTTGCGGCGGGCACGCTCTTGATGCTCGAAGAAATCCATAGCCATGGGGTTGCATACTCTTAAGAAACACCGTTGTTTTCGTGCATTTCACTGCGGGGATCGTCGGGGAATCCCCCGGCGGAGCCGGGGGCTGAGGGGGAAGATGGCGTGCTTGCGGTTTAGTTGGAACCCCGCCCTTCCGGGCGGGGCTATTGTGTAAAGCACATCAATGTGTCTTAGGTGAATGAGACTTTAACTACTTCGCGTTCCTCGGGTGCTTTGATCTCAAAGAGTGTGGCGTCGGTGAAGCCGAACATGCCGGCGAAGGCGATCGGTGGGAAGGATTCGCGGTAGGTCTTGTAGGTGGTGACCGAGTCGTTGTAGGACTGGCGGGCGAAGGCGATCTTGTTTTCGGTGGAGGTTAGTTCTTCGCTGACCTGCATCATGTTTTGGTTGGCTTTGAGGTCGGGGTAGGCTTCCATGACGGCGAAGAGTTTGCCCATCGCGCCGGTCAGTGCGCCCTCAGCGCCGACGAGGCCTTGCATGGCCTGGGCGTCGGCGGGGTTTGCGGCGGCGGTTTTGGCGGCACCGGCGGCCTGGTTGCGTGCGGCGATCACGGCCTCGAGTGTTTCGCTCTCGTGCTTCATGTAGCCCTTGGCTGTCTCGACGAGGTTAGGGATCAGGTCGTATCGGCGTTTGAGTTGTACGTCGATCTGTGCGAAAGCGTTCTTGAAACGGTTACGCAGCGAGACGAGCTTGTTGTAGATCCCGATCACCCAGGCGATGATTACAAGAAAGATAAGCCCGATGACGACAGCCGTGATAATCCAAGCCATATGAAACCTCCCTTAGCCGGCGGGCGGATGTGCCCGGGATGGCAAGAGGTAAAGGATAATTCATCGTCGCGTCCCGTGCGCGGGGATTTTGGGGTGTGGATAGCCGGGGGCGGGAGGTGGTGAAGGTGTGGGGACTGGGATACCCGCCCCTTCGCGGACTCAGGGGCGGCGTTGGGGGAACGGGGAGTATATATGGGTGTAATCGCTGAGGGGTGAGAACTAATCCAGGCTCATGGTCAGGAGGAACTCGGCGTTGGTTTTGACTTTTTCGAGCCGACCCTTGAGGAGTTCCATCGCTTCGACGACGTTCATGTCGGCGAGGACTTTGCGGAGGCGGTAGATGAGTTTTAGCTCGTGTTCGTCCATCAGCAGTTCCTCACGGCGGGTGCCGCTGGCGGCGATGTCGATGGCGGGGTAGGTGCGTTTCTCGACGAGTCTGCGGTCCAGGTGCAGCTCTGAGTTACCGGTGCCCTTGAACTCCTCGAAGATGATGTCGTCCATCTTGGAGCCGGTGTCGACCAGTGCGGTGGCGAGGATGGTGAGTGACCCGCCGTGCTCGATGGCGCGTGCGGAGCCGAAGAACTTTTTAGGGCGTTGCAGGGCGTTGGAGTCGAGGCCGCCTGTGAGGATTTTGCCGGAGTGTGGCATCTCTGAGTTGTAGGCGCGGGCCATGCGTGTGATGGAGTCCATGAGGATGACGCAATGCTCGCCGAACTCAACGTACCGGCGTGCCTTCTCCATGACCATGTCGCAGACCTGGACGTGGCGGTGGCTCTGCTCGTCGAAGGTGGAGGCGATGACCTCGACGTCATCGGGCGTGTGATTTTTGAAGTCGGTAACTTCCTCGGGTCGTTCGTCGATAAGCAGGACGATGACCTTGGTGTCGGGGCTGTTTAGGATGATCGCCTTGGCCATCTTCTGAAGGAGGACGGTTTTGCCTGTGCGTGGGGGCGCGACGATCAGGCCGCGTTGGCCTCGACCGATGGGCGTAACGATATCGACGATTCGCATCTCGATTTCGTCGGGGGTGGTTTCGAGGATCAGGCGTTCGAAGGGGTGCAGGGGGGTGAGGTCCTCGAAGACCTTAATATCGTTGAGGTGGTCGGGCTGATGGCCGTTGACGGCATCGACGCGGAGGAGCGCGAAGTATTTTTCGGACTCTTTGGGCGGTCGGATGGTGCCTTGGACGACGTGGCCGGCCTTGAGTCCGAATCGGCGTATCTGTGAGGGTGAGACGTAGATATCGTCGGGGCAGGCGAGGTAGGAGAACTCGGGGCTGCGGAGGAATCCGAAGCCGTCGGGGAGGACTTCCAGGACGCCGTCGCCGTACATGAGGCCTTGCTTCTGTGTTTTGAGTTCGAGGATCTTGAAGGTGAGGTCGTGGCGTGACATGGCGGAGGCGTCATCGACCCCTTCCTCCTTGGCAACCTTGAACAGTTCATCGAGGTCCATGGCGTGAAGCGCGTGGACGGTGATGTCGCTTTTCTTGGCCTTCTCGTAGCGGCGTTGGGTCTCGGCGTCGAGCTGCTCATCGGTCTGGGGTTGCCGTTTGGGCTGCTGGGGTTTGGGATCTTTCTTAGCCTGGGGGGCTGGGGCCTTCTTGGGCTTAGGCTCGTTGTCCGCGGTTTTTTCAGCGGCGGCCTTGGGCTTGGCGGCTTTTTTGGTGGTGCGTTTTTTCTTGGTCTTGGGCTTGACGTTTTCTTCCGTAGCCATGGGCGGTTCGATCCTAAACAAGGTAAAGGGGAGGTGCGGTTGGTCTGAAGCCTTCCGCGGCGGGGGTTGTTCCGGGTAATTTCCGGGGTAACTTCCGGGTTAATTCATTTCAAGGGTGATAACCAAACAACCCGATCCGGTAGATGGTTTATTCGCGCACGTTGTGGGTGCGGTATGAGACTGGACACATATTAAGGTTTGAGTGCGAAAAAGAACTTTGAGGTTTGAGGCGGGATGCACAGGCCGGTGCCTGGTGCGGAATCTTTACACGACACCGCATTAAGGTGAGGCGTCAGTGGATAATCTGGGAAAGGACGCGGCGGGTCTGTGCCAGGCAATGGGCCTCATCCGCGTCATTACTTACAACATAATCGGCCCGCTGACGCTTGATGTCAAGCGGGGTCTGACTTTTATCTCGTCGAGTCAGTTCTTGCGGCCCCCAGCCCCGGGTTTTTCGGACCCGGGCCAGGCGTGTCTCAAAGGAGGCCTCGACGAAGATCAGGGCGTCACACTGCTTATCGATGCCCAGTTCCAGTAGTAATGGGCAGTCCTCCACGACGGCCTTGGTGTCGGGTTGGTTCAGGGCCTGTTGCTTGAGAATTTCTCTGCGATCATGCACGCGGGGGTGGATGAGGGCTTCGAGGCGTTTGAGCTTCTCGGGGTCGGCAAAGACGATGCGGGCCACTTCGCGGCGGTCGATCTGGCCGTCGGGCTTTAAGACGATACCCCCCCACCATGAGGCGATTTCCTCCCTGATATCCTGCTCTTGAAGCACCTCTTTAGCCAAGACGTCGGCATCGATCACGGCGCAGCCCATGGATGCCAGTTGGCGGGCGACCATGCTTTTTCCGGAGCCGGGGGCACCCATCAGGCCGATCGTGGGGATGGGGTTTTGGGGCATGAGTTTCGCCGGGTTGGTATATTTCATTCTTTCAGGGCTTAACGTACCGGGCCAACACTACTATATGGGAGTCTATGGCACTATGGCACAGCGATAAGTTTAGCGTTGGTCTGAGCTGTCTCGGTGCGTATACTTTAGGGGTTTGTATCAGGTGAGGACACGCTTGGGTGTCTGATTTGCTACAGATACCAATAGGCTTCATAATTCCACTCCCCCAGCGTTTTACCCCCCCACCCACCGCCTGGCAGCGGTTGGCCCAGCACGAGGAACGGATGGCCCGGAAACGACGGCAACTTGGTGAGATCCTCAAACGATGGGGACTCATCGACGACGAGAAGCTCGAAGAAGGGCTGAAGATCGCACAAGGTTCGCGCAAGCGGATCGGCGAGGTGCTGGTGAGCTTGGGGTACGCGCAGCAGAACGACATCGCCAAGGCGTTGGCTTCTCAGTTCGGGATGGAGTTCGTCGATCTGGACGAGCCGGATGTGGTTTCCAAAGACAACCTCGACTTGATCCCCTCTGACCTGATTAAGAAATATCTGGTGCTGCCTTTATCCAAAGACGGCAACAAGCTGAAGATCCTGGTTCACGACCCGATGGACCTGGCATTGATCGACGACCTGCGGTTCCGGCTCGGCGGTGAGCTGGAGCTGGCGTTGGGCGCCAAGGAGAAGATCAAGGAATACATCGAAAGTTTCATGTCCGAGACGCAGGCCTCGATCGACGAAGAGGTCCGCAAGATGACGATGGACCAGTCGTTGGACCGCGGGGCGTCGCTGGACGTGCATGTGGCGGGGGAAGAAAAGGAAGAAGCGGGCGAGGACGACGACGCTCAATCCGCACCGATCATCCGCCTGGTTGCCGAGATCATCAAAGAAGCGGTCATTACCCGGGCGAGTGATATTCATATCGAGCCGTTCGCCAACCGCGTCCGCCTGCGCTACCGCACCGACGGGGTCTGCGTCGAGAAGGATGTCATCCCCAAGCGGACGCAGCAATCGGTGATCGCTCGTATCAAGATCATGTCCGGGATGAAGATTGAAGAGAAGCGCATCCCGCAGGACGGCCGGATCAAGATGAAGATCGGCGGGGAGGTCATCGACTTCCGTGTATCGTGCTGCCCGGCGTACCACGGGGAATCGGTGGTGCTGCGTATCCTCAGGCCCGATGCTGCGAAGCTGGGGTTGAAGAATCTGGGCATGCAGGACGACACGCTGGACCTGTTCAGGAGCATCATCGCCCGGCCCAACGGGATCTTCCTGGTGACCGGACCTACCGGTTCCGGCAAGACGACGACGTTGTATTCCGCGCTGTCGGAACTGAACCGGCCTGACATCAAGATCATCACGGCTGAGGATCCGATCGAATACAACTTCAAGGGCATCAACCAGTGCCAGGTCAACGAGCACATCGGGCTGACGTTCTCGATCATCCTCCGGGCGATGCTGCGTCAGGCACCGAACATCATCCTGGTCGGCGAAATCCGCGACAAGGAGGTCGGCGAGGTCGCCATCCAGGCGGCACTGACCGGGCACATGGTCTTCTCGACCCTGCACACCAATGACGCACCCTCGGCTATCACACGCCTGATCGACATGGGGCTTAAGCCGTTCCTGGTCGCCAGTTCGATCCAGGCTGTGCTGGGTCAAAGGCTGGTTCGGATTCTTTGCGATCACTGCAAGGAGCCGGATGAAGACCCCAGCCAGCGGCTGTTGAACCTGTGCGGCCTGTCCAAGACCGACATCGAGGGGCAAACCATCTACAAGCCGGTCGGCTGCACGCGCTGCGGCGGTTCGGGGTACCGGGGCCGACGCGGGATCTATGAATTGATGGTCATGAACAATGAAATCAGAGAGCTGGCGTTTAACCGGTCGGCGGTGAATAAGATCCGGCAGGCAGCAATCGCGTCAGGGATGCGTAACCTGCTGGGCGACGGCAAGCTGAAGATCCTCGAAGGCAAGACAACACTGGACGAGATTGCACGCATGACCCAGGTCGAGGGCACGGTCGATATCGAGGACGATAACATCGATGACGATTCGGCGATTGAATAACCCCCCGGATATAACCCCCCGGATATAACTCCCCGGATTTGGTCCGAATTTGGTCCGGAATGGACCTTGGAATTTACCCACCGGGCAAGGTATAGGAGACGAACGTTTTGAGTTCTTCAAGCGAAAGTAGCGGCAAACGACCGCCATCCACGATCCATATCGATCGCCTGCTGGATACCGTCGTCAAACAGGATGCCAGCGACCTGCACCTGGCTGTCGGCAAGAAGCCCACGCTCCGTATCCGAGGCCGACTGGTCGAGTTGAATACCAAGGTGCTTGAGCCGGCCGACACCGTGGCATTGATGAAGTCCATCACACCCGAACGCTCACAGAATGAGTTGCAGGAAGAGGGTGGCTCCGACTTCGGCTTCGCCTACGGTGATGCGGCCCGGTTCCGGGTCTCGGTCTTCAAGCAAAAAGGCAACGTCTCACTGGTGCTGCGGCAGATCCCAAACGAGCTGCTGCCATTGGGCGTCATCGGTCTGCCCGGCATCGTCAAGGATCTGATCCGTCGGCCCCAGGGGCTGTTCCTGGTTACCGGGCCTACCGGCTCGGGTAAAACCACCACCCTGGCGGCGATGATTAACGACATCAACCTCACGCTCGACCGGCACATCATCACCGTCGAGGACCCGATCGAGTACTACCAGACCCACAACAAAAGCATCATCGTCCAACGCGAGGTAGGCAACGACTGCCCCAGCTTCGCTGAGGCACTGCGTCGCGCCCTGCGTATGGACCCGGACGTGATCCTGGTGGGCGAACTGCGTGACCTGGAGACGATCGAGGCTGCGATCCGTGCGGCGGAGACGGGCCACCTGGTGTTCGGCACGCTGCATACCAACTCGGCCGGCGGCACGATCAACCGGATCATCGATGCCTTCCCTTCCTCCCAACAGTCCCAGGTCCGCGTCCAGTTGGCGACCTCACTTATGGCGGTCCTCAGTCAGCAGTTGCTCAAACGGATCGACAAGAAGGGCATGGTCGCCGCGTACGAATTCCTCGTGGTGACCCCTGCTATCTCCAATCTGATCCGTGAGAACAAGACCTTCCGGATCGATTCGGCGATCCAGACGGGTAAAAAATTCGGCATGCAGCTTCTGGATGACCACCTCTGGATGCTGTACGAAAAGGGCTGGATCAGCATCGAAGACATGATCGACAAGTGCCGATACCAGCCGACGATCATCGAGAAGGTCAAGCGGGCCGGCCACTCCATCGGCCGAACCGAGTTGGATGAGGAGGATGTGGACACCTCCAAAGGCGACGACAAGGGCAAGTAAATTGCCTGAATCAGGTAGCCTGAATGAGGTTTTGGAGCCACCATTGCACCCTTAATCTTGTGCCTTAAAACCGGATTTACAGCGATATAAACCACATGGTAAAACGCCGAAATCCTTGTGTCTTTTTCTATATTAACGCTTTTCGTGCTTGAATCTGGGATTCTGGCCGATATAGTAAAAGGTGAAGGGGGCGTGTCCATTCTGATGAAAAATCCGTGCAAAGCGGGTAGCCAAGAGGCCGTCAGGATGAAAACGGTGTCCGAGAGTCGAGTAGCCTCAGGCTCTGCAAGAAAGGCACTTGGAAATTGGACAACTGGAATATGACGCAGGTTCAGACCACCGTATCCGCGATCACCCCTGATGTGTGACGGGTGACACCGGCTGGCAGATGAACCAAGGTGTGTTCAAGCGATCAGGGCAACCATGAATGACGGATCCAGGCCGCACCGATCGGGCGTAAACGACAGGGTATGAATCCATGGCCGAAGCAAAGAAACCATCACTAAGTGACCTCAAGGGCCGACGGATCGGGCGCGTCTTGACCAAGATGGGCAAGGCCACCCGCGACCAGATCAGCGAGGCCTTGGCGCTGCAGGAAAAGAAGCGTGCTCCGCTGGGGCAGTTGCTGGTTGAATTGGGCTACGTCTCCCACGACGACGTAAACCTGGCGCTGGCGGCTCAGGCGGGGATGGAGACGGTCAACCTTGAAGACTTCGACCTGTCCGACGAGGTGATCCGTGAGATCCCTGCGGAGATGGCGATGGCGTACCAGATCCTGCCCCTGAGCCACGACAAGAAGACCAACACCCTGGTTGTGGCGATGAAGACCGCGGACAACTTCCGGGCGTTGGACGACCTGCAGTTGCTGATGGGGTTCAAGGTCACGGCGGTAGTCGCCCCTGCAGAGCAACTGGATAAGCTGATCCAGACGTATTACGGCGACGATGAAGAATCGGTCCTGTCTTTGATCTCCGAGCTGGCCGAGGACGAGGACCTTGAGGCGTTGGCCGACCGGGGCGAGTCGATCGACCTGGCTGAGCAGATCGAACTTCAGGACGACAACCGTGTCAAGCGTCTGCTGAACCTGGTACTGCTGCAGGCGATCAAGGACAAGGCGTCTGACATCCACTTCGAGCCGTTCGAAGACGAATTCAAGATGCGTTACCGGATCGACGGCGTGCTGTACGAAATGGTCCCGCCGCCCAAGTACTTAGCGATGCCGATCGTCAGCCGTGTGAAGGTCATGGCGAATCTGGACATCGCCGAGCGTCGGCTTCCTCAGGACGGTCGTATCGAATTGGTGGTCAACGGCGCCCAGGTTGATCTGCGTGTCGCGGTGCTGCCGACGATGTTCGGCGAATCGGTGGTGTTGCGTATCCTGGACCGCGGCAACGTCCAACTGGACCTGGACCGTATGGGGATGCGTCCGGACGACCTTGAAACATTCCGACAACTGATTAAAAAGCCCAACGGGATCGTGGTTGTGACCGGGCCGACGGGTTCGGGCAAGACGACGACGTTGTATGCCGCCCTGAACGAGTTGAACCAGCCGACCGAGAAGATCCTGACGATCGAGGACCCGGTCGAATACGACATCGACGGGCTGATCCAGGTGCAGGTTAAGCCTGAGGTCGGGCTTACATTCGCACGGGCGTTGCGCAGCTTCCTGCGTCAGGATCCGGACATCATCCTGGTGGGCGAAACCCGTGACCTTGAGACCGCACAGATCGCGGTGCAGGCTTCGCTGACCGGCCACCTGGTTTTCACGACACTGCATACCAATGACGCGCCCAGTTCGATCGCGCGTCTTCTGGACCTGGGGCTTGAGCCGTTCCTGTTGACAGCGACGATCGAAGGCATCGCGGCCCAGCGGTTGGTGCGAACGATCTGCTCGCGGTGCAAGGAGCCATACACGCCCCACGAAGAAGAGTTGATGCAACTGCAGTTGCTTCCCGAGGACCTGGACGGTCGCCAACTCTACCGCGGGCGCGGCTGCGACTACTGCAACCACAGCGGCTACAAGGGCCGGATGGGCCTGTACGAGATCATGGTCCTGGACGACGAGATGCGTGAGATGATTATGCAGAACGCATCGACCCAAGTGCTAGCCGCCGAGGCCAGGAAGCGCGGCATGCGGACACTGCGTCAGGCGGGTCTGCTGGCGTTGTACGACGGTGCGACAACGATTGAAGAGGTGGTCCGGGGAACGTTGGTCGATGAATAGACGGTGCCGTTGCCCTAAGCCACGCGTTTTGGCGTGTGCCTGAGAAACGATATCGACGTCCGTAAGTAAAGGAGTCTGCCATGCCAACTTTCCAGTACGAAGCCTTGGACGACGGGGGTAAGCCGCAGAAGGGCACGATCACCGCCGCAACCAGCGACGAAGCGATCGCGCGCATCCGCAGTCAGGGCTACTTCCCGACCTCCGTGCGCGAGCAGAAGGTCAAGAAGTCCAAGGGCCGAAGCGGCGGTGGCGGGGCCGGGAAGAAAAAGGGCGTCAACCTCTCGATCAACATCGGCGGGGTCTCCACCAAGCACCTCACGACCTTCACCCGCCAGCTCTCGACGCTACAGGACGCGGGCCTGCCGATCCTCCGATCGCTTCAGATTCTCGAGCAACAGCAGAAGGCTGGGCTGCTGAAGACCACGCTTGAGGCTGTTTACGATGACGTCGCTTCGGGCGCGACCCTCTCGGATTCGATGAACAAGCACCCCAAGGCCTTCGACAAGCTCTACACCAAGATGATCGCCGCCGGCGAGGTCGGCGGCGTGCTGGACCTGATCCTCCAACGTCTTGCGGAGTTCATGGAAAAAGCCGCCAAGCTCAAGCGGCGGATCATCGGTGCCCTGATCTATCCGGCGATGGTCATCGGCGTGGCGGGCGTGATCGTCCTGGGCATCATGGTCTTCATCGTCCCGCAGTTCGAGTCGATCTTCGATGACTTCGACGCCGAGATGCCTCAGATGACGATCTTTATGATCGGGCTGAGCAAGTGGCTGGGCGGTCGGCAATACGACGGACAGCTCCCGGGCATTATCTGGGTTCTTTTAAGTCCGATCGGGATATTCATGTTCTTCAAGCTCATCCGCAAGAGCACCGTCGGAAGAGCCGCCACCGACTGGACGCTGCTGAAGCTGCCGGTCGTCGGCAAGCTCGCCGCCAAGGCCATCATCGCCAAGTTCACCCGGACCCTGGGTACGCTGATCACCGCCGGCGTCCCGATCCTCGACGCCATTACGATCACAGGCGAAACCACGGGCAATTACGTCTATGAAAAAGCGCTTAAGCAGGTCCACGACTCGGTCCGTCAGGGCGAGAGCTTTGCCGAACCGCTACGGCTTGCCAAAGTCACCGACACGATCGTCGTCAACATGATCGACGTCGGCGAGGAGACGGGCGACCTTGACAAGATGCTGTTAAAAGTCGCTGACAACTACGACGAAGAGGTCGATGTCGCGGTCTCCAGCATCGTCTCCCTGCTCGAGCCGGTGATGATCGTCGTACTCGGCGGGATCGTCGGCACGATCGTGATCTCCCTGTTCCTGCCGCTGGTGGCCCTGATGCAGTCGGTTATGTAACGATCCCTCCCGCGGTGCCCCGGCGGAACTTCCCCGGGGCCACCGTTTTTCAGATTCAGACTACTGAGGCTTTGGCCATGACGAATACAAACACAACAACCCACCGACACGCCCCGGGCTTTTCGCTGATCGAGTTGCTGGTGGTTATCTCGATCATCGCCGTACTCGCCAGCCTGCTGCTGGGTGGAGCGGCGTTGGTCAAGAGCGGTGCCGAGGAGAGCCAGACGCGCGCCGTCCTCGCCAGTTTGATGGGGCATGCCGGGCAGTTCGAGACACAGTTCTCCACCGCCGCCGCCATGCCTTCACACCTGGACAACGACACGACCTATGACTGGTCGACGGTTAAACGCCGAAACGCCCAAGGCGCGACCGGCTCGGCCAGGATCGATACCGGCACCGACCTCGTCGGTGACGACAACGACGATTACACCTACGCCAACGGCGACACCAATGACCAATACATGCAGCGAGCCAACCTCTACATGAAGCGATTCCTGTGGGCCGCCAACCAGATGCCCGTGATCCGCAACGCCCTGCCGTCGCTGGGTGAATCGTTTGGAGACTTCGACGACGACGGCTTTATTGAGATCGTCGACGCCTGGGGCAACCCGATCGCGTATGCCCGGAGTGTCGAGCACGACGTCCCGGCCACAGCCGACGACGACTTCCTGCCCAAACACAACAGCCCGTTCTTCGCCTCCGCCGGGAAGGACCAGCGCTGGGGTCGGCCTCAGATACGCGGCGAGATGTCTCAGGCCCAGTGGGATACCTACAAAGAAACCGACGAATACAAGTTTTCCGTGGACAACCTCTACAGCTTCGACATCGACCGCTCAGCGGCACAGAGGGAAGATTGACGCTTTATGTTGCGAACGACTGATACAACCCGTGCTGGATTCTCACTGATCGAGATGCTGATCGTGATCACGATTATCTCGATCGTGCTGGCGCTGTCGTTCCCGATGATTGCTGACATGAAGCAGAGTATCAGCGCCAGTTCGGGGGCGAACGCGATCGCGATCACCGTGGCCGCTGCACGCCGGTACGCGACCGATCCCAAGAACACGTTTGCACTAACCGATGTGGACCCGCGCATCGGAACCGGCAGCAGCGAACCTGGGCTATATAGCGGTGTCGCCGCTCTATTCACACCCGCTGGCGAAATCCGCCTGGTCAAGAATGATGAGAACGCACGCTACATCCTCAACGCCACTAACTATTGGTATCTCGAACGCCACGGCCCACGGATCCTCGATGCCCAAGGCGTGGGCCAGCCACAGATCGAACTCAACGGCTTCAAGGACCTCGGCATCGATTACATCCAACTCGGCTCGGATGTCGGGGTCGTGGGGATCACACGCAACCGCCTCATCGCGTCTAACAAAGCTCCCCTGCTGATCCCCGCGCCGTTTGCTATCTGGTTCGACCAGAACGGTTACATGATTACCACCGGACAGGATATGACCCTCGCGGGCAGCCCCGACAACGACTACCAGTTTGTCTACTACGACGGGGACTATGACAACAGCTACGACTGTTTCCTGCGTCGCTCGCCCGGCACGCCGTATGACCCCAACGAATACAACCCCAACAGCGGTGATTTCCTCCAAAGAAACTATGACGACGCACGGGGCAAGTACCTTCTGCCGATCGAAAAGATCGAGGCGGTGATCGGCTTGTTCGTCTTCTCACAAGATGCGTTCGATAACGCGGTCGAGGACAACCTGATCCCCGCATGGGCCGGCGCCCAGACCTCTGACAATGACAAGTACTGGCGCTGGATGCAGGCCAACGCACAGATGATGCTGTTCAGCCGGCAGACCGGGATGCTCATGCGGAACCGAGACGAGTGATGCACACAACAACGACCCCTAGTTATGCGAAGCAGACGTGCCGGCACCCGGGGACCGCGCGGCTGGCTGTATGCACGGATACCCGGCCCATCGCTTCGCTCAGGGATCGGCGTGGGGAATGTGGGGGGCATGGTCGGCGCGAGGGCGCGTTCAGCCTGATGGAGGTAATGATCGCGTTGGGCATCTTCGCGATCGGCCTGGTCGCCGTCGCCGCGGTCTTCCCCACCGCGATTTCCATCCAGCGAGAAACCGTCCGTGATCTCGCCGGGCAGCGTACCATCATCAACGCACGGACTATGATTCAGGCGATGGCCCGATCCAGCGAACTCACGCCGACGAGCAATTTCCGCACGCTGACTTATGAGCACGACATCGACCCGACGCTGCGTAAGGGCACGCTCAAGGCGTTCACAGAGAACATCATCCCCACACTCGGCCGGACCGGTTTCCCCGGCGGGGTCCAGCCCATGATCGACCTGCCCAGCCCCCCGATAAACCTACCCTTCGCAGAAATGAGTACGAGCCTGGTTCAACTCAACGCCGCGAAGAGCTTCCACTCGTTATTTTCCCTGGACATCCGCAGCTACCCGCAGAACATCTCCCGGGCCGATCAGCGGGATTACTACTGGTATCCCCTGATCCAGGCGCGCGACCTGACCAGCGCGAACCCGACGTGGATGATCTACCTGATGGTCATGCAGCGCCGCGGCAGCGAAGCGGTCCCCGAGGTCCGGTTCGCCCAGGTTGATACCCGTCCAAGCGTAACGTTCGACCGCTTCATCACGTTCACCACCAGTTCTATGGACAACGACCTGGACAACGACGGGCTGCCGGACCTGATCCAGCCCGGGGACTGGGTGCTGGGCGATGACGGCTCGATCCATCGCGTGCTGCTGGCTGAGAAACACAAGATCACTGTCGAGTCCCCGATCCCTGTCACAGGCCAGTTAAGACTGATCTACTACGCCGCCGCCATCGATCTGGCGGCCCCCGGCATCCTCAAACGCGAGTCGCGTTCCCCGATCGTGCGGATCGATCAGTTCGAGATAGTGGTTGACAAGCCATGACCTATTCAACGCAGACATCCCGACGCCGGCTGGGTGTGACCCTTGTGGAAATGATGGTCGCCTTGGCGATCACCACGTTCGTCATCCTCGTGATCAACAAGCTGTTCAACGAGGTGATCCAGACGGTCGGGCGTGGCACGCAGGCCGGGGAAATCCTCCAGCGGTCGCGCGCGTTCGACGAACAGATCGCCAACGAGACCGAGTTGATCATCTCAGGCGGACGCAAGCCGGCAACCGAACCCTACGACTGGTTCGGCCGGATGGTCGGGCCAGCAGGGCGCGAGTCCGGTCAGCCCGGCGGGTTCCTGGTCATCGTCCAACGCGTCATACCCGCTCCGCTCACACTCGACGACCAACTCAAGGGGATTACCCGCAACATCCGCAGCGACCAGTTGATGTTCATCTACGACCAGAAGCCCCTGCTGGACGCCTCCGGCAAGAAACGCCTGCCACCGCTGGCACCCTCCGGCGACGGGACCTACAGCGGCGACATGCGGAACTCGGTCAATGCGGATTATGTCAAGCTCTGGTACGGGCATGTATTGCAGATTCGTGATGGCGACCAGGCGGCAAATTATCCTGTGGGCAATATCAGTCAGATTGATTTGGGTGTTCTTAACGGAACAAATCCCAATGCGATCGCGCAGGATTGGGTGCTGGGAAGACACGCTTTATTCCTGATGAAGGACGGCATCGACCCGATCACATCATTTCCATATACACCCGTTGGTATACATGCCAACGGTGTAACCCCCTTTGCAGGAATAACTGGTCCAGGCGGAAGCGGGCAACTGTGGAACGGGATGGCGGATGTCAGTACTACAAAACTCAGCGACTTCACTGGCAGCCCTACTGCAGTACTTGGAAATCCAGTTGGATCGGCAATAGCCTATCAAGCACAGATACTGGCCGCAGGCAACGCAATCTTCCCTTTACTTACCTCGGCCAAACCCTCTACCACGCTCATGATTTCTAAAGACATCGCACCGTCGCACACCTACTTCATGGGCGGGGTCAGCGACTTCATCGTCGAGTGGGCGGGGGATGTAGTCGATGGCGTCCACTACACATCGACTTCTGCTGATATCGATACAGACGGCGATGGCATCTTAGGAGACGGTGAACTAGATCGCGACCCCGAGGGGCGGATCAAGTGGTACACCCACAGGGCGTTCAACAATCGTGATCTCGGTGGGGGAAATCTCAACGCGGTCAACCCCAACATGCCCGTGACCTACCCGTCACCTCTGCCGGTTGACTACCCGCCGTACAGTAACATTGCACGACCTCGCGCCCAAGCCGCTTTCGTCTGGCAGCACGATGGCTCGCCCGGGTTCACTCAATGGCCTTGGATGATCCGTATCCGTTACCGGCTGCATGACCGGCGCGGTGAGTTTAATGGGCGAGAGATCACGGTCAATGCAGCGACCGGTGAGACCGAGCCGGAGGCGGGGGCGTGGTTTGAGATGGTTATCCCGGTGAATTATCAGGGCGTGAAGTAAGGCCCCCCCCGGCCCCCCCGGGGCCCCCACCGCCACCTTGGAAGGAGGCGACCGATGAAGCCTATGACACACAACACAGCACGGCGAACCGGGTACACGTCTTTGGGGCGTGAGAAATCGATTGGTGGGCATCAGCGCCAGCGCGGCTCGCTGCTGATCCTCTGCGTGACGGTGCTGGTCATCATCGCGCTGATCGGGATCGCGTTTCTTCAGCGTGTCCGGCTCGACCAGGCCGCAACCGCCCGGCACGAACGCAACTACATGGACCTGGTCATCAACGGCATCCTCAGCGATATCGGCAACCAACTTACCGATGACATCTTCGACAACACCCCCACCGGGAAGGAACTGTACGACTATCCGTGGACGAAAGATGTTAAGCAGGTCGATGCGTTTTTCATCAACGGGAACAAGGTGCCGTTGAAGGTCAACGGTTCGGGTAAGGACAACGGGACGGGTCTGTTCCTGTCGGACCACGAGGACGATCGCTGGCTGGCGTCCTCTGCGCCGGTGTTCGACCCCAATAACCCCAACCCGATTAAATACAACTGGCTGCACCTGACTAACCTCACGGGGATCTGGCTGGACCTGGAAAACCCAGTTGACCCTGAGGAGCCGATCGACGCACCGATCAACCAGTTCTTTGGTTCGGATACTGATATCGCGTTGGCGGACCTGGAACGGATCGCTCCCGGCCGGACGATCCCGCTGGGTGTGGATGCGGACTTAGATGGGATCATGGACAGCCGTTGGCAGTGGGTGCCTGTGCCGGTCCGCGACTTCGCCGGGCGCAAGTACGTCATGGCGGTGCGTATCGTGGACCTCAACTCGATGCTGAATGTCAACACCGCGACCCCGGCGATGTCCGACGGGATCTCCCAGGACCTCGGTGCCCGGCGGGGCTACGCGCCCACCGGCGCGGACCTCAGCCGGTTCTTCAAGCTCGTCGATTACAATAATGATAACCGGCTGATCAACAACACTACCTTCCCCGGCGATGGGGTGCGTGAAGCCCAAAAACTTCTGGACAGACGTTCGCTGCAGCAAACGTCGACACCCCTGCTGGCGTCCCCCCCGCCGCTGCCCCTGTCCGCCTTCCAGAATAAAACCCTCTGGGAAAACCAGGCGTCGATCTACGGCAACCTCGACCGCAACTACCTCTCCGATTCGGAAATGGACCTGCGCCGCTTCGGGGGGATCAACGACTTCTCGATCGAGTCGCCCCTGGAATTCGCGATGCCCAAGCTGCTGCGGCAGGGTCCGGAGTTCAAACAGTTCCGCGGCACCGAGGCGTCGTATGTCGATCTAGTGGACCCTGCGGGCACACTTTCCAAAAACGCGAGGATCAGCCGGTGGTTCCTCGGCACCAACCCGAGCAACACCAACGATCCAGATACCAATCGTGTACCTGTGAAAGATCGTAAGTTTCCTGCGATCCGTCACTGGCTCACCACCGCCAGCGGGGTCGGGGCTTACGTCACCAAGTACGGCGCGACAAATATCGATCCCTTGAAGTTTGATGTAAAACAACAGTTCGCCAATACAACCAAGTTACGCGAGCGACTCCAACAGGCGTTTCGCCTGCCCAACCCGACCGCACCCAACAGCAATTGGTATCTGGGCATCGCAGACCCCCGCGCCCAAGCTGACCTGATCGATGAGTATGTGGTGGCGATTCAGGACTACAGCGATGCGAACAACATCCCCACCGCCCGCAACGGCTTCTACGGCATGGAGCGGTTGCCGTTCCTGCGTGAGGTGTATGTGCAGGCGTTGTACGCGGACGTGTTGGGCGACACCAGTGACCGGGCACCTTGGGACGCGGGGTACGACTCATCCATGCCGGGGACGAATTATGTGGGGTTGCAATACGACCCGGTCGCCGTCGGCGGCGACACCCGCGCGATGGTGATCGAATTGGGCAATCCCTTTTCGCATCGGATCAATGGGACCAATACATTGGACCCCGTCAGCAACCAGGTCGAACAAAACGGTTTGGATGGCCGGATCAGGATAGTCGTTCGGCAGGGTGGCACTACAACGACTTGGATGTTCGGGGACCCAGCCGTGACCCCGATTCCGGACATCAATGCCCGGGATAGCGCGAGCGCCGGTGATACGTTGCTGATCTTCAGTCCCCCGGTGGACAAGATCGCCGAGACCGGCGGGACGCACGACGGATCGGACCTCCTGGGCGACGTGGGGGTGGTCAGCGGGGTGCAGAGACTGGAACTGCCGCCCGGCACGCTGACGGTCAACTTCACGCCCAACGGCGGGACGATCACCGTGGAGCTTGATGTTCTGACCAGCGACGGCACATGGGTGACATACGACCGGCTCGAAACCGACCCGGCCACCGACCTGCCGATCAACGACAATCACCCGCCGACCTCGGCCCCGGCGAACAACCAGTTCGCCCAGGCGTCGTTTGCGCGCAACAGCCAGAACATCAACTTCGTGGTGGACGACGGCGTCCCCGCCGGCGATTCACAGACGAACTTGCCCAGCAGCGGCTCGTACAGCACCGGCACCGACCGACTCGGTAACGACAGCAAGGGTTCGGCCAGTATCTCACCATATGGCGGTATCTACAGTAATTTCTTTAACCGCCTGCAACTGCCGATCGCCAACCAGCCGATGCGCAGCACCGCCGAGTTGGCGTGGGTGCATATGTTCGGGTTTACCTCGTCTCAAACTTTCTCGGAGCGCATGTCGGCCAGCGGGCCTGTTGGCCTTCCCGCCAACGAACACTTCCTGCTGATCGACCCGAGGGACCCGGGCTTCAAGGTGCTCCCAAGCCCGCCAATCGGTGCGGGCATCTCACACGCCGCCATACTGATGAACCTGTTCACCACCGTCAGCCCGCGCAACGACGGGTGGGATAATGACAACAACGACGGTGACGATATCATCGACCGTGAAACCTCGCCCGTTAATACCCCGGATGAAAAATCGATCGACAACACGACCGAGCAGTTCATCCCCGGCACGATCAATGTCAACACCGCGCCGTTGCATATCCTGACACTGGGGGCGCCGCTGGCGGAGAGCATCGACGACACCGAGCAACTGATGCGGACGATCATCTCCTACCGCGACCAGCCCAGGCGTCCGGCATACGACGATCCTGCGACACCGTTCGCCGACCAGAATATCCGTTTGATGATTAACCCCGTCACCGGTATCAATAGGCCGATCAAACCCGGGATCGGGAGCATCGGGGAGCTGCTGTATCTGAACCCCTACGGCCTCGGGGCACCATCAGCCAATAATCTGTACAACATGCAGCGCTACGGGATGGACGGCAGCACGTCACTCCCGAGCAAGGTTGATCTGTACCCGGACCCGAATGAAAACGGCAGCGTTGTCGTGCCTCTGGGCGATGACAACGAGCAAAAACTGGCGCGGTTCCAGATGCTAGGCCAGACGTTCACCGTTCGCAGCGATCGGTTCGTGGTGTATGCGGTGGTGCGTGGGTATGATTGGGCACCCGGCTCCGGGCCGATACACGGGGCACCGGCGGAGACGGCCCAGTTCATCGCGATCTTTGATCGTGGTGCGATGAAAGATAAAAATGACACGCCGCGCGTGATTGGTTATGTCCGGTTGCAATAATAGTAGCCGGCCACATCGGGAGCCACAGACCCCCGAGGCGTGAGGCACACGATAGTCTTGGTGATGGAAGGAATGAGTCATGAATAAACAAAGAGCGTTTACCCTCATCGAGCTGTTGGTGGTGATCTCGATCATCGCGATCCTCATCGGGATCTTGTTCCCGGCGATCGGCGCGGTTCAGCGTCACGCCAGGCAGACGGAGAACGGCACGCGCGTGCGCGGGATCGTGCAGTCGATGATCCAGGCCAGCGAGAGCCGACGGGGGTTTTTCCCGGGGTTTGACGGGTTTGCTTTTACGAACGATGGGACGGCCACCACAGGAAATAGCGGACCTGGGCAGACCGTCGAGGCGCGGTTCTGGATACTGCTTAATGGCAACTACACCAACGGCGACGCTCTGGTCAGCAAGCAGGAAACCAAGGACCCCTGGACCACCGGGCAGGTCACCACCGACAATTACTCCTACGCGATGCTGAAGATCGCAAGCAACACCAACACCGATCCGACGAACGGGCGGAACGGCAACGACCGCTTTCGGCGTGAGGAGTGGCGAAACGAACAGAACGCGCAGGCGCCGATCATATCCGACCGGCTGACGCTGGGGCCGGCCAACTCCGTTCAGGCGGCGAGCCAACCCGAAGAGTACGCGAGCATCCACGACGGCAGTACCAAGGGCAACTGGATCGGCTCAATCGGTTTCGGTGATTTGCATGTCGATTTTGCCAAGACTCCGCTGATCGACACACGGATAGCAGGCTATTCCAACTCCATCGATACCCCGGGCCAGGATGATATCTTCGCTCAACTCGATACCAGCGCAACAAATAGCGATGACATAAATAAGAACGCCGCGATGGTCTACGAAGGTGCTGTCAATCCCGTTGGTATATTTGAGTAGATTCATCCCCGCACCCCCGGTGCCCCCGAAACTGCACGGGCAGGGCCAAACCACACCCGCAAGCGAACGATTCAATGGACCCCAACTGTATCTTCTGCAAGATCGTCGCGGGGGATATCCCTTGTCACAAGTTGTATGAAGACGACCGGGTGCTGGCGTTTTTGGATGTCGGGCCGTTGTCGGTTGGGCATGTGTTGGTGATCCCCAAACATCATGCGATGCAACTTGATGAGCTACCCAGCGAAGATGCTGCGGCGATCGGGGCGGTGTTGCCAAGGCTCGCCGGGGCGGTTTCGGCTGCGACCGGGACCGACGCCTACAACGTGCTACAGAATAATGGCGAGGCTGCGGGACAGGTTGTGATGCATGTGCATTTTCACTTGATACCTAAACCAGACGATGCCCCCGGCCCCCTGGATTCCCCGGATTCCCCCGGCCCCCCCGGTTCCCCCGGTTCCGGCCTGGGTATCGACTGGCCTGCGGGTAAGTTGGATCAGGATGTGGCGAAGGCATTGGTTGAAAAGATCACGGCGGGGCTTGGGTCATACGAATCACGATAAAAACTCGTGCCCACTACCAAGCCGATCCCCCGGCAAAGCCGGGGGCTGAGGGACAAATGACCGCCTACGGATTTAATGGAATCCGTATAAATAGCCGTACTCGATCAGGGGTCATTGTTGAGTGCCGCCGGGGTTCTTTGGGGGTTCTCCGGCTGGGGCCGGGGGCGGGGCTTGGCCGGAGGCGGCGGCTTTTAACTGCGCATCATCCAGTGGGGTATCAGTCAGAATCACGATCACGGGATTAACCAGGTACTTCACCGCGACGCGCTTAAGTGCCTTTGCGTCGGTCTTGGCAACGGCTTTAAGGAACTTCGCCGATCCCGGGTCGTCAAGGTCATACATCTCATCGAGTGCATTAAGCATGGCGCGGTCACTTAGACTCTGCTTGCCGAAGAACTCACGTGTAAGCAGTTTGGCTTTGGCCCGGTCGATGTCGGCATCACTAAAATCGCCAGACTTCGCGCGATCGACGACGGATATCGTCCGGAAAAGCGCTTCGACCGCCTGGGGGGGCGACGTGTTAAACCGCACCGCGATATACCCGGGGACGATACCCGACCAGGTGGATGCGCCGACGGAGTAGACCAACCCCGGTCCTCGGCCACGCAGTTCCTGCTCCAACCAGCCGGCGGGAAAATCGCTCATGATGTTGAGCAAGACACTCAACGCAGGATAGTCTTCATCGGCGCGTTTCACACCCGGGCCGAACCCGATATAGAACGCGGCGGCGGATTTGGACGTGCTGACTTGAACGATCCGCGATTCAGGATCTGCCGGGACAAGCGGCTCAAACACCCGACCGGATTTAACTGGCAATGGGCCAAACATCTTCTGCGCCGCCTCATAGACCGCTTGCGGATCGACATCCCCAACCACGGACAGCACGGCTTGAGATGCGCCCATGTGTGCGCGGTGATACTCCCGCAGCCCGTCAGCTGTCAAGGCTTCGACGACTTCACGCCGACCCAACGGCACGGTCGACCAGGGGTGATCGCCAAAGTACTCGCGTCTAAATGCCTGGCGTAACTCCCCCCCCTGCGTCTCGCCATCCCGGTCAATCGCCGCGAGTAAACGGGGACGCAGTTTGTCCCACTCCTGCGAATCGAACGCGGGATTGATTACGACATCGGCGAGCATCTCAAAGACGACCGGCCAATCATCCTTCAACGAGGTTGCCTGTGCATAGGCGGTGTTATAGCCCGCGGTCGCGTAGAGGGTCGCGCCCAGGTCTTCTACAGCCTCGGCGATCTGGTCCGCCGACCGAGATTTCGTGCCCCGGGCCAGCATGCTCGCTACCGCGTTGCCAACGCCTTGGTGCCCCGGCTCGTCGGCAAGCAAGCCCCCGGTCCAGTAGACCTGCATCGCAACCGCAGGAACCACGGTGGTGCGTTGCACGATCAGCTTCAGCCCGTTATCCAACTCAAACATCACCGGGGAATCGACTTCGATCCCGCTTGTGGTGTCAGACGAAGACTCAAGGTTCTTGTTCAGACGACGTATCAGCGTGTCGTTGTCCAGTTCCACAATCTGATGTTCGACGCTCGCCGGGTCGATCGGCGGGGGCTGGCGTTTGGTCAGCGCGGGGTCGGCACCCTGGCCCTCCTGCCGGGGAAGCAGCTCGATCGTGATCAGCCGATCATCCGTCAGGAAGCGTTGCGCTGTTGCCTGCAGGCTTTCTGCGGTTAACGACTGGACCGCGTCGGCATAACGCTTGAGATACCCCGGCTCACCCAGCGAAATCACCTCCCAGGCAAGGGTCGCTGCGACTCCCTGGGCGGTCTGGTTATTCTGCGCGATGTCGGCCAATACTTTCCGTTTAGCGCGGTCGAGTTCGGCTTGTGTCACCGGCTGGTCGCGCAGCTTCGCTACCTCGGCTAACACGGCGGCTTTGAGTTCATCCAGCGATGCCTGGCGATCGGTCGGCTCGGCGGTCACGGCAAAATAACCCTCGGTCCAGACCGAGCTGGCGTTGTACGCACCGATTGAAGTCGCCAACCGCTGGTCGTCACGGATACCGCGCTTCAGCCTGCTGGATTCGCCCTGCCCCAGGACCATCGCCAAGACGTCCAACTCGTAGTCGCCCTCCGCGCCCAGTTTCGTGCCGGGCCAGATGACACGGAGCTTGGGGATCTCGATGTCCGCGTGGCCGGTGATGCTCCGAGGCCCGTCGATCGCTGGCTCAACCGGCAGACTCACCTCTGGCAACTGCCCGGCTGGGACGTCGGACCACAACGACGCGATCTGGTCCACCACCTTCTGCTTATCGATGTCCCCGACCACCACGAAGACCATGTTGTTCGGGACGTACATCCGCTTGTAGAAATCGTAGATCTCGTCTCGGCTGATCGACTTAAAATCGTCGATGTAGCCGATGATCGGATCGCGTGCGGGGTGGACCTGGTACCGCGCCTGTTGAGTCAGTTTCCAAAGCACAACATTGGGGCGGCTGTTGCGCATCTCCATCTCGCGCTGGATCACGCTGCGTTCCCGGGCGTATTCCGTTTCGGTAATCAATGCGTTTTGCATCCAGTCCGACACCAGGTTGATCGCTTCGTCGGCATGGTCGCTGATGGTGTTGACGTAGTAGTGGACGTTGTCCTGCCCGGTGGCGGCGTTGGTCTGCGCACCTATCCGACCGAGCGCCGCGTTGGAATCCTGTTCGGTTCGGTTGGAGGTCGAGCCGCCGGCCAGCAGGTGTTCCAGAAAATGGCTCAGCCCCGCGCCGACGTGTTCCTGCTCGAAGATCGAGCCGGTCTTGATCCACGCCTGGGCTGTGACGACCGGCGAGGTCGGCAGCTCTTGCGCCACCACGACCATCCGGTTAGGCAACTCCACGATCAATCGATCCGCACGTTCATCCAGCACCGCGTACTCCCTGGTCAATGTGTTATCCGGCGTGTCGGCCCCCGCTGTTGCATCGGGCTTGCTACCCGCAGTCGGTTCGTCCGCGTCCGGCGGGTTGGTGCATCCCAGCGTACCGACCATCCAAGCACCCGCCAGGCAGGCAGCCGTACTCATCAGCACCGCTTGCAAGCGACCATCTATATAGAACCGTAAATCCACGTTGATCCCTTTCACAAACCCGTCCAATGCCCTAATCATAGCCCCGTCCCCTGCTTATCGGCGTATCAAGGCCTCTGCCGTTACGACCGATACAAACCGTACCAATGCCCCCGCCCCCCGGCTCCCCCCGGCCCCCGGATTCCCCGCCATGACTCAGGCAACCCAGCCTCAAACCCCGTTTCAGCACCCTTCCCTGGCCACCCTGCAGGCCCGTGAGGCGGAGCACTTTAACGATCACTATACGCAGGAAGCCGCGCAGGGGATCGCGCCGCTGACCGACTTCGACAAGCTGCGTTACACCGCCCCCAGCGTCAAGACCATCTTCCCGCGTGAATACTTCTACCACCTGCTGGCTCCGCTGAAGGGCAAGCGGGTTCTGGAGATCGCCGCAGGCAACGGGATCGACGCCAGCCTGTGTGCCCACAACGGCGCGGATGTTCATGCCTATGACCTCTCCGAGAAATCCATCGAGATGGTCCGCCGACGTGCCGAGGTCAACGGTGTCGCCCACCGTGTAAATACCCAGGCTACCGGCGAGTTCAACAACGCCTTCCCCGATCAAACCTTCGATGCGATCCTGGGCTATGCCGCGCTGCATCACCTGCCAAACCTTGCTGAGTTAAGCCGACAGGTCTACGACCGACTTACGCCAGGCGGCGTTGCCGTGTTCGCGGAACCTGTTGTGAACTCCAAAATGTTGGACAGAATCCGTCGGCTGATCCCCTACTCGATCCACGAGATGACCGAAGACGAGATCCCCATGAACGACCGACGGATTACAGAATTCGCCCGGCCGTTTGATCGAATGGTCCGCCGGGAGTTCCAACTGACCAGCCGACTCTGGCCGATCTTCCCGAACAACTGGCCCCTGGCGGTGGCGCTGCATAAATTGGACAGCGGGCTGCTGAGGCTACCCTTCATGCGCCGCTTCGCAACGGTGGTGGTGTTTGGGGTTTATAAGAAGGCGTGAGGCTTGAGGCGTGAGGCTTGAGTAGGATTTGAGGCTGGCATGTGGAACCTGCCTGAAACGCCCTCTCTTCTGCTACCCCCGTTTTACCCTCTGCCATCCGCAATCAACCATCCGCCATGACTTGTCCCTCCCCCCCGACCTTGCTTACAATGCTGTGCTACCCCCGGTTACCCCGGTTACCCCGGTCGCCAGCATAGCTCAGTGGTAGAGCAGTTCTTTCGTAAAGAACAGGTCGTGAGTTCGAGTCTCACTGCTGGCTTTTGGGAAAAGCAGGACGGCCTCAACAGCGAGACGCTAAATATGGAAAGCAGGAAAGCAGGAAATAAGAGGGGGACGACAAGGAAGCGGCTAGATGCTCGCTGTGTGCTGTTCTTATTTCCTGCTTTCCTAATTTCCTGTTTTTCTTGTTTTTCCTATCGCCACCGTAGCTCAATTGGCAGAGCAGCGGTTTTGTAAACCGCAGGTTGCCGGTTCGATTCCGGCCGGTGGCTTTTTTACACATCGTTAGACAGCCCATCCATCCCTCGCACCCCCTTTTTGCCGAATTATATCGAAACAAACCGGGTCTAAATGGCCGATTTCAAGCTGATAAGTCGGTATGCTATTGAAATATACCCGCGCCTACCGTCTTTTTTTGCTTAAATCGCCGATTCTCTTGACAGGCTTAGGCTGCTGTTATATAATTTAGACGATCAAGGCACGAGATGTCGATAACTATCACACCTCGCCTGCTTTTGATGATGTAAAGACGTATAGTTGGATAAACAAGCCCGCAAGGATGCGGCTGGGAACACCGGCCTATAGGCGACGTGCCCGGAACCACGGCCCCGCGTACACAAGGACACACCGATGCAACGCAAAATTAACCGTCCTACCAGACCCTCAGGCTTCACACTCATCGAACTGCTGGTGGTGATCTCCATCATCGCACTGCTCGTGGGCATCCTGTTGCCGGCGCTGGGCGCGGCGAGAGCCTCAGCAAGAAACGCTGTTTGCCTAAGTAATGAACGGCAGGTCGGGGTAGCAATCGGTGCCTACACGTCATCCAACAAAGACTTTATCCCGATGTTCCGTGGCTTTAATGTACCGATAGCCAACGTTCCGGTTTCGATCCTTACTAACTATGGTGACAATGATGCGCACTGGTACTGGACCAGCCGTATGGTCGATGACGGCTATGGCGCTGAGCGACAGATGTACACATGCCCTTCATTCGATGATGCTGAAGAGGCGACACTTGCTAATGGCGACCCCATAACCATACGCGACGCACCCTTGAATGACTTAGGCAATTTTGTGTGGCGTAACTCGGACTATGCGATCAATGTTGCTGCATACGCGGCCAAAGCCAACGATCCTATCCCACGCGGCAACGTTGACCGCATCAGGAACGCAACCACGACACTCAACAGTGCTGAGATGCTAAGGCCCAGTGAACACATCGCGGTATTAGACTCGTTTTTTATCGCAGCCGATCCTCAAACCCCCTTCACCTATAACTCTGCGATAGCGATGCGTGGTATCTTTGCACTCGCGGGCAGGAATACCACGAATCCCGGCGAACACCCACACGGACGACACGGGAGTAGTTCAATCAATATCCTCTGGGGCGATGGCCACGGTGCCGCATTCGCCTTGCAGGACAAGTATCGCCCATACGATGACTTGAATGGCTACACGACCGGCGGCGTAAGACTGGACAATACCAAAGTCAACTTCTGGGACTCACGCACCCGGTGATATCCTTTTGGCATGACCCACCGATCCACCCGTAAAAAACACCGCCTGACCGGCGGTGTTTTTTCTTTAATACAGGGTTTTCACCTCATCAGGTGATTCGGCTTGCCAACCGGGCGTATTGTTATAGAATAAACGTGAAGATGCGGAGAGTGGCTCGGTCCTGTTTCCTGTCTGTTTGTGATGTCACCACCCATCGGCCATTTTTCTCGTTTCTGTCGATACAGGTTCACTGCTCGGCTAAGTCACATCGTTAAGGAAGCATTATGCCACGGCTAACCAAACAGACGCACGGCTTCACGCTCATCGAACTGCTGGTGGTGATCTCCATCATCGCCCTGCTCGTGGGCATCCTGCTGCCGGCGCTCGGCGCGGCGCGGAAATCTGCTCAAAATGTTGTCTGCCTCAGTAATCAACGGCAGATCGGCGTCGCGTTCGCGGCGTATACCACGGACAACAAGGATTCCATCCCGCTTTTTCGTACTCTCAAAAAGGGGGTTCCCACCGGGCAGTTGTCCAATACGTTGACGGAAGCGTACACCGAATCCTGGTGGACAAGCCTGTTGGCCACAACAGGCTACGGTGCCACACCCGAGATGTTTCTGGACCCCGGATTCGAGGCGGCTGATTACTCCGCCGGAGGTATCCGCAATGCAGACATAAACGATCCAGGTGACTTTAACTGGTCCCGCTCTGACTACGGTATCAATGTCGTTGGGTATGCCGCGAAGTGGTACGACTATGCTCCTGCGTTGCAGCGTTACGCGCAAACAATCCGCGTTGATGAGATGAGAGACGCCAGCAACACGCTCGCCACGGTTGATACCTTCCACATGACCGCAGACCCCAATGAGACGCGAGGACTCTTCAATGCAAGCCACCAGCAGAAGGGCTATTACCACCTCAAGGGTTTGGACTACGGGTGGACATTCCCCGACGCTCGGCACCCTGGCGCGAACATGAATATCCTCTGGGGCGATAGTCATGCCGAGGGGCTGTCCGTCGCGGATAAATACCATCCCTACGATGAACTTGGCGACAAAGACACCGATGAAGTTGTCGACGGCATCCCCAACCGCTGGGACACACGAGGCTGATCGGCTGAGATTTTTCCTCCGCATTAACCCCTCTAAGCACCGCCCGGCCGGCGGTGATTTTTCCTTAAATACCGGGTTTTTCATCCCACTAGACGGATTCGACTTGCCTGTCGGGCGTGTTGTTATAGAGTTAAGCATGAGGGTTTGCGGCGGGTGGTCCGAACTTGATGCTGTCTGTTTGTATTGCCGCCACAGGCCTGCCCTTTCTTTGCTCGTTTCTGTCGCTGCAGGTTCACAACTCGGTCAAATCACATCGCCAAGGAAGTATTATGCCACGGCCAACCAAACAGACGCACGGCTTCACCCTCATCGAACTGCTGGTGGTGATCTCCATCATCGCCCTGCTCGTGGGCATCCTGCTGCCGGCCCTGGGTGCGGCACGCAAGACGGCCCAGGATGTGGTGTGCATGAGTAACGAGCGGCAGGTGGGAGTCGCAATCCTTGCCTACGGCACAGACAACGGTGACTACATCGTCCACGCTGCCTATACCAATGGCGGGGCGGGTAATCCCTGGACGACCGGGACCGCCAAGTATTTCTGGACCAGTGCCATCACCATCGGCGGGTACGGCTCGACACGCGACATGTTCAAGTGCCCGGTCTTTGTTGAGGCAGACGAAAGCATCCACAGCATCCGCATCGCCGACCTGGAAAACGCGGGGGGATACCGCTGGCGGAACTGCGACTACGGGATCAACTGGTACTCACTGGCGGCGCGTGTGCATTATGAATCAGACCCGATCAAGAAGTACAACAGGTCCAGCCGATTTGACATGATCAACAAGCCCACCGAGACGCTGCTGGTGGCGGACACCTGGTTCGAGTTGTACAAAGATAATGCCGCGCTGCAGCGTGGTCAGGGCGTGATCGGCGGCGTGCCGACGGTTTGGGGCGGGCCGCACGGGCGACACAACAACCAGAAGTGCAACATCCTCTGGGCTGATGGGCATGTGGAGGGGATGACGTTCCCCAGCGTGTTGATGGGTGCCAACGCGACACAACGGGCGGACGGGCCTTGGGGGGAGGAGCAGTTGGGGGTGTTTAACTACTCGATACTCACGCGCGGGATAAACAACGATAACAAGTGGGATCTACGCTAGGCGGCGATAATGCGAGAGCGTTCTCAAGCCAGGTGGAGCTTTGTTGCACCTTGTGACGCACGGCTCGCAGGGCGTAGCCCTGCGGCTATCAAGGACGCAGGCGACACCCGGTAGCTGGCGAGTACCCAGCGTGCCCACTCATCACCGCCGCCAGAAGCGCCAGCCCTCGTGTTCCTTGTCAACCTCGTCGATCAGGTAATCCCACTGGAATGCCGGGCCGGGATCGATCTTGCTTTTCTTGATGTGGTAATGGCCGATCAACCCCTGGTGGTTGGCGAACTGTTCGTCGTTGAGTGTGCCGGGGATCAGGTTGCCCTCTTCATCGCGTGGGTAATCGTTCTTGATCTTGGGGAAGATTTCCGTGAGTGCCGCGGTGAGTTTGATGAGTGCTTTGTACTGCTCGGTGGTGAGGTCGTACTGCCTGACTTCCCTGCCGTTGATCGTGCCGACGACTGAGTCGGGACGGATCGGGCCGGTGATTTGGTCGGGGTGTTTGACGCCGCCGTCGCCGCGTGATTCCGGAAGGGTCAGGCGGGTGCTGCCGTCCTCCTGTGTCTCGTACCACTGGCTGAGGACTTTCATGTCATCCGGCGGGTAAGCGCCCATGTTCGCGATCTCGATACCAACCGAGCGGTCGTTGGATTTGCCCGCATGCCAGGCGCGTTCCTTGAGGTCCAGCGTCTGATAGATCGTGCCATCGATGTCGAGCATGAAGTGAACGCTGAGCGTGCGGTGGTCATGCAGGACGTCGAAGCAACGCCGACTTGTGCCGCAGACGTCGTAGTGGATAACGAACTGGTCAACCGTGTCCTGCAACAATTCCAACGGCCAACCGCCGGACTTGATCTCTTCGAGTTGCTCGGGGGTGAAGTGCTTGCCCTTGTAACGAAGGTTGTAGCGGTTGGGCGAGTCGACCTCTTCCTTGGTGACTTCCCAGAGCGATTCGTCGTAGGCTGGGAAGTGCTTGTCGATGCGGTAGGCGTCATAGCCACCTGGATCCATCCAGAGAACGACGGGTGTGCCGGTGTGGAAGAACTGCCCAGCGACGACGATCTCATCGCCGGTGCGTTTGTTCAGTGAGCCGGACGTGGGTCTGGCGATCCCGCAGCCAGCGAGCGACACCGCCGTGACAGTAAGAACGGCGAGCGAGAGAATTTGACGGATGGAAGTCATCGGCATGAGGGAGCTCCTTGCTTGTGTGACCACCTGATTATTGCGAAATAATGAGTGTAAGCAAGCCAGGGTTCAGCCTCGCATTTCCATGCGAGGCTCCGTGCGGGGTGACAGCAGGCGCATAGAACACTGGGTCAATAAAAAACCACCCCGACCGGTGGGGTCGGGGTGGCGTTGGGTTATTTAGTTTTTCTATCAAGCAATCAACAAACTCAGCGACCCTTGCGGCTGAGCATGGCCAGAACGCCCAACCCCATCAGGCCCAGCGATGCTGGCTCAGGCACAGCATCAAAGAGCACGCCTGCCGCACGCATCGACACGAACCCCGTACCGGTAGAATCTTGCGTCAGGGTATAGGTCGTGTTGGCATCCAGGGTCGCGCTGCCCAGGAACACCCACTCGCCGCCCGAACCGGGGTCAAGCATCAGGTCGCCATCCACATCGCGTGGGGGCATGGCGGTGTTCTGGTTAATCGGCACACTGAAGAGCGTGCCGATGCCGTCACTGAGGGTATAAACCGCCGGGGGACTCGAGACGTTGTTGGTATGAGGCCAGATCGCATAGATGTTGTACAACCCGGACCCGCCGGCGAGCAGATTGCTGCCGGTGGTGCCGAACTGGTTGAGAATTTCTCCAGCGATCAGGTTGGTCCCATTATTGTCACCGTCTACGGCTGGCGTGTAGGTGTAAGTGTAGGTGTCACTCGTACCAAAATCACCATCCCCGCCGAAGATGCTGTCACCACCGGTCAGGCCCGCACCCGTTGAAAAGATGCTCTGGCTTGCGGTGGTGGTGGTGCCTGCGAACCCGAAGTTCGGGTTGAAGGTCAACACGGCATCGTCGGCACCATCGGTATCAATCTCGAGTACATAGCCGGCCTGCGCGGAAGACGACGCCACAAACATCGCAGCGGCACAACCCAGACCTATTATTGTCTTGAACATGCATTCTCCCTTCCATTATAAAAAATGTGGCGCCCAAGGTTGGGCGCCACACTTTATGATTTCAACTTATTAACGACGACGAAGCATCGCCAGACCACCCAGGCCCATCAGAGCCAGGCTGGCAGGCTCGGGAACCTGCTCAAGCAAGACGTTATCAAAGTTGGCACCACCGGCGGCGGAGCTTAGGCCAATGCCCAAGCGGACCGTGTCGATCCCGGCGGCGTTCCAAGCGGCCGCGAGAACCGCTGTCGCGTTGATGTTGCCATCACCGTTCAGGTCGAGTGTGAACGTGGCGGTGGAGCCATCAAGAACGACCTTGAACGTGTGCCAGCCGACGACGGGAACGTTCAAGCCGTCACCGTTCAGAGGGTTGCCTAGGTCATCAACGATGCTCGAGAAGGCGACCCAACTAGGCCCGGGCAATACGGCGCGGACGGCGTAGTGCGAGGGCGAGTTGTACATACCCATCTCAATCAGGTTGGCAACACCGGCGCTACGCAGGCCAGCGGTCATGCGCTTGTTAGCGCTCACGCCGTCGTCGTAGATATCAACGGTGTACACGATAGGGTTCGCAGGAGTCGCCTGAAGCGTTGCGATCGTCTGCTGGTTCTGCGCGCCACCGGCGGCGTTAAGCAGCGACTGGCCGGGATTACCCACCAGGGTGTCGAGTACGCCTACACCGCTAGCACCCCACACGGCCTGCATGGCAGTCGTGTCGGCGTAGCTCTCAAAGTTGTCGTCAATAATCACCACGGCCTGAGCCGAGGTTGCCATCGCCATAACCGTGGCGCAGCTAAGTCCAAAAATTACTTTCTTCATATCTCTCCTCCTAAAAACGTGATGTGAAACCGAACATGCCAAATGGCTACTGAACAACAATGTGCTTGGGGATTCACCGGCGGATAGGTCTCTCCCACCTCCCGATGTCAAGCTCGACTACTATTATATAACCCCATCCGAACCCATTTGCAAGAGCTTTGACTCTGCTTCTCGATAAATATCCTTAATTTCCAGCAACGACAGTGATAATAAATACAAAAAACCCCCAATTTAACACCTGGTTGAGCCAGGGGAAGAAGATCGCTATTGACGATCCGGACAGCTTTCAAGGGGTGTAAAAGCGTATTTTCGGCCTCTGATTCTATAATTAATAGGAAAACCGGGTGGGCTGTGATAAGCTCATCTATATATAATGACGGCAGAGGGTCGGTTAGCGGCACTGGTGACCGGGCATTCATGGGGCACCTCTGGAGAACATCATGCTTGAACCGCTACACCTCAAACTAAGCCGGAGGGTCGCTATAGCTGGGAGATTACGCGCCGCGTGCTGCTTGCCGGTCGTGGTGGGCTGTGTACTTCTGGGTGGGATTGATAACACCCACGCCGCATTCGTGCAGTTCGAGACGATCAACGTCTCGGGCTTCGGGGATGTCCCCACCGAAACCGACTACGTCCCCAACGTCGTTTTTTCTGAGAACGGGGCGGCAAGCTTCGAGGCGCTCAAAGCCCAGGCCGTCGCCGCACGGACCTTCGCCTACTACAAGATGCGCATCGGCGGAGGCATACAAAATGGCACACAGGATCAGGTCTATCACAAACCAGGTCGAGGCTGGGCACAGCAGGTCCATTTCGATGCCACCAACGCGACCGAAGGCGAGATCCTCTCGATCAGAAACTTCACCGGCAACGACATCCTGATCGCCTCGTTCTACGTCGCCGGCGCGATCCCCTCCGGCCCGACACCCGTGCCCAACCCCTTCGACCCCGACCCGACCAACACCGAAAAATGGGTCACACACACCTACCCCACCGACGTACTCAGCGGCGACAACCTCGGCACACCCTTAGGCTTCATCGGCACACCCACCAACCCCAACTGGCCCAACCGCGGCGCTAAAAGCCAGAACGGCGCCAACTTCATGGGCCAGCAAGGCATCAGCTACGTCGATATCCTCAAGTACTACTACGGCGCTGACATCCAACTCGAAACAGTCGCACCCACACCCGGCCAGCCGCCGCTTCAACTCCTCAAAACGCTCACCGACTTCGAGCTGAACGACGGATACTTCGGCAACGCCACCGACTTCTCCATCCATAACCAGAACCTCGGCCCAGCTACCACAACCCAACGCGCCTCCTCCGACGCGCACGACGGCGCCTTTAGCCAACGGATCGATATCGACCTGGACGAATCCGCAAGCTCATCGTTCCTCTTCCACCACAACGCAGGCACGGACCTCGCAGGCCCCGGCAACCTGTTCACCGCCAAGCGAGAAGCCAACCTCGCGCTGCAATCCCTCGGCTCAATCGGCTTCTGGCTCATGACCGATTCCATCGACCTCACTGTCGGCCTCACGCTCGACGACGACGGCGACGGCACGGAACAAAGCCTGTTCCAAGACGTCATCGCAGACGGGCAATGGCATCAGTACCAATGGTCTCTCGAAGACCCGGCTATCTGGTCCTCTGCCCTCTACGACTCAGGCGACGGCATCCTCGGCGACTCGTTCACACTCGACTCGATCGTCTTCGCCGGCAACCAGGACAGCCTCGTGTTCCTCGACGATATCTTCTACCAGCCACCCGCTTTCGGCCCACCACCACTCATCATCGGCGACATCGACGGCGACGGGTTCGTCGGCATCAACGACCTGAACATCCTACTCGCCAACTGGAACATGACCGTCCCCCGAGGCGACACCTCCCAAGGCGACCTCGCAGGCAACGGCGACGCCTTCGTAGGCATCGACGACCTGAACGTCCTGCTTGGGAATTGGAACGCAGGCAGTTCACCACCAAGCGAACTGCTTGCCAACCTGGTCCCCGAACCTATGTCCGCCACCGCCTTGCTTTCTCTAAGTTGGTTCGCGCTCCGCCGTTCACGCTCCTAGGTGTTACGATGGCAATCAAGTCGCCAGCAAACTGATGAAACGTCACCATCCATTACTGATACTCCTGCTCGCGTTTGGGCTCGCTTTCCTATTCGCGATCACCTGGGTGATCGTCATGACTTTCTCACTGCCTTCGACTGATGGGGCATACGGCCAGATGCCGTTTGCGGATCCCTTGGTCTTTCCCATCATGTCAATGTTCGCAGGCATCGCCGCAGTGTTTACCTTTCCCTTCTTGTACTTTACGTTCCGTAGCCGCAGTTTCCCTCGGGCACCCTTGGTGCTCGCAGGCATTGTCATGGCGGTGATACTGGTGGTCACGCCGATTCAGCCAGCGTTGGGGTTTTTAGGATCCTTCATTGCATACTTTGTGGGACTTGCAGTTGGATGGCATGTCTCGCCAACGATGTATCTGCCGGGAAACTGCCAAGCCTGTGGGTATGATCTTCGCGGCACATCCGTAGGGCGGGATTGTCCAGAATGTGGAACAATCGTACCTGCGCCGCCGCAGCCTAATGCCTCTCCGTGAACTCTTGACCCGGTGGATCCCACTGCCACCGGGTCGCTGAAACCACCGCCTCGCCAGCCGACGAATTATCCTATAATATCTGGTCGCGTCCGGCGCAGTCGCTTCTATTTCGCACCCTTATTCAGTAGAACCCTCACCATGACCAAACCACAACTACGTTGGCTGCCACTGATTTCCCTAGCAGCGATTAGCCTCGTGACTATCTCCGCATGTTCATCGACAAGAACATCCTGGCGGAAAGATACAGACGTCAAAGGCACCCCGGTCACGTCGGGCGTCCCCGCCATCCCGCGTGAATTCCGTGCGGTCTGGGTCGCGACGGTGGCAAACATCGACTGGCCCAGCAAGCCCGGGTTATCAACTCAGGAACAACAAGACGAACTGATAACGATCCTTGACCGCTGCGTCGAGATGAACTTCAACGCGGTGGTGCTGCAGGTCCGCCCAACCGCGGATGCCTTGTACGCCAGCGAGTTAGAGCCGTGGTCGTATTACCTTACCGGCGAGATGGGAAAATCGCCCAAACCGTTCTACGACCCGCTGACATTTGCGGTGCGCGAAGCACACGCACGCGGGCTTGAGTTACACACATGGTTCAACCCCTACCGCGCACTGCACCCAAACAACAAGGGCAAAGTCTCAGACAACCACATCAGCAAGACCCACCCGCAAATCGTACACAAGTATGGCCCGTACCTCTGGATGGACCCCTCCGAGCCGGTCGTGCAACAGCACTCGTTGAACGTGATCCTCGACGTCGTCCGCCGATACGACATCGACGGCGTCCACATGGACGACTACTTCTATCCCTACATCGTCAAAGATGATGAAGGCAACGATGTCGATTTCCCCGACGACCGCAGTTGGAAAACCTACAAAAAATCCGGCGGCAAACTTGGCCGAAGCGACTGGCGGCGTAAAAGTGTCGACGACTTCATCGAACGGATGTACAAGTCGGTCAAAGAATTAAAGCCCCACGTCCAGGTCGGCCTGTCCCCCTTTGGGATATGGAAGCCCGGCCATCCCAAGCAAATCAAAGGCTTCAACCAATACGAAGGCCTGTACGCCGACGCGAAGCTCTGGCTTAACAAGGGCTGGATCGATTACTTCACCCCGCAGCTCTACTGGGAGATCGCCAAGCCCGACCAGAGCTTCACCGCTCTGCTTCGCTGGTGGGTGCAGGAAAACAGTAAAAACCGTCACGTCTGGCCGGGGATCGCGCCGTACCGCACGGGCAAACAGTTCGACGAAAACGAGATTCAGTACCAGATCAAGTGGACACGGATCATCACCCCCGCCAGCCCGGGCACAGTCCACTTCTCGATGCAGTCGTTCATGGATGCGGACTCAGACCTGTCCAAACAAATTATTAAAACCGTCTACGCCAAGCCCGCGTTGGCACCGGCGTCGCCGTGGCTCGGGTCGGATAAACCTGCTCCGCCAAGTGCCCAGGTAACAGACATCGCCAACGGCGTGATAAGCGTCCGCACAGAACCAAACGTGACCGGCAACGTGCGCTTATGGGTAGTACAAATCCAGCAGGCGGGCACATGGTCATACCACCTCATCCCAGCGACTCAAACCACCGCAACGATCGAGCTTGCCGACACCGACGCCCATGTGGACCAAGTGATCGTTTCCGCGATTAGCCGGACGGGGATCCAAAGCACCTACCGCTCCCTGGAACTACCCAAGCCCGAAGTGGTAGAGCAAGCAGCACCCCAGGACGCTGAGCCGACGGCGGATGAGCCCGACGTAACCGAGCCTGCCGATGACGAGCCTGCGCAAACAGAAACCGCCGACGAGGATACTGACGAGGAACAAGACGAGCCTGCGGTCAAGTAATCCCAGCCACCGAGGCGTACTCAGGTCAGCTCATTCTGAAAAAACTCAATCAACTCCCCATCCGGCCCCTTGCAAAAAGCGATCCGGATCGGGACCAGTTGTTCTTTAGCCTTCACGTCGATCGACGTCGGCTCCATCGTGACCTCACAACCAGCCTCCCGCACCCGCTTGATCGCCGCATCCGTGTCATCACATCGCAGAGCAAAGTGCAGGATCGCCCCCCCGGATGACTCGTCCCCGCCCCCCGCTGGCGAATCCAGATCCTCGAAGACCTCCAGGTAATTGCCATCCCCCGCATCCAGCATCACCGCCCGCTTGGGAGCCTCCTGCCAGTTGATTTTGGGGCTGAATCCCAGCACCCGGGTGTAAAAATCAACAGTTTTATCGAAATCACGCGACCGGATCGCCACATGGTGGAACCCCCCGCCGCCCAGTGTTTTGTTCGTGCCAGCCATCATCAGCCTCCTTATATATCCTGATTGCGTCCAGATACTACACGGCACCTGACCTCACACACTCAAGGCCCGACATCCCCCTTTTAGAGCATAATCAGCCATTTCTCGCCAATAGCACGCCGACAACGTCGGCGCGGGAAGGTGTCCATCTCCGCTACGCGGCGATCTCCCCGAGCTGGGGTTGTCCCCCACCGCCTCGGCGGGTATTCTAAGGTGTTCCGGCGGGTTGTACCTCCCAGTCAACACTCGGTTTACTCATATTAAGGGTTACACCTCGATGAGCACTGCCCAAGGCACGGCGATTATGGAAGCAGAAGTACGCGACACCACCACCAGCCAGAAGTTCTTTAACAAGGGCTTCGAGGCTGAACAAAACGGCGACAAGCTCGCGGCGATCGAAGCCTATGAAGCGGCCTACACCGCCGACCCGGACGACCCGCGCGTCTGCTTCCGCCTGGCGTATAACCTGGACCTCTTAGGCGAAGAGGACGAGGCGTTGCACCTCTATGAAGAGGCCGGCCGCGCCGAACGCCCCTCGCTTAACGCGCTGATCAACCTCGCCGTCATGTACGAAGACCGCGGGCTGTACGCCCAGGCCGAGCGATGCCTCCGCCAGGTCCTCTCGACTGACCCCAACCACCCACGCGCACGCCTCTTCATCAAGGACGTCATGGCCAGCAAAGCCATGCTCATCGACGACGAGCAGGAAAAACGGCTCGAGAAGCACGCCGCCATGCTCGACACCCCCGTCACCGACTTCGAGCTGAGCGTCCGCACACGCAACGCGCTACGCAAAATGAACATCCGCACGCTCGGCGATCTGCTCCGTGTGACCGAAGCAGAGCTTCGCAGCTTCAAGAACTTCGGCGACGCAAGCCTTGACGAAATCAAAGCCATGCTCGCCCAGAAAACCCTGAAACTCGGCCAGACCGCCGAGCAGCAGAAAGAAGCCGTCAAGCAGCAGGTCTACGACCAGCTAGCTGACGCCGGCGGCGACTCGGAAATCCTCGGCAAAACAGTCAACGAGATGGCCCTGTCCGTCCGGGCACGCAAAGCCCTGGCACTCCTGAACATCACCGTCATCGGCGACCTGGTCCTCAAAACCGAGGCCGAACTCATGGGCGTCAAAAACTTCGGCATGACCAGCCTCACCGAGATCAAGCAATGCCTGATCGACATGGGCCTGAACCTGCGTCAGCTCGAGACCGAGTAAATAAACTCGACCCTTCCTAACAGCCTATCCCCCTAACGCCGCCCCACCCCGGGCGGCGTTTTTTCTTGCCGTACCCGCTTGCCTCCACGACGTTTTCCCGTCACACTGTTTAGCTCAACTTTGCTCGAACCACGGAGTTTTCAACGATGTCTAACACCGCCCCCTGGATCACCTACCGACCCGAACTCAAAGTCCTGGACTGCACCGTCCGCGACGGCGGATTGATGAATGACCACAAGTTCGAGGACTCTTTCGTCAAGGCCGTCTACCAGACATGCCTCGACGCCGGGATCGACTACATGGAGATCGGGTACAAAAACTCAGACAAACAATTTTCTCGTGACCAGTTCGGGGCGTGGAAATTCTGCGATGAGCAAGACATGCGCCGCATCGTCGGAGACCACGACGCCGAAGCCACCGGCCTGAAACTCACCGCCATGGCCGACGCCGGCAAGAGCGACTGGAAAACCCAGATCATCCCCGCCGACCAGAGCGTGCTAAGCATGATCCGCGTCGCCTGCTACGTCCACCAGATCCCCGAAGCCATCGACATGCTCCATCACTGCCACGAAATGGGCTACGAAACCGCCTGCAACATCATGGCTATCTCCGGCGTGCAGGAACCCGAGATCGACCAGGCACTCGAAGAACTCGTGCCCACGCCCGTCGGGGTCGTCGTTATCGTCGACAGCTTCGGCTCGCTCTACCGCGAACAGATCGACTACCTCTACCGCAAATACGAAAAAGCACTCGAAGGCACCGGCAAAGAAATCGGCATCCACGCCCACAACAATATGCAACTCGCCTTCGCCAACACCATCGAAGCCATCATCCTCGGCTGCAACCGCGCCGATTCCACACTCGACGGCTTCGGCCGCGGCGCAGGCAACTGCCCCACAGAGCTACTCATCGGCTTCCTCAAAAACCCCAAGTTTAAGCTCAAGCCCATCATCGACATGCTCCAGCAGCACGTCCTGCCACTACAAAAGAACGTCGATTGGGGCCCGAACATCGCCTACAACCTCACCGGCAAATACAACCGCCACCCAAGAGCCGCCATGCAATGGCTCGCCGGCGAAACCCCCGACGACTTCACCGGGTTCTACGACCAGTTCGTGAGTGATATCTAAAAATAGAAAAGCCATGAAGCCATCACACATAATCCCCTTTGATCCCCATGAGTGCATGGGAGTCAAGGGGGATTATTCGTGGTGGCCTAAAGATATTCCGCGACTTGGCGTGGCTTATACAGAGCCAGTCTTACCGGAAAACAGATCGAACGTCGTGGCCTTGAGGAAGTTCTCGAACTCCATGTCCAGTTGCGTGATCTTGTCGTGTAGCGGGCAGGTTTCCCCGGTGCCGCACCAGTTTGGACCAAAGGGGCAGGTGAGTTTATCGCCGACACGCTCAAACACCTCGGCGATGTCGTAGAGCGAAATCTCAGCCGGAGATTTAGCCAACGTATAACCTCCGCCGGGACCGGTCGCACCGGAGACCAGGCCGGCCTGGGACAACTGCGTGAGCAATTTTGCGATGAGTGTTCGGCTTAGATCCCGGGACTGAGCGATATCGTTAGACGACAACCGGCCCCCGTCCTCGTAGGCCTCGGACAGCCGACTCATCGCCGCGATGGCGTTCTGCGTACTCTTGCCGTAGCGGATCATGTCTGTGATTCACGCAGGTTGGCCAGCGATTCCTTGCCGGTAAAGATGGGGATGCCGATCTTCAGCGCAATGGTGAAGACCATCAATCCAAGCGCCCATATCCCAGCGGTAACGCGCCACTCGGTAAGACTCGGTAAGTACTCAACGATCTCGTGAAGGGTCGAGGGGATGAACGCAGGGACGATCAGCCCCATGCCTTTTTCGATCCACAGGCCGACGAATGCGAAAACACAGGCGACCACGAGCATGCCCGGTCGCTTATGAACGCTTGGGATCATAAGCAAAATGGCAGCGATAATCGTCAGCGCAACAGAAGTCCATATCCAAGGCACCAGCGCATTGTGGCCGTGGAGACCGAAGTACAGGTACTGGGCGCTGGCGGTGTGACTACCGCCTGTGTATAGCTCGGTAAAAACCTCAGACGCGAGCATCAGCAGGCTGATGAGGATCGTGATGCGCATGATGTTCACGAGCGTGCGGATCGGCCGGTCGCCGAAGGTCACGTCGCTGAAGCGTCGCAGCACCAACAACGAAAGGATGATGAACGCCGGACCTGAGACAAACGCAGAGGCGAGGAACCGCGGTGCCATCAGGGCTGTGTTCCATAATGGCCGGCTGGGAAGCCCGCAGTAAAGAAACGCCGTGACTGTGTGGATCGAAACCGCCCAGGCGATCGACAGGTAAACGAACGGCAGATACCACCGCCGCGCCGGCCTCTGCCCACGGAACCGCATGTACAGCAGATACCCGGTGATGTGCAGGTTCAGCATCAGGTAGCCGTTAAGCACAAGCACATCCCAAGTGAGTATGGACATCGGCCAGTTGAATCGGCCGATCCCCGGGATCATGTGCCAGAACCGATCGGGCCTGCCAAGATCTACCGACACAAACGCGATGCACATCGTGATCGCCGCAATCGCAAGGATCTCCCCGATGATCACCAGGTCGTGCATATCGTCGTCGCCGTAAAGATACGCAGGGATCACCATCATCACCGCCCCGGCCGCAACGCCGACCATAAACGTGAAGTTGGCGATGTAAAGCCCCCATGAAACATGGTCGGTCATGTTCGTCATGATCATGCCGTCACGGACCTGCGTCGCCCAGGAGTGAACCCCGACCAGGCAGACAGCCGTCAGCAGGATCATCCACCCGTAAAACAAAGGCGATCCATCCGTCGCCAGCCGCAACGACCGGGCGATGAACCGGGGGTACGTGATCAAATGGCCCGGGGAAACTCCGGGGGTAAGTCCGGGGGTAAGTCCGGGGGCGGGGCTAACTCCGGGGGCTTGAGAACTCATGGGGTCCGTTCCTTTACCATCGTCAGCAGGAATCGCGTCGGCTCAACCGCATCCAGATCGTGCGGCTTATCCGGCGGCATGACCAACCAGTCGTGGGCGACAAGCCTGCGTGTCTCGCCATCCACGGTGAAGTCCAACTCACCATCAAGCACCTGGACCACCACGATAAACGGCGCACGGTGCTCGCTCATCAACTGGCCTTTGTCCATCGCGAAAACGACCTGTCGCAGCGCATCACTATTCACCAACGGCTTACTGACCGTCGCGCCCGCCACGATCGGCGTCAATTCCAAAAGGTTGGCGTAATTAACTTGCTCGGTTTTATAGAGGGCTTGGGCCATAGTGATCACTTATCAAAGAAGTAAAAGAACTGAGGCTTGGTGCCCAGCTCTTCTTTTAGTACGAATACACGCTTATTTTGCAAGACCCAGCGGATATCCGATTCCGGGTCGAGGATATTCCCAAAGACACGCGCACCGGTCGGGCAGGCTTCCAGGCAGGCGGGCATCTGGCCTTCACGCGTGCGGTGCAGGCAGAAGGTACATTTTTCCATCACGCCCTGCGGACGGATCCGGTTGCTCAGATACCCTTGATCGGGGTTGACTTCCTCAGCAGGAATCTCTGGCTTGGTCCAGTTAAACCGTCGGGCATGGTAAGGGCACGCCGCTTCGCAGTACCGACAACCGATGCACCAGTTGTAATCCACCACCACGATCCCGTCGTCTTCTTTCCAGGTCGCCTCGACCGGACACACACTCACGCACGGCGGATTGTCGCACTGCTGGCACTGCACCGGCATGTAAAACTTGTCATCCTGCGGAACGGGGTGGTCGTAGTCAGCGGTACTCTTCTCCAGGTTGATGCTGCCCTTGGTCATCTCCAGAACACGGATGTAGGAGTTGCTGGTTGGGCGGTCGTGGTTATTTTCTTCGTGGCAGGCCTGAGCACACTTTCGACAGCCGATGCAGACCGAGAGGTTCAACGCATAAGCAAACTTAACCCCGGGTATGGGTTTGGGGTCGCTGATATGAACATCCACGCCGTATTTTTCTTTGGCGTCTTCTTCGAGCCGAGCAATCACCGCATCCATGTCTTTCGGCCCAAGCTCCTTGTAATGATTCTGGAGCATCTCATCCATCGACGTTTCCTGACTAGCCCACTCAACGATCGGGGAGATCGCCTTGGCGAACGCAGCAGCGCCCAAGGTCGCGCCGGCAACCTTCAATGCGGTTCGGCGGGTCGGGTTATTCAGCACCGTCAGCGGCGTGCTCTTGCCGTCATTCATGGGCGTTCTCGCTGGATTCGCTGCGGAGGAAACGGTCGTTGGGCCGAAGCACCGGCATCACCTGCGGGTACTGCGGGGCATGAGGGTCGTGGCAATCGACACAGTTGTTGCGTGCGCGGGGTCCGCGTGTCAGATCCCAGTAGCCGGCCATCCCCCCGTGCGCTCCGTGTTGATAATCTTTGTACTGCGGGCCGTGGCACTGGGCACACAAGGTCATCACGTCTTGAAACTCGACAGGTTTGCCGTCCGCCAGGTGCAGTTGGTTGTAGTCCTGGGGATTATGACAACTCAGGCATGTCCGATCGCCGTGGTTGGTGGTCAAGCCCAAGTGAAAATCTTTGAGGTCAAGCCCGCTGCTGAGCCTGGGGTTAGGCGGCTTCGTCGTGTGGCAGGTGGTGCAGTTGGCCAGGATCGGTCGGCCCTTCTCATCGAGCTTCCCGGTATCAATCGTGGGTGGGCCTGCGGGCCGGTTAATCGTCACCGGAAATGTCACCGGCGTGGGGGCTACTTGCGAGTTATCCACAGCCGCGCCTTGATCTTGCCCCGGTGCATCCAACCCCTGCGTGGCAAATACAACCGCCACCAACATCAGCAACGCCGCCCCGAAAAACCACCCGTTTCGGGTAAATTTAGCGGTTTTTCCAGTCAATTCGCAGGCTCCTGAGTAGGTGGTTTGGACCAAGTTATCCGTCTGAGTTTATGAATCTACAGGCCCGGGGACATTATATCAAGAATAAAGGGCCTTTAATTCTTGAAATGTCTCCGCACCCCTGTTAGCCTCTTGTCTAACCACAGGAATATTCGGGATTCACACCCCGGATTTCACCTGATCCAGACCCGGCCCCCCCGGTTTCCCCGGCCCTCGGAGCTTGCTCATGCCCGTCAGCGGACTTGTCGTAACCTTGACCCCGCCCCCGGAGATCGCCCTGGAGATCGCCCCGGAGATGTCCCCGCCGGCAGATATCTCCCCAGATAATCCGTACACCGCCAAACCGCTGCACGACAGCTCCGCCCATGTCATCGAGCAGATCAACCAGCACCCACACCTTCAGACCGGGCCACAGCAAGGCAACCGCCTGCCCGTCGTCGTAGACACCCCCGACCGCGAAGCGGACAAGCTGTGCTGGCAATGGCTCAATGAACTACAGGGCGTCCACCACGTCGATGTCGCATTCATCCACTTCGAGGATGAAGATGCGTTTAATCATCCCCCCTGCCAAACCCACACCCACACCGATCAACTGATCACAGCGCCGACCATCGGAGAGACTTGACCATGCAAATGGAACGCCGAGATTTTATGAAACTGGCCGCCATGACCGCCGCCACCGGACTCGCCGGTTCAATGGCCAGCCGAGGCAGCACCGCCCTTGCCAGCACCCAACCGCCGCTACCCGATCGCCCGGATATCCCCGGCGTAACCTGGGAAAAAGCACCCTGCCGATTCTGCGGCACCGGCTGCCATGTGCAGGTCGGCGTGCAGGACGACAAGGTCGTTGCGATTGCAGGCGACCGGCAGGCCGACGTCAACAAAGGTTTGCTCTGCGTCAAGGGCTACCACGTCGGGATGATCCTCTACGGCCAGGACCGACTCACCAAACCCATGGCACGACGCGACGGCGAGCTTGTCGAAATCGAATGGGATGAGGCCATCGACATCGCCGCCAAACGCATCATGCAATCAGGCGATAAATTCGGCTTCTACATCTCCGGGCAGTCCACCGTCCCCGAAGGCTACGCCGCACAGAAACTCATGAAGGGCGGCCTCTCCAACAACCACATCGAAGCCAACGCACGCCTGTGCATGGCCTCCGCCGTCACCGGTTTCTTAAGCACCTACGGCGTCGACGAACCCGCCAGTTGCTACGACGACCTGGACCACTGCGACACCTTGATCCTCTGGGGCAACAACCCCGCCGAGATGCACCCGATCCTGTTCAGCCGGGTCATGGACCGCCAAGCCCGCGGTGAAAAAATCACCGTGATCGACATCGGTTCACGCCACACACGAACCACCGAGCGGGCCGACCACTTCCTGCCCATGCAGCCCCACGGCGACCTCGCAATCGCCAACTGCATCGCCCAGCAACTGATCGAGCAAGACGCTTACGACCACGACTTCGTCGAAAAACACTGCAACTTCCGCGCAGACCGCGACCCGTCGGCCAAGTTCGATGCCCCGATCGACCACGACACCTACGTCGCCTACGTCAAGGAAGAAGGCGCGTCCGGCCTGTTCGGCCAGGCGATCAGCTTCGAGCAGTACAAAAAACTTGTCTCGTATTACACCCCCGAAAAAACCGAAGAACTCTCCGGCGTCCCGGCATCGCAACTGCGGATGCTCGCGTCAACCTTCGCCGACAAGTCCAAGAAGATCGTGTCCCTGTGGTGCATGGGGATGAACCAGCACACCGCCGGCACCGCGATCAACAACCTCGTCCACAACGTCCACCTGATGTCAGGCCACTGGGGCAAACCCGGCGACGGGCCTCAGTCACTGACCGGACAACCCGCAGCCTGCGGGACCGTCCGGGAGGTCGGCACGCTCGCACACGCGCTGCCCGGCGGTCGGATCGTCAAGAAAGAAGCGCACCGCGAACATGCCGAGGGGTTCTGGAACGTACCCAAAGGCCGGATCAATCCCAAGCCCGGCTACCACACCGTCAAGATGTTCGAGATGTTATGCACCCCCACCGATCAGGGCGGCGACATCGACACCATCTGGGTGCAGGTCACCAACCCCGGCCAGACCCTGCCGAACACGAAAAAACTATTCAAGGCCAAAGCCAAGCTCAAAGACAAGTTCCTGATCGTCTCAGAAATCTACCCCACCGCGACAACCGCGTTGGCCGACCTGGTCCTGCCCGCAGCCATGTGGGTCGAAAAGAACGGGATCTACGGCAACAGCGAACGAAGAACTCAGCAGTGGTTCAAGATGGTCACGCCACCCGGCGAAGCCCGTGACGACTGCTGGCAAACCCTCGCGGTCGCAAGGCGTCTTTACGAATTGGGCCACCCCGGCCTCAAAGACAAGGACGGCGAATACCTGTTCCGTATCAACGATGATGCCGGCAACGAAGTCCCCTACTGGGAATGGGAACACTACTACGACATCAACGTCGACAAGGCCCTGTTCGACGAGTACCGCCAGTTCACCTTCCTCAAGCACAAAAACGTCGCCCCGTATGACGAGTTGGTCAAACACCGAGGCATGCGCTGGCCCGTCATCGAAACCAAAGACGGACAGTTCAAGGAAACACGGTGGCGCTTCGTGGAAGGGGCCGACATCTACGTCGAGAAAGGCAGCGGCATCCAGTTTTACCACTCGGTCACGAAGGACAACAAGGCGCAGATGTGGTTCCGACCCCACCAATGGCCTGCCGAGATGCCCGACGACACACTTTCGTTGAATCTGGTGACTGGCCGAGTACTCGAGCACTGGCACTCCGGTACGATGACCATGCGTGTGCCGCAGTTGCGACGGGCTATGCCCAGTGCTTATGTCGAGATGAACCCCGAGGACGCACGCGACCGTGGAATCAGCAACGGCGACATCGTCCGCGTCACCACACGACGCGGCGAACTAAAACTCCCCGCCTGGATCAACGGTCGAGCAAAACCCCTGCGGGGCCAAGTCTTCGTGCCGTTCTTCGATGAAAACGCACCGATCAACGACTTAACCCTCGACGCGATCGACCCGTTCTCCAAACAGCCTGACTACAAAAAGTGTGCGGTGGAAGTTTCCCGCCTGGACCAGCCTCACGCCTACTCCCCGGAGGACGATAAGTGAGCCAGCCCGGCGAACAAAATCCTGGAACCGGCACCGCATCACACGGGTGGGTCGCCCACGTCGTACTCGGCGTCGTCGGCGGCATCGCGCTGACAGGTATGCTCTTGGGATTCTACGACTCGGTCACACCCAGCGGTCAGCCGGACTACACCACTCATCAAAACGCCGGTAATACAGTCAACCAAACCGTACCTCTGGCGGTGACGTATTCCAACATGAAAGACGCCGGGTTCGGCCCCAACGCATCCTGGGAAACCGCCTGGCCCACGACGCAAGACGACTCGACAAGTTTCTACGGCTCAACCCCTACCGACACCCTCAGCCGTGAAGCCACCCTCGCCCAGCGTGCCCAACGCCGCGCATTCAACGGTGCCCCCCCGGTCGTCCCCCACGCCATCGATCAACAAAACGCCTCCTCCTGTCTGGTCTGCCACGGGGATGGCCTGAAAGTCGGCGTGGTCGTCGCACCAAAGATGAGCCACGAAACCTACGCCAACTGCACCCAGTGCCACGTCGAATCCATCAACCGCGCACTGCCACCAACCACCGGCCCACGCGCCGCCGCCACTCTGTTCCAAGGCTTATCCACCCCAGGCCCAGGTGAACGCGCCTGGCCCGGCGCGCCACCGATCATCCCACACACCACCTGGATGCGCGAAAACTGCACCAGTTGCCACGGCACACTCGCCGACCAAGGCCTCATGACCAGCCACCCCTGGCGCGGCAACTGCCTGCAGTGCCACGGCCTCTCCGCCGACCTGGATCAACGACAACCCTTTAGCACCGACCGTCCACCGGTTATGATCCCTCAGGAATCCAGGGAGTAAACCGCGTGGCCATGCTATCTCGACGAGAATTATTGTTCGGTCGACTCCGCGCCGGCGTCTCACGCGCCGTACCCTCGACTCCCCCGCCGCCACCGCCGGACGACTCACCCAAAGTCGCCGTCATACAGGGTAGACACTGCTTGGCGTACCGCGAACTGATGTGCTCGACCTGTTACGAACGCTGCCCCGAAGAGGGTGCCATCGTGATCGAGCGCGGCATCCCCCAGGTCGTCGCCGATCTGTGCACCGGCTGCAGCGATTGCCACGACGTCTGCCCCGCGCCGACCAACGCCATACTCATGCTCGCCCCACGCCCCACCATCAATCGGGGCAAACCATGAAAGACCTGCCCCAACTCCACGAAACCATCCTGGACGACGCGACCGTTGACCAGTTATTTTCCGATGTCGCCGAACTGACACAGTTGATCGAAGTTATCCCAAAGACCACCGGCCGCGGCTACGTCGGCGAACATTCCATCCCACTTGATCAGGCCCGAGAGATGCTCCGCAACCGCGACTGCCGGGCGATACAACTGCGGTACGTCCACGAAGGCGCCCAGTGGTGGGACACCCTGATGCCCAGCCCAAAAGGCACGCGCATCGTGCGGATAAGGCACGACCCCAACGACCATGCGTGACGCACAAGACAGGCCGATACGTTACCTGCGGCTCTCACTGACCGAAGCCTGTCAGATGCGCTGCGTCTATTGCCGACCGGCCCTGCTCACCCAGTCAAGCCAAACAGGCCGACTCACACCAAACGAGATCCAAACCCTCGTCTGCCACCTCGTCTCCAACCACGGCCTGACCAAAGTCCGCCTCACCGGCGGCGACCCCACCGCACGACCCGACCTCATCGAGATCATCGAACGCATCGCAAGCATCCCCGGCATCAGCGACCTTGCCATGACCACCAACGGCCTATCGTTGGCCTCACACGCCAAAGACTACGCCAACGCGGGCCTGGGCCGGGTCAACGTCAGCCTCGATTCACTCAACCCCAAGCGTTTCACAAACATGACCGGCGTTGATGCGATGAAGCGCGTGCTCGCCGGCATCGATGCCGCGATTGACTCCGGTCTCACCCCCGTAAAACTCAACACCGTCGTACTCAACCACGAAAACCTCGCCGACCTCCCAGCACTTGTCCAGTACGCAGCGATGCGCCGTGTCGAGATACGCTTCATCGAATTGATGCCGATGGGCCCCCTGGCAGAACACTGGACCGATCGATACGTCCCCGCATCACGGATGCGAAACGCCCTGTCCAAAATCATCACCGGCTGGCAGACCGCACCCCAAGGCTCAGACTCCGCACAAACCTACGACGTCACCCTCCGCGACGGCCAACACGCACGCATCGGCTTCATCACCCCCATGAGCTGTAACTTCTGCTCCGCATGCAACCGCCTGCGCATCACGTCCGACGGCTCAATCTACCCCTGCCTGATGGACCAACCCCGCGGCAACCTCACCGAGGCTATCCGCCCCAAGTTCGACGCCGACCGATTAGACCGGTTACTCTCTGAAGCTATACAAGCCAAGGCCCCGGAACACCCCGTCACCGGCGTCGCGGTCATGACACAAATCGGAGGTTGACACCATGAGCCAAAACGACACCCCCCTACCCAAAACCTACAAAGACTTCATCACCAAGTTCCCCGCACTGGGCGCGACCCACGAAGCCGTCGCCAAAGCAGTCGACGCCGTCGGCCCACTGGACGCCAAACAGTGCGCCCTGATCAAGATGGGTATCTGTGTCGGCGGCAACCTCGAATCCGCCTTCCGAAGCCACGTCCGCCGAGCTATTCAACACGGCGCAACCCCCGAAGAAATCGAGCAGGCCGTCCTCCTGGGCATGAACACCGTCGGATTCCCCCGCACCGTCGCCGCCTGGCAGTGGGCCTGGAAACAGATCCAACGTGATCAAGCCGAAAACCAATAACGAGTGATCCCACTGAAGGTAAGCCTCAGCGTTGCTCGGACAAAAACTGCTTCAGCGAGTCAAGGTCATGCGAGAAGAACACGCACACTCCAGAAGCAGCAAGCCGCGTCACATCCTTGCTGGCAATAACACCTTGTAGAACGGCACCGGTGGTTAATACCTGACCGTAGCCTTGCGACCAGGCTTCTCGTTTCTTAAGGACGTCGTTTATTCTCTTGATTGAGTTGGTTGCATCATTTGAGACCTTGCACTCGATTGCCAACAAACGTCCCGCAGACAAGCCCACGGCTAAATCCACCTCAGCAGTCGAATTAGCCGTAGAACTGAATGTTGTACAGTGCATAAACTTGTGGTCCCCGACCGTCCACGGCTTGTCGATCTCCCGGCTCTGCTGCTGTTTATAGCCTTCTTGATTAAGAAGACCAATAACCTGGGCCTCTTGTTCGCGAGAAACTTCGGTTCGCCGTTCGGTCTCAAAACGCTGACGCGCAAGAATATATATCGGTCCTGCTGCGACTTCCGCAGTCTTGCCCTTAGCAATCCCTTCTAAAATTCTTGGGTCTAACCAAGTCGTAAGAGTATCAAGCATTTTCGAGGCGTTCTTTTCACTAACTGGCCGACCGGTTTTTTCGGAACTCTTGGGCCAGTCAGGACACAAAAGCTTAAACTGGTCTTGGCTCAACGGAGGCGCGGTGAGTTGCCGAAGCATCGCCATCACATGACCCGACGCCTCAATTGCTTGAAGGAGTTGACCGTCGCGAAACGCACTTTCGAGCTGTTCTTGAAATTCTTTCGTAACAACATCGACAGCCGCCTGCCATTTATCGCGACTTTTTTCAGGGTCCAACGAATCTATGTATACCTTCTTAGCTTCTTCGGCTTGATTTGCCAACAACTCCGGATTCGACCAAGGCTTCAACATTAGGGAGAACCCCGACGTTTCGACACTCGCCTACGACTCGGTGCCGCATTACGCGAAGCACCGTTTCTCTCATGCTCTCGTGCCGTGTACCTCACATGCGCTTCCAAATGGCGGGGCAGAACCGTGGGATCAAAGTCTACTCTCGTTTGGTCGCGATGATTCGCCATCACGGTAACAACCCGACCAAGCACTTCCCCCATAACCGGAGCAACAGCATTCCCAATCTGCTTATAAACCGAAGGGACGCGGCCAACAAAACTCCATGACCGAGGGAAACCTTGGATTAACGCACACTCTCGGGGGCAAAGCCTACGATAGGACCCATCACCAAGCCGAATCCAATCTTGCTGAGACGACGCGGTAACGGTGCGTGCCGGTAGATCAGGGTCCGCGACAAATCCGCCTTGCATGTAACCCCAATGCCCTCCGGGTCGGGTAGTTTCCTTCTTACCTACAGACTTCACGCCCTCGCCGGGACCTAACCCTTTAAGGCGAGAAACCATTTTTGCACTGGGGAGAATAATTTCTTTATGCTTAAGTTGAGAGGGGGTCAACAAAACCGTCCGCATCGGAACCCAAGGCTTCTTACCGAAGCCAGGCAATCCTTCGGGCTCATACACTTTCGCGTGGGTCGGCTCCGGGAATACCGGAGCGGGTGTTCCCCTGTACCCAACTAAATATAGCCGAACCCGACGCTGTGGTACACCAAAGTCTGCGGCATTTAGGAGTTCTAAAGAACTCTGGTAGCCTCGCGCCCACATCTCTTCTCGGATAACCCGAAGTGCCCCGCCAGGCTCGCCATCTGGGCCGCGTGCCGTCAAAAGCCCCCGAACATTCTCAAAAAGTATGATCCGACAGCCACACTCATCAGCCAATCGTACAAAATCACGAAACAATACTCCACGCGGATCGTCGAATCCTCTTTGATGACCAGCGCTACTCCACGACTGGCAAGGTGGACCACCAGCCATCAACGGTATACTCCCACGCCTTACACCAATTTTTGCAAGAATATCCTTCCCCCGAAGATCCCGTACGTCGGCGACCTCAGCCTGCATCTTGCGACCGAATCCATCTCGGTGTGAGGCTTGACTGTTTGACTGTAAAGTTTCGATCGCTGACAAATCAATATCAGATGCATATCGGCAACACCAACCCGCCCATTCCAAGCCAAGGTCTAAACCACCAGCGCCGGAAAATAGACTAATAAAATCCATAGACATGGCTATACTTTGATCCAAGGGAACAGCCGCGTCAAGTGAGTGCTAGACAGCCCGCGCAAAGAATAAGCCCCCAGTTACGGGGGCTTATTCAATGGGCCCAGCAGGACTTGAACCTGCGACCTCACCCTTATCAGGGGTGCGCTCTGCCAACTGAGCTATGAGCCCGCTTGGCCTATTCCTATCGGAGGGCCAACGTCTATCACCAAGCCTCAATCCCAGAATTGCGGGTGTACCGGGGTGTTCCGGGGGGGCATTGGGTCGGAAAGAGTATTATATCGGATCGGTGGGGTCAAGGCTGCGGTGTGTCTGGGGCACAGGAGCCGGGAATAACGCCCCTAATCCTCGTCCTTGCCATCGTGATCATCCTCGGGATTGAAGGGAACACTGATGACTTCCACCACGGTTCCGCGTTCCGGATCGGCCTCGCCGGAGATAACTTCACAGTAAGAAACCTTTTTGGAGGTCTTGTTGATTCGGATCGTGCCGATCTCTTTGCCCTGAGCCTTCTCAAGCACCTCGCCGGTCTCCGGATCGATCAGGTCTTCGCCCATCTCGGTCATGGCCAGGACCATGCCTTCGCGGAAGTTGTATTGCTCGCCGCGGTTGATGATGACCCGGCCATCCTTGACCATCACCACAGCCCCCGTCGAGGGAAGCTCTTCCATCTGCAGTGCAAAAAACTTGGCCGCCTGATTGATACAGTCCTGCGCCGCCTCGCCCAACGGCGTCTTGGCGAAGCCGCCGATGTCGCCCTTGAAGCTTCCCTTGTTAATACCAAAGTTGAGCTTGGCCCGGCCGGCCTCGCCGGTGATACGTTTCTTGGCGACGATCTCGCCGGTGGTCGAGTCGATCAGTTTGGCGATGATCGTGATCTTTGCGTCGGCCTTGGAACCACCAACACGGAAGCCCTTAATATTGAACCCCCCACCGCCGCCTGACTCGTTGTATTCAACCTCGGTCATCGCGCCGGTAGCGATATACTTCGCGGGCCGCAGCTTGCCTGTCTGCGCAACGCTGGAGGACTTGGCCATACGCCCGCTGGCTGCAAGATCCTGCTCATCTAAAACAACCCCCAGGTTCTCACGCTCGACCAGCACGAACCGCCCGGTATCAAATAACGCCGATTCCAGCAGGATCGACATGTTGTAGCCCATCTCCCACTGGCTGCGATAGCCCGCATCATTATCAAAATCGACCACACCCACCGCGTGCTTGATCCCGTGGTACTCAGTCAAGCCCATGTCCGCATCGCCATCCTTCACCTTGGTCTTGTCGGTGCCCGTACCCTTGCGGAACAGATCCTCCAACCCCCCGGCCTGAGCCTGACAGGCCAGCAGACCAAGCGTGAGACATAGGGTTGCGAGTGCGGTGAATCTATAAAATCGAGTCAACATGTTTATCTCCCTGACGTTGTTTCCAGATAATGTCATCGGCCCGGCGATCACCAAGGCGGTTGTATGGTAACAGAGGCCATGCCCGAGAGGCAATTAACAAGCCATACGAAAAATGTACCGCGCAGCGATAAACGGGTGGTTAGATTTCTGAGTCAGCCCCCACCCAACACGCCAAAAAACCAAGAACGTGTCACCCCCCGGCCCCAGGCACATTGGACACCTTCGTCACCTGCGCCTTGGGAGCCAATATACTCAATAACTCCACTGCCTTGACCTGCCCCTGCCGAGCATAATCAATAGCCTCACCCAGGATACGCGCTGCTTCCTGGTCGGCGTGGAAGCCCATCGAGTTCTCAGCGGCGATATAGTCAAGACGCCACTCGGCCTTGCGATGGAACGCACGCAGCGGGGCAAGCTGGTCGTCGGTCGCGCCGGCTTCCTTGGCTTTGACAATCCCGTCGATCAGGTCCAGCGTCGCCTTCTGGCTACGGACCATCAGAGCACGCGTCCGGTCCTGGATCGTCTCGGCACGGGCCAATATCTCGTCCTCGGTGACGTTGTGACACACCTGGCATGACCGTGCGACATTCAATAGCGGGCTGCGGATGTGGTGATCGCTAACCTTGATCGCGCCTTCGCGTTTGTAAGGCATGTGGCAGTCGGAGCAGGAAACACCCGCACGGGCATGAATGCCCTGGCTCCACATCTCAAACTCAGGATGCTGAGCCTTGAGCATCGGCGATCCGGCGGTCTTGTGCGTCCAGTCCTTGAAGCCCTGGTCGTCGTAATACTTCTCCGCCTGCTCCATCTTCAAGCCATTGTGCCAGGGGTAGGTCAGCAGTTTGCCTTCACCCTTGAAGTAATACTCGACGTGACACTGCCCGCAGGCAAACGATCGCATCTCCTGACGGGTCGCCATCGTGTTAGGCTCGTAAGGCTCCTTACGATCGCCCTTACGCCAACGCTCGATACTAGGCAGATGCGGAACCGGATCATCAGACTCGGCAAGCACACGGATACCATTAAGGAACCCCGGCCGAGTCACGCGCAGGTGCATCGTCTCGGGGTCGTGACAGTCCATACAGGAAACAGGATGCTCAACAAGTTCGGTCGCCTCCAGGTAAGGCATCGCGCAGATGACCTCAAAGCCCTTCATGAGTTGTTCCCGGGCGTCGGGGCTGTTGAAGGGGTCGGTCAGTTCGCCGGGCGCACCTTTTTCGATCCCGGCCTTGCGGTACGCGGGGATGTTCGACGCGTGGCAGTGCAGGCAGGCACCGGGCTGCTTGACCTTGTGCACCCGCTCGGTCTCACGTTGATCTGAGAGCATATAAGCATGACCCCGGTCTTCACGGTAATCAAAACTGAACGCATACCCAGCGAAAAGCGTGCGCCAGTCGGGGTCTTCATCGACGTGCTGGTACGCCTCGCTGCCGCCCCATCGCGTACGTTCGGTATCGACCGTGCGTTTGTACCCGTCGTACTGCCTTGGGAAGTTCTTGCCCCATTCAACCGGATCGGTCGTCGTCTCGTCCAGATCGACGATCTTAAACACAACCTGCTCAGCCTCACGCTTGTGCTTGGCGATGTTGCCCATCAGCATAAAAACCAGCACCGTCACCAACCCCGCCAGCAGCAACGCCACCAGGTACGGGAGCTTGGACGACTTGCCGGGTGCTGGGGGAACCGGGGGGACCGGGGGGACCGCTGCGGATGAGTCGGCACGATCAACGGGGGGTGCTTTGGGCATCATAAATCTCCTGGTTCACTCCCCCGGTTTATTTCGTCGGGCCGTGACCGACCGACCGATGACAGCGGACGCAGTCGGCCTCTTCGCCGTGCGCCGCAGCATAACTCTTAATCTGGGAAACAAACTCCTGGTGACACGCGATACAGTTCTGCTGCAACACGTCTTTGCTGCGCTGGCGGATCTGGATCGGCTCGTGGAAGTTTTCAAGGGTAAAGGCTTTGGAGTGCAGGTACCCGTTCTCAGCCTTGGTCAGGTACTTACCAATCAGGTCGTGCGGGACGTGGCAGTCGTTGCACGTCGCAACCGTGTGATGGCTCGCCTTCTGCCAGCTATCGTACTGATCGTTCATGATGTGGCAGTTAGCACAGGCAGCGGGGTTGTTCGATAAGTACGACGCGCCATCTGCATAATAGAAGGTATAGCCCCCAGCCCCGAACATCACCCCCAGCATGATACTCAGTGCCAACCCCCACGCGCTTACGCTCAACCATCTGATCATGGACAGACCGCCATCCTTCCTACAAGCTCACCGAGAATAACCCGTCAAGCCACGTTGTGCATCATCATCGGCTACCCGAAGCGATTAGCACACAATTAAAGATATGTATATCTGCACTACTGTCCCAACGTTAGTCGAATAATACCAACTGGTTAGCGAATGAGTCGGTTTGAGTTATGCCGCCCGGGCGTGAAAACACCTGTATTAACGGGGTTTTCTCGAATAGCGAGACGCTCAAGACCTGTAGTATTGT
>JAJRRS010000133.1 GCA_024279275.1 Planctomycetota bacterium | reverse complement strand
TTCCGCCGCGTCGCTGTCTTGATGTAGAGAGATGTCGATCGTCCAGCTCCTTGTAAAAGAACCAGTCTCTCAAACTGAACGCAAGAGCGCAACCTAACATGCGCCTAACGCGCACGAGTTATTATTGGAATTGGTATTATAAGTTATATATGATATAATATATAACTTATAATTGATTTTTAGGCTCTAGGGTATTGGGTATTGGGTATTGGGTATTGGGGCTTGGGGCTTGGGGCTTGGGGCTTGGATCTTGGGGCCGGGGAGTGTGTGGGTTGTCGGCGTTTGTGGCTTGAATTCGCGCGAAATGGTTAGACGCCATTTTTGTCGGAGAGTTGTATTACCCAACCGCGCCGGTTGCGAGCAGTTGGCTGGCGACCTGGAACGTCACCCATGCTGCGGAGTAGGCGAGCACGGTCATGTAGGCGAACTGCAGGGCCGGCCATTTCCATGTGCCGGTCTCGCGGCGCGCAACGATGCTGGTCGGCAGGCACTGCATCGCAAGCACGAAGAACACAAGCAGGCTCAGGCAGGTCGCAGGTGTGTAGATCGGTTGGCCGTTGCCTTTGACGGAGTGGCGCATCGATTCGTAAAGCATCTCATCGCCATCGTTGCCTGCGCCGACGCCGTGGATGATCGAGAGTGTCGAGACGATGACTTCACGGGCGGCGAATGAGCTGACGATCCCCACACCGATCCGCCAGTCGAAGCCTAAGGGTTCGATCATCGGTTCGATGGTGTGTCCCAGTCGACCGGCGAGGCTGTGGGACAGGCTGTAGGTGGCGGCGAGGTTCTGAGCCTGGGTGCGGAGCTGCGCAGCCTCTTGATTTTGCCCGGCGGTTTCCAGTTGCTCGGCCTGCTGCTGCATTGCGACAGCCTCCCGCGGAGGTGCGCTCTTGGGGTATGTCGCGGCTGCCCACAGAACGATCGACACGAGCAGGATCACGGTCCCCGCTTTCATCAGGAATACCCGCCCGCGATCGATCATGGTCAGCACCGCGTTGCGCAGGTTAGGCGGCTTGTAGCTGGGCAACTCGATCAATAGCGGGTTGGCTTTGCCCTTGAGGATCGATCGGTTCAGCAACAGCGCCACGAGCAAGGCTGAGGCGATACCCAGGCTGTAGGCCCCGACGAAGATCAATGCCGCCTTGATCGGTTGGCTGGGGACCAGTAGCGCGGTGAGCATGGTGTAGACCGGGAGCCTGGCTGAGCATGTCAGCAGGGGCGCGACCATGATGGTGACCAGGCGGTCGCGGCGGTTTTCGATGATTCGGCTGGCCATGATGGCGGGGATGGCGCAGGCGTGTGCGGACAGCAGCGGCACGAACGCCGAGCCTGGCAGGCCGACGCGGCGCATCAGTTGGTCGGTGACTACCGCGGCACGCGCGAGGTAGCCGGTATCTTCTAAGAGTGACAGGAAGAAAAACAGCAGGCAGATCTGTGGGAGGAAGACCAGCACCCCGCCGACCCCGCCGAGGATGCCATCGACAAGCAGGTTGGTCAGGTCGCCGGGCGGGAGTGTGTTGGTTGCGAAGCCTGCAAGCGAAGAGAACGCCCACTCGATCGCGCTCGACGGGTAATCCGCCACGGAGAAGATCATCGCGAACAGCACGAACATGATCCCCAGAAACGAAACGACCCCCAGCACGGGGTGGGTCAGCACACGGTCGGCGGCCTCGGTCCTGGGATCGTGATCGCCCATCGGTCGCGTGGCGCAGCGCTTGTCCACCTGCTCAGCCCAATCGAAGCGCGCTCTAAACGGACAGCCGCCGCAACTAGCGCAGGCTGACAAGGCTTTGGGCAGCACGTGCGATTCGTCTGATGACAGACGTTGAGTTAATGCGTTGCACAACTCGGGGATGCCTTCGCCGGTCCTTGCGCTGATCGCCACCACCGGGCAGCCAAGTTCCGCACCCAGCGCCTCGGTATCGATCTCGATGCCGCTTCGCTGCGCCAGGTCACACATGTTCATCGCCACGACCGTCGGCAAACCTAGCTCGATGACCTGTCCCGCCAGCAGGAGGTTGCGTTGGATATTCGTCGCGTCCAGCAGCAGAAGCACGGCCCGGGGCTTGGGCTGGTCTTCGATTTCGCCCAACAGTGCCCGTCGTGCGATTTTTTGTTCAGGGGAGTCGTCCGACAGGCTGTACATCCCCGGCAGGTCGATCAGTTGCACAGCCTGGCCGTCGATGGTTGCTTTGCCGACGCGTTGTTCGACGGTGGTCCCGGAGATATTAGCTGTGTGGGCACGCAGGCCGGTGAGGATGTTGAAGAGGGTGGTTTTCCCACAATTGGGATTGCCGACCAGCGCGATGGTCAAACTTTGAGAGGCAGCCCGCTTTGGCTCACTTGGCGCTTGAAGTACATCCAGGCCGATCGTGGTCATGTCTCAGCCCCCCAGGATTCCCCCGGTTCCCCCGGTTCCCCCGGTTCCCGCCCCAGTTCAACGGGGGGGGTGCCTTGAACCTCCTCGCACGGCGTGTCGCAGATATCGACGGTCACACATTGGGCCAATTCAGCCGCCAACCCGATCCGAGTGCCCATGACTCTCAGCACCATCGGGTCGCCCTGTCGTACCAGCCAGACCCTTCGGCCCGGACATATCCCCATTGTTCGCAGTCGTTTATCGTCCGAATGGTTTAATTTCAGTTGCTGAATCATCCCGCACTGGCCCAGTTGCAATTCCTGCAATGTGATCAGGGGAGCTTGCGCATCGGCTTGCGGTTGGTGGGCTGAGGCCTCGGATGTGGCGGTATTCAGCGGGTTTATCAGGCGTTTAAGCCAGAGCATGATCGGGAGTCCATTTAGGCCGGGCCGGGCTTTCACCGGTTATATTATTAGTATTGACTCTTAATATCAATTAGCAAGCGGCATGCCGGGGGAATCTAAGGGACCATGAGGCGGGGGGAATTCGGGGTGCGGGTAGAATACGAGACTCTACGATTACAACTATGGACAAGCTACCGGTTTACATCGTCGCGGGTGGTCAGAGTAAACGCTTTGGGAGCGATAAGGCGCGTGCGTTAGTTGGGGGTGTGCCGATGATTTGTCGGGTTGCTGAGGCGCTTGGGCCGGTGGCGGAGTTTGTGAAGGTTGTTGCGGCGTCGGCGGGGGCGTATGACGATTTGGGGCTGACTACGATTGCGGATAGTCGGTTGGGGATGGGGCCGATGGGTGGGCTGGAGACAGCCTTGTCTGATCGGGTCGCACGTTTCGGGGAGGGTTGGTTGTTGTTGGCTTGCTGTGACCTGGCGGAGCCGGACGCGGGTATGGCGCGGGTATTAATAGAGCATATAAGCAGGGATGCGCAGGTCGTGGCGTACAAGGGCGAGCGGTGGGAGCCGTTGTTTGCGTTGTATCACAGCTCGATCCTTTCGCGGGTCCGTCGCCAACTCGACGCCGACCAACGCGCGATGTGGCGGCTGGTGGAGGGTGCTGAGCCTGTCGCTGTTTCACTGCCTGACGGCATCTTGGGGATCGCGCAGATGAACACACACGACGACCTGGATCGCTTTGCGGTCGACACGCAATGAGCTGGCGGCAACACGTTAAGGCCCGGGTTGGCTCCGGTAATCCCGGTTGCCTGCTCTGGGCGGCTCCAGTCACCCGCTGGCCAGCTTCGGGTGAGCGCAGTTGCTACACTTATCTATCAACCGGGGCAGGGAGCCGGGGTCGGCCTGTTTTTCCGGCGGTCGTGATAGGCCTAAGGTGTGCCCGATAACCGCGTGATGTTACGTTGGCCGGACCCGATGCCTGATAGAGTTAAGTAGATACCATCAATAGGAGTAGACCCTTGGCAGACGAACCCAGACAAGTGCCCGTGCAGGGCGATTCGATTGAAGACCAGGCGAAGCAGCAGCACGGCAAACAGGTCCGGCTGAAGGTCGATCACACCGGCATGGGCACGACCTACGCCAACGCCTTCAAGACCAACGCGACCAGCGAAGAGGTCATCGTGGACCTTGGGCTGAACATGGTGGTCCCCAACCCCCAGGGTGCCGACAGCGAGATCGCCGGCGAGATACTTTTTCAGGTGAACAACCGGCTGATCCTGAACTATTACACCGCCAAACGGCTTGCGCTGTCATTGGGGCAGATCGTCCGCGGCTATGAAGAGAAGTTCGGGGAGCTTAAGCTCAACGTCGCCGACCGCGCCAAAAAATAACAGGCATCCCTTGGTTCACCCTCAGCCCCCGGCTTAGCCAGCGGATCGCCCTTCCGGATGATGGGTGTGGATTCAGTTGGTTAAGTGATCGCACCCGGCACATGACGCAACACGCATGACTCAACACGCACACATGGATGCCGGGCCGGTGAATCCGGCGGCGATCGTTGACGAGCTGGTGGCGTTCCAAGGCCCGCCCGAGGAGTTCCTCCGCAAGCTGTTGTCGGCGCAGTGTCAATTAGGCCTGGCGGAAGCCGGGGCTGTGATGCGCACCGGTGAGGGCGGACGGCCGGAGGTTCTTGCGGTTCATCCCGCCGCTGCGCAGGGCGCGACCGCCCCGGTCTGGCTGGCGCAGGCGGCCGAGGCGATGGCGTCGGTTATCGAGTCGGCGCAGACCGCTATTTTGCCTGTGCATTCAACCGAAGAACTCTACGGCCAGAACGCACGCCAACATTTGGTCATCCTGCCGTTACGCGGCGGTGGGCAGGTCCGGGGCATCAGCGCATTTGTGTTATCGCATAACGACACCGCGGTCCTGGATCAGTGTCGTGAGCGCCTCGAGCTGACCGTCACGCTGCTTAGCCTTTACGAGATGCGGCTGTCGCTTCAACGCCGACAGGGTGATCTGGATGTCTTCGCCAGCGCGATGAGTGTGTGTGCTGCGATCAACGAGCAACTGCGCTTCAAGGCCGCTGCGATCGCTTTTTGTAATGAGATCGCCAACCGCTGGAATGCTGAGCGTGTCAGCCTGGGCATCCAGCGCGGCGCGTATGTCAAGCTTCAGGCGATGAGTCAGACCGAGCAATTCAACCGCAAGATGCGGCTCGTCCAGGATATCGAGTCGGCGATGGAAGAGTGCATGGACCAGCAGGTTGAGATCGTTCACCCTGCCTCACCCGAAGCGCCCTACATCGCACGTGCCGCCGCACGGCTCAGTGACAAGCACGGCCCGACTTCGCTGTGCAGCCTGCCGCTAAGACGCGGCGACGAGACCATCGGCGTACTCACCGTCGAACGACCCGCAGACCGTCCGTTGACTCTGCGCGATGCCGAGGGTTTGCGTCTGACTTGCAACCTCTGCGCCGCCTTGATCGGGAACCTTCACGACACCGACCGTTGGATCGGCGCGAAGATGGCGCTGAGTACCCGGCGGGCCGGTGCTGCGCTGGTCGGGCCGACACACACCTGGGCCAAACTCACCGCCGTCGCTGTCTCGGCTGTGATTATCTTCCTGGTTTTTGCCAAAGGGACGTACAAGGTCGATGCCCCGTTTATCGTTGAGGCGCAGCATGGCCGGGTGATTGCCGCGCCGTTCGATGGGTACATCAAGGAAGTTAACGTCGATCCCGGCGACCCCGTCTTGGCTGGGCAGACCGTGTTGGCGCAGATGGAAACCGCTGAGCTTCGGCTCCGCCTGGCGTCTTTGAACGCGGAGCATAAGCGTTTCCTCAAGGAAGCGGACCTGGCTCGGCGTGAAAGCAAGATCGTCGAGGTGCAGATCGCGCAGCACCAGGCCGACAAGGTCGCCGCCGACATCGATGAACTGGGTTACTGGCTTAGCCGTGCTGACATCATTTCCGATGTCACCGGCGTGGTCGTTGAAGGCGACCTCAAACGAAACATAGGCCAGGTGCTCAGCAAGGGTGACGTGATGTTCGAGGTCGCTCAACTCGACGACCTGCGTGCGCGCCTGGAAGTCCCCGAAGACCGGATCGCTGACATCGCTGAGGGGATGACCGGCGAGCTGGCGACCGCTGCGCAGCCCGGCGTGTACCTGCGATTCAAGGTCGATCGGATCGAGCCGATGGCCAAGGTTAAGGACCAAAAGAACGTCTTCAGCGTGCAGGTCAGCCTGCTTGATCCGTCTGACAAACTCAAGCCCGGCATGGCGGGCGTCGCCAAGATCGATGCGGGCAAACGTAGTTACGCATGGATATGGACACGCCAGGCGGTGGATTGGTTGAGGATGAAGCTGTGGTTTTAGGTCATGGAGAAGATCAGGACAGGAAGTATCCGCAGATTACGCAGATTTCACAGATTAAAACCAGAGGTGCAAATCTGAAATTCTTAATCTGCGTCATCTGCGAAATCTGCGGATAACTCTTATGTATGCGAGAGACATTTGCCCGTAGACCGTCCGACATTTTCTGAGAGCTGGTACCGCGTCGCGGATCTTAAGCCTCGGCTGCGTTCGCTGGTGCAGAGCTATCGGCAGCGCTACCGGGGTCGGACCTGGCACGTCCTGCGTGATTCAGCCAACAACAAGTTCTTCCGCTTGGATGAAGCCAGTTACCACTTTGTGGGTTTGCTCAACGGCCAACGCCCGGTTGCCGACGCATGGAAAGTTTGTTGCGAACAGCTTGGTGACAGCGCCCCGACCCAGGGTGAAGCCATCCAACTTCTCGGGCAACTCTACCAGTCCAACTTGTTGGATGCGGATTTGCCAGCCGATGCGGCGGGGATGTTCGAGAGGTTCCGCAAACGCAAACGCAAAGAGATCGGCGGGTACTTTATGAACCTGCTGTTCTCGCGCATCCCGCTGATCGACCCGGACCATTTTCTGGATAGCTGGGTCAAAGCGTTTAGTTGGTGTTTTGGGCCGATCGGTTTGTTTTTGTGGACGGTGCTGCTGGCATCCGGGCTGTGGGCGATCACCGGGCGGGTCGACGATCTGTGGAATCAGAAGTCCGGTATCCTCGCCCCATCGAATCTGCCCTGGCTTTACGTCTGCATGATCCTGATCAAGGGGGTCCACGAGTTCGGGCACGGGTTTGCCTGCAAACACTTCGGGAGGCAGAGTCATTCCGGCGGCGAAGTCCACACGATGGGCATCATGTTCATCGTCTTCATGCCGCTGCCTTATGTTGATGCGACCAGCGCGTGGTCGTTGCGTAACAAGTGGCATCGCGCGTTCATCGGTGCCGCCGGGATGTATGTCGAAATCGCCATCGGTGCCGCCGCTGCCATCGTCTGGGCTAATTCCGTGCCGGGGACACTCGCGCACGCCCTGGCTTACAACCTCATCTTTATCGCCGGCGTCACCACGGTCCTCTTTAACGCCAACCCCTTGATCAAGTTCGACGGCTACTACATCCTCTCGGACCTTTTGGAAACACCTAACCTGGCGCAACGGGGCAAGGATTATCTTTACTACCTGATTAAGAAATACATCTACGGCGTCCGCCGACCGCGCGACCCGTCGCATTCCAGTGGCGAGCGATTCTGGCTGGTTGTTTACGCTGTCGGCGCGTCGATCTATCGTGTGTTCATCTCGGTGTCGATCATCTTGTTTGTGGTCGATGCATTGAAATACATGGGGATCCTCCTGGCGATGTCGGGTGTGATCGGCTGGGTGATCGTGCCTGTGTTTAAGTGGGCGCACTACCTGCTGACCAGCCCGGAGTTACACCGCGTGCGTGGCCGGGCGCAGCTTGCGACGGTGCTGTTTTTCGCGGTGCTGATCGGGACGTTGGGATTTATTCCTGCGCCGTATCATGCGCGTGGGGAGGGCGTCGTCGAGCCTGGCGAGATCGAGATGGTCTTTGCTGGGACCGATGGGTTTATCGACTCGGTTCTGCCCAGCGCGACACAGGTGAAGGCTGGCGGTGTCGAGTTAATGGCCGCAAGCAACCACGAATTGCAGATCGAACACCGCCGACTGCTTGCCGATCGCGGGTTGTACGAGGCCTACTACCGCAAAGCCCGTTCCGAAGAACCGGCGCAGGCGCAGATCGTTCAGGCGCAGATCCAGGCGGTGAATGAGCAGTTGGTGCGTGTCAATGACAAGCTATCCGCTCTGCGTATACAGCCGAGCATTGATGGTGTGTGGGTCAGCGAGAAAGCGGATCGCCTCGTCGGCACGTTCGTCAAGCAGGGCGAACCGATCGGCGTGTTGGTTGATACCAGCCGACTGCTGATCCGTGTCACGACCGATCAGTACGTCGGCCCGCTGGTGATGAAAGACTCAGGCGTAGGATCGATCGTCCAGATGCGTGTCCGTGGTCGGCCCGAGGCATTAATCCAGGGGCGCGTGGTTAAAGTCCTCAAGGCGGCGCGGCGTGAGCTTCCCTCTGCGGCGCTGGGTTATGCGGGCGGCGGGTCGATCGCGGTTGACACCGAAAACAGCAAAGGCACCCTCGCGCAAGAGCCGTTTTTTGAGATACAGATTGAGCCTGTCACCACCGGAAGCGAGCCGGCACCGCTGTATGCCGGGCAACGTGTTGTTGCACGTTTTGATCTGCCGGACACACCGCTTCTCAAGCAGTGGTGGCTTGCGATCAGGCAGGTGATCCAACAGCGGTTTTAGTAGAAAAGAGGTGAACAGGGATGAACACAGATAAAGGGGATGGTATCAAGAATCGTTTGACCGTACCTATCCCTTTCATCCGCGTTCATCCCTGTTAGCTTTCCTCGGTTCTAGATATTTGTGCGGTACGGTTTAATCATGAGCGTCACCACCAACCAACAACGCATGCCCAGTGATTCAGGGTCGATACAGTCGGCGCTGACCCCGGCCTGGGCTGCGCCGGTGGGGGCGTGGCGGATGCTGGCCCAGCGGCGCGATGCGCCCAAGCTCCCCAAAGGGCTTGACGCTGCGTGGGACACGGGTGTTGGTTTGTTTGTGCCGATGGTCCCGCGTCGTGCGAGGTATCTACGTCGGGCTGAGCGCGTGTTGACGATGGAAGATGAATATCACGGGTTGGCTGAGTCGGCGTTACGAGATCAAGCGGCGGAATTGCGCAGCGTGTTTCGGCTGGGGCGTGAAGAGGTTGCCGATGTCGATCGGGCGTTGGCGCTGGTGCGTGAGGTATCTCGGCGTGAGTTAGGGATGGAGCCTTACCGTGAGCAGGTCGCTGCGGCGGTCGCGATGGTGGAGGGCTGCCTGGTTGAGCTGGCGACGGGTGAGGGCAAGACACTCGTCGCCACGATGCCTGCGGTGATCGCTGGTTGGCGTGGGCGCGGTTGCCATGTGATGACGGTCAATGATTACCTTGCCAAACGCGACGCGAACGGGCTAAGAAAACTTTATAGCGCCTGCGGGTTGAACGTGGGTTGGGTCGAGGGGCAGATGCCTCCGCCGGACCGTAAGCGGGCGTACGATGCCGACATCACTTACTGCACCAACAAGGAAGCGGCGGCGGATTACCTGCGAGATCGATTGCAGTTGGGGCGGATGCGTGGGTTGACCGATGCGCTGGTCCAGAAAATAAACCACGGCGGGATGAGCGGCCTCGATCGGCTGGTCATGCGTGGTCTGGAGAACGCGATCATCGATGAGGCAGACTCGCTGCTGATTGATGAGGCGGTGACGCCGTTGATTATCTCGACGGAGGCACCGAATGCTGAGCAGGATCGCGCCTTTGAGCAGGCGGCGCAGCTCGCCAGCCGGATGAATGCTGAGGAACACTACAAGGTTAACCTGCGTTACCGTGACGCGGACCTGACCCGGGCGGGCAAGTTGTTCACCGCCGAGCTGTGCGACGGGTTGCCCGGTGTCTGGCAAAGCCCACGGATGCGCGACGAGCTGATCGTGCAGGCGATCACCGCCCGTGAATTATTCCTCAACGGCCAGCAGTACGTCGTGCAGGACGGCAAGGTGGTGATTGTCGATGAATCGACCGGCCGACTGATGCCCGACCGCAGTTGGCGGCACGGGTTGCATCAGGCGGTTGAAGCGAAAGAGAACCTCGAAGTCTCGCCGGCGAAAGACACGATGGCGCGGGTGAGTTTTCAGCGGTTTTTCCGCATGTATCGGCAGATCTGCGGGATGACCGGCACAGCCTGGGAAGCACGCCACGAGCTTTGGCAGGTCTACAAATTGCCATCCGTGCGCATCCCGACGCACATGCCCTGCATCCGTATCCAGCATCAAGAGCGTGTGTTTGGTTCGTCCGAAGCGCGGTGGGTTGCGGTCGTGGAAGAGATCAAACGTGTCCATAAGAGTGGCCGACCGGTGCTTGTCGGGACGCGTAGCGTGGAAGCCAGCGAGAAGCTCAGCTCGATGCTCAACGCGGTTCCGCTGAAGCACGAAGTTCTTAATGCGGTGCGTCACGAAGAGGAAGCAACGATTGTTGAGCAGGCGGGGCAACCCGGACGGATCACGGTGGCGACGAACATGGCGGGGCGCGGCACGGACATCAAGCTGGGGCCGGGCATCGCGGAGGCGGGGGGGCTGCACGTTGTTTCTACCGATCGCAACGAGTCCGGGCGGATCGATCGGCAGTTGTATGGCCGAGCCGGTCGGCAGGGCGATCCCGGGTCGGCGATCGCTTTTATCAGTCTGGAAGACGAACTGGTCAGTAAGTATGTGCAACGCGCAGGTCGGCGTGCTGCAAGACGGGCTGGGGACCGCGAGGTGTCTGGGTCAGGGATGAACAGATTATTTAATCGCGCACAACAACGTGCCCAACGGCTGGCACGCAAGCAGCGCAAGAGTGTTCTTAAGAGCGACGACTGGATGGAAGAGAACCTGGGGTTCGCGGGGCGTGAACATTGAGTTTGGTAAGCTGGGGAGGAGGAAGTATCCGCAGATTGCGCAGATTGCGCAGATTCAGAACAAGAGATTGGATCGCGTGCTGGATTTAATCTATGAATCTGTGTAACACAAATCCCGTAGAAGACTCGTGCGTCGTCGCTTGATTATGCAGGGTAATCCCCCTGCAAAGCCGGGGGCTGAGGGGAGGTCAAGGCGCACGAGAACTAAATGGGATTGGTATTAGACCACTGCCACGTCATTCCCCGGCGACTGGTTCCAGGCTGTTTAGCTTGACGGGGAATCCTGCGATGAGTTTGGCGTTGGGGTTGTCGATGGTGAAGACGCATCGGACGGTTTCGCTGGCGGTATCGATGATGCGGTAGATGTGTTTGAGCTTTCCGGGGAGTGTCGCGTTGATTGGGTCGCCAGCGTCTAGCTGATAGACAGCGCCGACTTTGAGTTTGTCGAACACACTTACAGGCAGATTGATGTGCGCTTCCAGCGGGTCCAGCGCGGCAACCGCCAGCACCGGGTCGGTCTGTGTCAGGGTCGAGCCGGGTTCGGCGTTACGCTCGATGACCTCCCCATCGAACGGGGCTAACAATCGTAAGCGGTTCAGGCGTGCTTCTTCCAGTTCAAGGTTAGCCCCGGCCAGCATCTTGCGGTCATGTGCTAACTGCAGGTCCGCTTGGGCCTGGTCTTTCTGCAGTTGCGCCCGACGGACTTCCCATTCACTTGCGGCGTCTTTGTGGAATGTTTCGGTTGACCGCTCCAGCAGGATCACCGCCTCGTCCAGTGCGAACTTTGCTTTGTTGACCTCGGCTTGACTGTCTTTCTGTAGTCTTGCGGACTCGACGACCACGCTCTGCTCGGCATCATCCATCTGCGCCAGAAGGTCGCCGGCTTTTACGGTGTCGCCTTCCTCGAACAGGATCGAAGTCAGTTTGCCGTCGATGGGGGCGTTGAGGACGACCTGCTTGCTGGGGTACGCGATCCCCTCGAAGCGAGACAGGTCCGGGCCTTGGCTGTTGGTGTTGGTGCTCTGCGCCGGTGCGATGGCAACGGCGCCGACCAGGATCGCCGAAGCGGTCAGTGCGACGGCGGCGATTTGTTTAATCATATATCTGCGGGGTCGTGGGTTAGTCATGGTCGGCTCCTGCGGTCAGGGTTTGGGCGGTGGGTTGTTCGATCGGTCGGGGTCTGCCGTACCACAAGTGATACAGCACGCCAGCGATATCATCAAAGATCAGCATCACGCAGGGGAGCACGATGAGGATCAAGACGGTTGCGGAGATAAGCCCCATCGCGATGGAGATGGCCATGGGGATCAGGAACTTTGCCTGGAAGGATCGTTCGAGGATCAGGGGGGTGAGTCCCAGGACGGTGGTGATGGTGGTGAGTAGGATCGCGCGGAGGCGTGCCTTGCCGGCGGCGATCATGGCGTCGCGGACGGTCATTCCTTTGCCGCGCATCTTGTTGTAAAACTCGACGAGGATCAGCGAGTCGTTGACGACGATCCCGGAGAGCGCGACAAACCCGATCAGGCTCAGGAACGTCAGGTCGTAGCCCAGGAGCAGGTGTCCCCAGATCACGCCGACCAGGGAGAAGGGTATGACGAGCATGACGATCAGCGGCTGGACGTAGCTTGAGAAAAGCCAGGCGAGGATGACGTAGATCATCACGGCGGCGGCGGCGAATCCTAAGGGGAGTGACGAAAACGCATCGGCCATTTGTTGTTGTCGGCCCGCCATTTCTATGATGACGTCGGGATAGTTCGCCCGGATTTTGTCCAGTGGGCTGGGGCCGATGACACGGGTTGAGCCTAAGCCAAATCGCCGCAGCCAGCCGGTTTCTTCGGTCACGGGACTGGTCAGTTTGCTGACGACGACTTCGGGGCTGATCCCCGGTGCGACGCTGGCTTCGAGTGTGATGGCGCGTTGTCTATTGAAGCGGTGGATGGTGGCGTAGGTCAGGCTTTCGGTGAAGTCGGCGACCTGGTTCATCGGCACGGCGACGCCGGTGGGGCTTATCAGCCAGGCGTTCTGCAGGGCGTAGAGGCTTCGGCGTGTGTCCTCATCGACGCGCACACGCACATCGATATCTTCCTGGTCGGCTGCGAAGACGTGGGCGTCGATCCCGAAGAGGAATCCTCTGATCTGCCGGGCGACTTCTTGTGAGGTAAACCCCAACGCGATCCCCTCGGGCTTGACGTGGTGTTGCAGTTCGACCTGCCCGACGTCGTTGTTATCCGAGATGTCTTTGACCGCTTCGTACCCGGTGAGGCAGGCACGCAGGTCGTCGATGGCGGCTTCGAGGCGTTGGGGTGATTCGCCGCGCACGCGGATGGTGATGTCTTTGCCGGCGGGTCCGCCGTGGATCTCGGAATAGGTGATCCGCTCGGCCTCATCGACTTTGCCATCGAGCGCCTGGCGGATTGATTCGATAACCCGGGACGATTCGCGGGTCCGCTCTTCGACGGGTTTTAGCTCGACGAAAATCTGTGCGACGTGAGACGCGAATGCCTCGGCGGCACCGGTTTCGATGTTGGCCCGCTGCCCGATGACCGAGCCGATGGCCTTGGTCTCGGTCTGATTCCTTGCCGCTTGCTCGATCCGCTGGACGATCCTGTTGGTCTCTTCGATGGGGAACCCGATGGGCATGTTGACGTCGATGATGAGGGTTTCGGAATCGCTGGTGGGTAGGAAGTTGAACCCGACCTGTCCGCCTTTAACCATGCCCAGCGAAATGATCAGCATGAACACCGCGCTCGCTGCGGCGATGTAACGGAAGTGCAGCAGCAGTTCCATCATCTTCCCGTAGGCGGGGATGACCCTGTCCTGCACGATGTGGTCTCGCCACTTTTCGGCCCGGCGGACGAGGCTGATGGTCTTGCCGGGGTGTGACTTGTCGCGCTTGGCGAGGCTGTGCCCCATGTGTCCGGGGAGGATCAGGAGCGATTCGATCAGACTCATAATCAACGCGCAGGCGACAACCAGCGGCAGCGCACCGAGGAGGTCGCCGATGTGTCCCTTGATGAAAGTCAGCGGTAGGAACGCGACGATGCTGGTCATCACGGTGGCGACGACCGGCCAGGAGACCTGGTCCGTGCCGTTGACAGCGGCTTGCAGCGCAGGTTCGCCTCCATCGTGTCTTGCCTGGATATTTTCCGCCACGACGATCGCGTCATCGACCAGCAGACCCATCACGACGATTAGCCCGAACATGGTCAGGAGATTTAGTGTCACGTCCAGCCATGACATCAGCATGAGCGTGCCCATGATCGCGGTGATCAGCCCGATGCCGACCCACATGGCGACGCGCCAGTTCAGGAATAATAAGAGCGTGGCGAAGACGAGGATCGCGCCGTACTTGGCATTTCGCAGGAGCAGGTCGAGCCGGCCTTCGACGAAGCGAGCGAGGTCGGTGTTGGTGACGAGCGACGCGCCGGTGGGCAGGGGGTGTTGTGTGGCCCCGCCGAGTTCCCAGGCGTTTAGCCGATCCAATCCGCCGAGCTTGGTTTTCATGGACGGGAACTGCGCCACCAGTCGTTCGGTGATTGATGCGGGTACGAAAGGTTTTGCGTTCTGCCCATCGACGTAGGCCCGGACCATCTCAGCGATTTTTACGATGTCCTGATCGCCGACCTTGAAGATGGTGAGGTTCGCGCCGGGTTGGCCGTTGAATCGGTAGTAGAGTTGCTCATCAACGAACGAGTCGCTGACGTTGGCGATGTCACCGAGGCGGACGGATCGGCCCTGCGTGTCGGAGCGCAGGAGGATGTTGCTTATCTGCGAGGCGCGTTCATCGACGCCCAGTGTGCGGACCTTGACGTTGCCGGTGCCTGTGCGGACGGTGCCGCCTGGGATATCGGTCATCCATTGGTGGATGGATTCCGCGACGCTCGGCAGGCTCAGGCCGTGCTCAAGCAGTGCGCCCGAACGGACATCGACTCGGATTTCATAGTCTCGGACGCCTTCGACAAGGATCTCGCCCATGCCGGGCAACTCACGCAGGTCGTCGCGGATGCCCCGGATGGCGCGTTTCATCGCCTGCTCATCCAGGTCGCCGTAGAGCGCGACGCGGATCACCGGGAGCCTGGGTTCCATCAACTGGACCTGGATTTTTTCTGACTCTTCGGGGAGATCGGTGAGTGCGTCGATGGCGCGTTCGACCTCGTCCAACGCATCGTCCGGGTCGGCATCTTCACGGAACTCGACAACGATCCCGCCGCCGCCTTCGGTCAGGGTCGAGCGAATTTCTTTGATCTCGTCCAGGTCGATGAGTTTGTCTTCGACTTTGATCGCGAGGGTTTCTTCAAGCTCATCCGGTGTCACGCCGGGGTACGGCAGGCGGATGGTCGCCTTGTCCGGGTCGGACTCGGGGAAGAACTCACGCCGCAGCGACATCCCGGAGACCAGGCCCGCCAGGATGATCGCGACCATCAGCAGGTTGATCGGGACAGGCTTGCGGACCCCAAAGCGTGCCAGACTCACGGAGCGCCTCCCCCGGATGTTTCCCCGGCTGTTCCCCCGGCTGTTCCCCCGGATATTTCCCCGGCTGCCCCCCCGGTTACGATCTCATCCACGCGCACCGGCACGGGCTGAACCGGTTGGCCGTCGCTGAGAGTCCGAGTCGGGTTCAGCACGACGAGGTCGCCTTCCTGCACGCCGTTCTCCAGCACCGCCCACTGCTCGTCGGGCAGACCCAGCGCGGGAAGTAGCCCCTCAAAGGCATAGTCTTCGCTGACCCGGCTGAAATGAATCATGTCGTCGCGTATGAGCATGACCCGCTGGGTGCGGATCGATCGTCGGGGGACGACGATCCGGGTTTGGGTGTCGGCTTGCATGACGACGCCGCTGACAAAGACGCCCGGCGACAGCGGGACATGTTTGATGTCACGGGCTTGGGAGGTTGTGCGTGGATTGGATTTCGCGGACGTGATCTCGACATAAGCGGCGAAGGTGCGTGTAGTGGGGTCGTCTTCCGGTGCGATGCGTGTGACGGTGCCAGCCCATGACAGGTCGGGGTCGGCGGTGGAGGTTAGATGGACGGTGTCGCCGACGCGGATGTGTGACCGTGCCTTTGCCGAGAGGCTAAGTGGTATCTGGATACGTTCGAGGTTGACGACCCTTGCGACGCGTTGGCCCAGAGCCAGGTTCTCGCCGATCTCGACATCGACGTACTGAATCACGCCGTCGATGGGGCTTTTTATTTTGCAGCGGTCGAGGTTTTTTTGTGCGATGTCGGTCGAGGAGGTCATCCCCATTTTTTCTGCGAGCAACTGGTTACGTCGAGGGCCGATGGCGTTTAGGGATTCTTCGACCTGGAGCCTGCTGCGTTCGGAATTCAGTGCCGCCCGGTCCGAGGCATCGACATCTTTCTGATTCGCCGCGTTCCTCTTGAACAGGTCTTTGACCCGTGCCAGCTCATCGCGTGCCAGTTCCATGTCACGGGTCTGGACAACCAACTGTTGTTTCAGTGAAGCCTCGAGCGTGTCCAGCTCCGCCAGCCGGGCTTGTATCGCCGCGTGGTTTTGTTGAGCGATCTTCAGTTGATTTACAAAGTCGCTGGGGTCAAGCTCGACAAGCACCTGGCCGCGTGTGACTGTCGCGCCCTCGAGCGCGTTGGGGTGGACGTGGGTGACGGTGGCGGTGACGCGTGCGGGGATGTTGGCGGAGTCGATGGCCTCGGCGGTCCCGTAGCCGGTCCACTGCCGGCGCACGGGCACGGGGGTTGCGGTAAAGACGTTGACCCGATGCAGCAACTTGTTGGGATCGACCGACGGCATGATCGACCCGCTGGATACGAGAATCTTGAAGATAAGTATCGCGGCGATCAGCAACACGGCAACGACCACAGACCGGGTTGCGACGACCGCGCGATGACTAAGGTTTTTTTGCATATCTAAAGGCACCACGGGCGCAGAGTAAGTATCCGTGGATCATATCACGCCCGTGGGGTCAGGTCATTGGCACGGTTGGGCGAGTCAGTCTTTTTTGCCAAGCCCCGTCTTCCAGACCGGGTCGTGGTGGCAGCTTTCATCGGGGGCAAACCAGCGTGTGAGGGTGGTTTTTTGTCGTGTGTAGAAGTGTACGCCCTCGTTGCCCTGGATGTGCAGGTCGCCGAAGAAGGATGCGTTCCAGCCGGTGAAGGGGAACCAGGCCATGGGTGCGGGGACACCGACGTTGATGCCGATCATGCCTGCGTTGAAGTGCTGCTTGAATTCGCGGGCGGCGTAGCCTGAGTTGGTGAAGATGGAAGCGCCGTTGCCGTAGGCGCAGTTATTGCCGACTTCCAGTGCGGCGTCCAGATCGTCTGCACGGATGACCGAGAGGACCGGGCCGAAGATTTCTTCTTTGGCGACGCGCATGTCGGGTTTGACGTGGTCGATGATGCTGGGACCGACGAGGAAGCCTTCGCCGGAGACGTTTTTTCGGCCGTCGAGTCGGACGGTGGCGCCTTCGTTCTTGGCGATGTCCAGGTAGGATTCGACGCGGTTGACGGCATCGGGGTTGATCAGTGGGCCCATGTCGGGGTCGCACCCGTCGGTGGGGCCGGTCTTGAGTTTGCTGGCATAGTCGTTGAGTTGGTCAACCAGGGGGTCGGCGATGCTACCCACGGCGACGGCGACACTGCCAGCCATGCAGCGCTGACCCGCACAGCCATAGGCCGAGGCGGCGAGTGCTTTGACTGATAGGTCCACATCCGCATCGGGCATGATGATGAGGTGGTTTTTTGCGCCGCCGGCGGATTGGACACGCTTGTTGTGCTGTGTGCCGACCTCGTAGATGTACTTGGCGATTTTGGTTGAGCCGACGAACGAGATAGCTGCGACATCGGGGTGAGTGAGCAGGACATCGACGGATTCCTTGTCGCCGTGGACGATGTTGAAGACGCCGTCGGGGATGCCTGCTTCGACCAGCAACTCACCCATGCGGATCGAGGAGAGTGGGACTTTTTCGGATGGCTTGAGGATGAAGGTGTTGCCGCAGGTCAGTGCGATCGGGAACATCCAAAGCGGGACCATGAACGGGAAGTTGTAGGGGGTGATCCCGGCACAGACGCCGACGGGGTGGCGGATGGTTTCGGCATCGACGTTGCGGGCGATGTTGGCCATCGTCTCGCCTTTGATCATGTTGGGGATGCCGGAGGCGAATTCGGCCATCTCGACGCCGCGCTGGACCTCGGCCCGGGATTCGGGGAGGGTTTTGCCGTGCTCCCGGGTGATCAGGGCGGCGAGTTCCTCGAAGTTTTGGGCCATCAGATCGCGGAAGCGGAACATAACCCGTGCCCGCTCGACGACCGGTGTGTCGCGCCAGGCGGGGAAGGCGTCGGCGGCGGCCTGAACGGCTTGTTTGGTCTCGTCGGCCGAGCTGAGGGGGGATCGGGCGATCACCTGCCCGGTGGAGGGGTTAAAAATATCGCCAAACCGGGTGGCGGCACTATCTTGCCATTGCCCGCCGATAAGGTTTTTTACTGTGGTTGTGCCGCTGGCTGTGTCCAATCCTGACATTACGCTTCCTTCTTTCGCTGAATCTTTCAGATCGAGGCATTTGGAATCTATCATTATATGGTAAACTACGAAGTTTCATATGGTTAATTTCAGGAGCCAGGCAAATGGCAAGAATCGTCCGCGGTGCGTTGATCCAGGCCTCCCTCTGTGAGCCGGCCACTTCTCCGGTCGCCAAAATCAAGCAGGCCATGATCGACAAACACGTCGATATGATCGCCCAGGCAGCCGACAAGGGTGCGCAGGTGGTGTGTCTGCAGGAATTGTTTTATGGCCCATACTTCTGTGCCGAGCAGGATGTGAAGTGGTACGACCTGACCGAGCGGATCCCGGATGGCCCGACCACAAGGCTTATGCAGGACCTCGCCAAGAAGCACAAGATGGTGATGGTCGTCTCGATGTACGAAGAGGACATGACCGGGGTGTATTACAACACCACGGCTGTGATTGATGCCGACGGGACGTACTTGGGCAAGTTCCGCAAGATCCACATCCCGCATTGCAACCCCGGGTTCTGGGAGAAGTTCTACTTCCGCCCGGGCAACCTGGGGTATCCCGTATTCGATACCAAGATCGGCAAGGTCGGGGTCTATATATGTTACGACCGCCACTTTCCCGACGGCGCACGCTGTCTGGGGCTTAATGGTGCTGAGATTATCTTTAACCCCTCGGCGACCGTTGCGGGGCTGAGCGAATATCTTTGGAAGCTCGAACAGCCGGCCCACGCGGTGGCGAATCAGTATTTCGTCGGCGCGATCAACCGCCCGGGTATGGAAGCGCCTTGGAACATTGGCGAGTTCTACGGGCAGAGTTATTTCTGTGATCCGCGTGGCAAGATCGTGTCTGAGGGTTGCCGTGACGGCGACGACATCGTGATCGCTGACATGGACTTCGACCTGATCCGCGAGGTTCGCAATACCTGGCAGTTCTTCCGCGACCGTCGGCCTGAAACCTACGGCGCGATTGTCGAGTTGTAACCACGGCTGAGTCCGACCGTGGACCCGCTGACGCTGCGCCCCCTGATCGCTTGGGGGTGTGATGTAACGTGACTTGATAGAGAATCAATGAGCAGCGACACGACGAACAATCAGATTATCTATGGCATCGACGACAGGCCGCCGCCGCTGCGCGCAACCGTGCTGGCGGCACAGCACGTCCTGACGATGTTCGGCTCGACGGTGTCGATCCCGCTGCTGTTCGGCCCAGCGATGGGTATGGATATCGCGCAGATCGCCTTGCTTATCTCATCGGTGATGCTTTGCAGCGGGGTGGCGACGTTTATCCAGGCGACGTTCGGGTCGAGGTTGCCGATCATTCAAGGGGTGTCGTTCTCGTTTATTGCGGCGTTCTTTGGCATCATCCTGACCGTGGGCAAGCCCGTGGCGGAAGGGGGGATGGGCGGCGACAGCGCGATGATGATGCAGTACATCGCGGGGGCTGTCATGGTTGGTGCGCTGGTCGAGATGACGATCGGCTTCAGCGGGCTGATGGGTTGGCTGCGAAAGTTGTTGTCGCCGGTGGTGGTCGGGCCGGTGATTATGTTGATCGGGTTGGCGTTGTATCAGCACGGCGCACCCAAGGCGGGGACCGACTGGTCAATCTCCGGGCTGACGATGTTATTGATCATCGTGTTCTCGCTGGTGTTGTCACGGAAGAACAGGTTCTTTCGCCTGTTCCCGATCCTCTCAGCGATCGTGTTTGTGGTGACGTTGTGTTGGATTCTTACCGCGATGGGTATTTATGAAAAAGGCGACCCGTCGTATGTAAATCTTGAGGCGGTTGATTCAAGCCCGTGGGTTCGGACTGATCCGTCACAGGTATTTTTCCCATGGGGTTGGCCGAAGTTTCATCTCGGGTTCATTATCGCGGTGTTTGCGGGATACCTGGCGTCGATGATCGAATCATTCGGCGATTACCACGCCTGCTCGCAGATGGCGGGCGGCGGCGACCCGACGCCCAAGCAGATTTCGCGGGGGATCGGTTGCGAAGGCATCGGCTGTTTCCTGACCGGTGCGTTCGGGGGGTTCAGTTCGACCAGTTACTCGGAAAACGTCGGCCTGGTCGGTTTGACCAAGGTGGGTTCGCGTTACGTCGTGCAGATCGGTGCGGTGATTTTGGTGCTGCTTGGGTTCTTTGGGAAGTTCGGCGCGTTTGCGGCGGCGATCCCCGGGCCGGTGGTGGGGGGGCTGTACTGTGTGATGTTCGGGCTGATCGCGGCGGTGGGTGTGCAGCAGTTGGCGAAGTGTGATCTGACCAGCGACCGCAACTTGTTCATCGCGGGGTTCAGCCTGTTTATGGGGTTGAGTGTGCCGGCGTATTTTGCATCGCTGGCGTCGGCGGAGGATTTGCAGGTGGGGCAGACCTTGGCGTTGTATAAGCCGACGGTCGAGCCTTTGTTGGCACAGTTGACCGCTGGCGTGAAGGGCGTGGTTGTCTCGATCGGGTCGACCGGCATGGCGGTCGCGGCGATCATCGGGCTGACCCTGGACAACCTGATCCCCGGCACCGACGAGCAGCGTGGTCTAAAACCAGGGATTTTAGTTCCCGAAGCCGGCTCGATTGATGCGGGGATCGAGCCATCTCGGGATACAATAGACAAGAAGTAACAGGGCAGACAGACGCAAAGGAAATCGATATGAGCACAACCCAATCACAACCCAAGACAATCTCCCTGCCCGTGTGCGACCACAAGCCCACGCCCTATGCCGGCCCGTCACGCGATGAGGTGATTGCCCTGCGCACCCAATATGTGAATCCGGGGGTGCTGACGTATTACAAGTCTCCGATGATGATCGTTGAGGGGAAGATGCAGTACGTCTGGGATGAAAAGGGCACGCGCTACCTTGATGCTTTCGCGGGGATCGTCACCGTCAGCGTCGGGCACTGCCACCCCAAGATCATTGAGAAGATCAAGGCTCAGAGCGAAACGCTCCAGCACACCACGACGATTTATCTGCACCCCGCGATCGCGCAGTTTGCAGAAAAACTCGCATCCAAGATGCCCTCCACAGAAGACGGCCAACCGCTTGATAAGAGTTACTTCACGAACTCCGGCAGCGAGGCGAACGAAATCGCGATCCTGTCCTGCCGAGAGCATACGGGGAATATGCCTGTCATCGCCCAGCGCAACGGTTACCACGGCGGGACATCCGTTCCCATGAGCCTGACCGCGCACGGTAACTGGAAGTTCAAAACCAATGCCAGCCTGAATGTCCACCACACCCACCCCGGGTATTGCTACCGATGCCCTTACGGCCTGGAATATCCGTCCTGCGATCTCAAGTGCGCTCACGACATCAAAAACGTTATTCAGTATGAGACTGCGGGCGAAATCGCTTGCTTTATTGGCGAGCCGATCCAGGGCGTCGGCGGGACGGTTGTGCCGCCTAAAGATTTCTTCAAGGTCGTCTACGACATCGTCCGTCAACACGGCGGGCTGTGCATCGCGGACGAGGTGCAGGGCGGGTTCGGGCGGACGGGCAAGCACTTCTGGTCGCATGAGTACTTCGATGTGAAGCCGGACATGATTACGATGGCCAAGGGCATCGGCAACGGTTCGCCGTTGGGCGCGATGACCACTACCACCGCGATCGCCAAGAACATGGCCAACAAGATCCACTTTAATACCTATGGCGGCAACCCCGTGAGCATGACCCAGGGCTTGGCGACGCTGGAAGTCATCGAAGAGGAAGGCATCCAGCAGAACGCTGACAAGATCGGGTCGCATATCAAGCAGGGCCTTGAGGCATTGCAGGATAAGCACGACCTCATCGGCGATGTGCGTGGGATGGGCTTGATGCTCGGCATGGAACTGGTCACCGACCGCAAGGCCAAGACTCCCGCCACCGCACAGACTGCGGATGTGATGGAAGGCTGCCGTGACCGGGGCCTGATCATCGGCAAGGGTGGGCTATTTGGCAACACGCTTCGCATCAAGCCGCCGATGTGCATCAATAAGGATGATGCTGATTTTATGCTGGCTGTGTTGGACGAGGTGTTGGGTGAGGTTGGGGCGGGGAAGTGAAACACAGAGACACAGAGACACAGAGGCGCCGAGAAGACGTGATCCGCAGATTACGCAGATTACACAGATTAAGAAAGTAGACGGGTGTTTTATGTTTGAATCCAAATCTGCGCAATCGGCGTAATCTGCGGATACCTCTTTTCTTCTCTGTGTCTCTGTGCCCCTGTGGTAAATAACATTGATAAAGTAAGCGTATAGATTGAAACAGGGATAAACACGGATGAACACGGATTAGGAAAATGTATGACAGGCGAACCAGCACAATCACGCGAGCCTTTATCCGTGTTTATCTGTGTTCATCCCTGTTTCATTTCTTCTCTGTGCCTCTGTGGTTGGATCCATTAACACGAAATACCAACGATTGAATGGAGATACCCATGGCCGACCTAAGCGTAACTGTTAATGGCTTGAAAATGCCCAACCCCTTCGTGATTGGCTCAGGCCCACCTGGAACCAATGCGAACGTGATCGGCAAGGCGTTTGACGAGGGTTGGGGTGCGGTGATCGCCAAGACCGTCAGCCTCGACGCGTCCAAGGTTATCAACGTCGCGCCGCGCTACGGCCGACTCCGCGGCAACGACCGCAAGGACATCTTTGGGTGGGAAAATATCGAGCTGATCTCCGACCGTGATTTCGATGTCTGGATCGATGAGTTCAAGCAGATCAAGGACAAGTACCCCGACCGTATCCTGATCGCGTCGATCATGGAGGAGTACAACAAGGACGCATGGATCGAGATCGTCGAGCGTTGCCAGGACACCGGCGTCGATGCGTTTGAGCTGAACTTCTCCTGCCCCCACGGCATGCCCGAGCGCAAGATGGGTGCGGCGATGGGCGAAGACCCGCAACTTCTCGAAGAGGTCTGCGCCTGGGTCATGGCCGCGACCAAGATCCCCGTCTGGGCGAAGATGACCCCCAACATCACACACATCGAAGACCCGACCCGTGCGTCGCTCAAGGCTGGCTGCGACGGCATCGCAGCGATCAACACGATCCGCAGCGTCATCGGCGTCAACCTCGACACCCTCCGCCCCGAGCCTTCTGTTGAGGGCTACACCACCCCCGGCGGCTACTCATGCAAGGCTGTACGCCCGATCGCGCTACGCATGTGCATGGAGATCGCCACGGTCATCAAGGACGAATACCCCGGCAAAACCCTCTCGGGTATCGGCGGCATCGAGACAGGCGAAGACGCGGCGCAGTTTATTTTATTAGGCAGCGACACCGTCCAGGTCTGCACCGGCGTGATGAAGTACGGCTACGCACACGTCAAAACCATGTGCGACCAACTCTCAGCCTTCATGGATAAACACAACTTCAAGAGCATCGAAGACTTCAAGGGCCAGAGCCTGCAATACTTCACGACTCACACTCACCTGGTCGAGCTGCAAGCCAAGGCCAAGGCCGACGCAAAAGCCGCTTCCGCCAAAAAGAAGATGGTCGCCAAGGATGCTGAGTGGTCGGGGGATGATTTTGTTAAGCAGTCGGATGCGTTGGGGAGTAATTGACGCCGCATAGTGAGATAAAACAGAGCCTCGCTACACAAAACAGAGCCGCCGTGCCCTCACGGCGGCTCTGATTACGGGTTCTGATCTGATTGCGTTTTCTGTTTACTGAGTTCGCATCGGGGGCGACGCGGCTCTGATTATGCGTGAAGTGTCAGGTAATGAAAACAGTTGTGTTTTACGATTCGGCGTTTTAGTAATGCGTTGCTGGGCGTATCAATAGTTTTCCGCGTGTCTGTTCGCCGACGAATTTTCCGTCGCGGGCCTGGACTTTTCCGCGGACGGTGACGGCGCTTGGTCGGCCCTTGATTTCCCAGCCCTCGAAGCCCGAGTAATCGACGTTCATATGCTGTGTCTTGGCGCTAATCGTGCCGCGGTAGTCGGGGTCGTACACCACCAGGTCGGCGTCGGCACCGACTTCGATGGTGCCTTTGCCGGGGAGGGCGAAGAGCTTGGCGGAGTTGGTGGAGGCGACGGCGACGAAGGTGTTGAGGTCGATTTTATTTTCGCATACGCCGTAGGTGTAGAGGAGGTTGACGCGGTCTTCGATGGAGGGGATGCCGTTGGGGATTTTGGTGAAGTCGGAGCCGCGTGCGGGGTGCCCCATGTCTTTTTGGCCTACAAAGTCGAAGGGCGCGTGGTCGGTGCCGACGGTATTGACCCGGCCATCTGCCAGCGCCTCCCAGAGGAACGCCTGGTGGTCTTTCGAGCGCACGGGCGGACTCATGACGTACTTCGCGCCCTCGAAGTCTGGCTTCTGTGCGTAGGTGTCGTCGAGGGTGAGGTAGGGGATGACGGTTTCGATCTTGACATCCACGCCGCGCTTCTGGGCGTTGATTGCGTTCTCTACGGCGGGGCGATTGCTGGTGTGGACGATGTATCCGGTTGCGCCGGTTGATTCCAGGAACGTGCAGAAGTGGTGGACACCTTCGGCTTCGACGCTGACCGGGCGTGAGCGTTCGTGCCATTGCGGGCCGGTATTGCCGTCGGCGACGAACTCGGCTTGCTTGGCGGCGACCAGGTCGGCGTTTTCGCAGTGGGCGGTGACGATCACGCCCAGCTCTTTGGCGAGTTTGAGTGTGTTATAAAGTTCGTCATCGGTGACGCCGAACGCACCTTTGTAGGCCAGGAAAATCTTAAACGAGGTCAGGCCTTTGGCGACCAACTCGCGCAGTTGTTTCTCGGCTGAGTCGTCGTAGCGTGTCACGCCGATGTGGAAGCTGTAGTCACAGGCGGAGCCTTCTTGGGCCTTTTTGTTCCACAGCTCGAACGCCTCGCCGGGTTCTTCGGTGCGGGCTGGGCAGCACATTTCGATGTAGGTCGTGGTCCCGCCGACCAGCGCGGCTCGGCTGGCGGAGGCGTGGTCGTCTTTGGCGTAGGTTCCCATGAAGGGGAGGTAGATGTGGACGTGTGGGTCGATGAACCCGGGGAAGACGTACTTGCCCTTTGCATCGATCACCTCGGCGTCGGCGGGGGGAGTGATGTTTGGTTCGATCCGGGTGATGGTTTCGTTTTCGCAGTAGATATCAGCGACATAATCGTCTGTCGCGGTGATGATTCGGCCGTTCTTGATTAGCAGTGACATGACGCACACAACCTTTCCGTGAAGTGATCTGGACTCCGTAATTGTGATCGCTGGGCGTGCCGATGGCAAGTCCGGCAGATGGATAGAAGTGGGTCGGTTCAGGGAAGAATTGCGGTGATGAACGGGCGAGCAGGCATCACTGTGTT
>JAJRRS010000132.1 GCA_024279275.1 Planctomycetota bacterium | reverse complement strand
GGTCCCACTCGGTCACGGTCGCAAGCTCAGCCGTCCGCTTGCTCACCGCCACGACCTGCCCCATCGTTAATAACTCGATCCCCCCGGAAAACCGCTGCACCGCACTTGGGCTTGCACGTTTAGACCCCTTAGCCAGCCCGCGCACCTTCCCGTGCTCCTGGGTAAGCAACACCACCACCTGGCTGGATTCCGACCAGTCGATGTGACGTATGCAGATGGCTTGGTCCTTGAAGCGTGGCATCCAAACATCTTAACCACCCCACGACCCCGGCCAAGCGGCTGCGCCGCATGACCGGGCTTTGCCCGCGAATGACCACGACCCTCGCCCCAGTTTTCCCTCCCTCAAAGCCCGGTCATGGCCCAAAGGGCCTTGGCCGGGGTCCCAATAAACACTACCCTCCCCCCATGCCAACCCCAGGCAAAAACTGGTTCCACATCACCTTGGGCACACTCGGCTCCTGGCTCCCCGGCGACCCGCGCGGCTTCCGATCCAAGACCGACAACATCCACTCCTCCGGCGACCACCGTAACCCACCACCACCCGGCGAACACGCAGGGCTTCTTAATTACAGCAAGCAACTCAAGCCCCACGCAACCCTCATCCCCATGCCGCTTCGGCCCGTGATCGGTGAAGCAATCGTAAACAACGCGACCCAACGCGGGCACCAACTCGCGGCCATGAGCGTTGCCGCGATGCACGTTCATATGCTGATCGAACTGCCGCGACATGACACAGCCGCCATCATCGGCAAGGTCAAACGGCACGGCTCGATAGCCGTCACAAAAACCATGCCCGGACGATTATGGGCCGAAGGTTGCGGGATCAAACCCATCAAAGACAAGGCTCATCAGGTCAACACCTTCAACTACATCCTGCGCCACCAGGAACAGGGCGCGTGGGTGTGGACGTTCAAGATGAAGTGAGTTTGGACCCCACGACCCCGGCCAAGCGGCTGCGCCGCATGACCGGGCTTTGCCCGAGATATTGATCACCCTTTCCTCCAAAGCCCGGTCATGGCCCAAAGGGCCTTGGCCGGGGTCTCTTCTCTGCCATATCTTCGCCCCACCCGTGCCTTGGCCAACTCACAACTCACAACCCCCACCCATCACCCCAACTCTTCCAACTGCTTCTTCACCGCATCCCGCTCGCGGATCATGCCCGCCAGTTTATCGCGGGACTCCTGCACCAGGTGGGCGGGGGCCTTGCGGGTGTATTTCTCGTTGCTCAGTCGGCCTTCAAGGTTCTTGACCTGCCCGGACACCTCGGCGAGGTGCTTGGTCAGCCGGGTCTTCTCGGCATCGGCATCAAGCTGATTATGTAAAAAGACCTCCGCCAACGGCCGAACGATCACCGCCGCATCGTCGGGCTTCTCAAGGTCCGGCCCGACCGCGACGACCTTCACATTCGTCAACGACTCGATCAAACCCTGCTGCGTCCCGATCATCCCGGCCAACTCTTTAGCCAGCTTCACCGACACATCCACAGTCTCCCGGGGCGGAACCTTGTTCGCGGTACGCACCTCACGGATCATCGTCACCAGTGTCCGCATCCGCTCGAAGTTTTCCTCAGCCTGCAAATCCACCAAAGCACGATCCACCGTCGGCCATGCCGCGGTAACAAGCAGCTCGTTCTCCATCGGGTCCAACCCACGCACCCCGCGCTTGGGCGCGACCGCGCTAAGTGATTCCCACAACTTTTCAGTGATGAACGGCATCGCCGGGTGCAGCATCCTTAACGACACATCCAACACCACCGCCAATACCTGACGCGAACGTGCACCTTCAGCAGTGCCAATCGTCGGTTTGACGGCTTCGATGTACCAATCGCACACATCATTCCACACGAACTGGTACAGCCGACCCGCGTAGTTGTGGAAGTCGTAATTCTCAAGGGCCGTGTTGACCTCCTCGATTGTCCTCGCCGTCCGTGAGAGGATCCAGCGGTCCGCCAAACCCAGCGGGAGATTCGGTGCGCCTTCGCCCCCGGCTGCCTCGTTAGCCTGCGCTTCTTCGATTTTCGAGAGCGCGAACCGTGTCGCATTCCAGAGCTTGTTCGCAAAGTTCCGCCCGTAGTCGAACTTCTCACTGGTGTTACGCGCAAGAGGAATATCACCCCCGGGGGCGCTCGGCTTCGCCTGCCCGGTCGCCAGCCCGAAGCTCGACACCATCTTTTTGCCCTTGGCGAACGGTGAATCCTGCACCGGGGCCGCCACCTTCGACTGGTGCGCCCCGGTGATGACGAACTTGGGCGTAAACATCTTGCCGGTGTGCGGGCAGACCATGTCCACCGGCATCCGCACGTCCTGCGTCTGCGTGGTCATGCTCGTCAACGTGAACCGCATCGCGTCCGAGCCGTGGCTATGGATGATGTCGTTGGGATCGACCCCGTTGCCCAGGCTCTTACTCATCTTCTGCCCATGCCCGTCCTGGATCATCGCGTGGATAAACACATCCGTGAACGGCAGCTTCCCGTGCAGATACGTATTAAACATCACCATCCGCGAAACCCAAAGCGTGATGATCTCCCGGGCCGTGCAAAGCACGTTGCTCGGGTTCCATGTTTGAAGTTCCGGCGTGTCCTCCGGCCAACCAAGCGTGGACATCGGCCACAACGCGCTGCTGAACCAGGTGTCCAGAACGTCGGGGTCTTGAACGTAGCCAGCATTTTCAAGAGACTTGATTAATTCTGGATTATCGCTGCGAAGACATACGCGGACTGCAGAATCAACTCCATATCCGTCTTTCACAAAGGTGCTATCTAACACATCTGAAGTAAAGAATCCTCGAACCGTAATATCATCAGGATACTTTTCTTCTGCCTCTTGAATAAGAGAAATTGCCACTGAATCTTCATCGGTGAATTCAAACGGATAATACCCATCCAAGAATGTTTGCGTATGAATCACTCCGGCTGATTGCTTGAATGTATCGCTAAGTTCGTAGCTCCACACCGGAATTCGATGCCCCCACCACAGTTGTCTTGAGATGCACCAGTCGCGTAGGTTTTCGTGCCAGTGTTGGAAGGTGCGTGCATAGCGTTCGGGGTAGAAGCGGAGTTGATCCTTACACCCCTTAGCCCCCGGCTCTGCCGGGGGATGGTTTGACGTTGAGGTTGCATCCGTGGCCCCACTGTTACCCGATCCCCCGGCGGAGCCGGGGGCTGAGGGGGGGAGATCGTGGGCGAGTTGTTCCTGATTGAGCTTTCGTTCGTATTGATACGTCTCCGACAACGGGGCACGCTGGTCGGGCACCATCGCATCAATCGCCGCGCCGCGCAGGCGGTCGTCGGTTACTTTCACATACCACTGGTCGCTTAGGTAAGGCTCGATCGGGACATGCGAACGGTAGCTGTGGCCCACGGCGTGGCGGTAGGGCTTGATCTCTTCGAGCAGGCTGTGTTCCTCGAACCACTTGACGATCGATTTGCGTGCCTGTTCGCGTGACTGGCCTAGCAGCGCGTCGAGCGTTTGCTTGTCGGCGGCGGCCCCTTGCAGCCAGTGATCGAAGTCGTCCCAGCCGTGGTCTTTACTGATCGACGCATCGGGTGCCATGACGTTGATGACGTTGAGCGCGTGACGCAGGCCGATCTCCCAGTCGTTGGGGTCGTGTGCGGGGGTGACCTTGAGGAAACCACTTGCCATCCTGGCCTTGGCGTCGTCGCTGTCGCCCCCGGATGTGTCGGGGATGACCACATAGTCGTCGCCGATGATGGGGATGTGTCGGCCGACGATGGGCAGCGCGACCCGCTTGCCGATGAATGAGTTGTGTTGGGTGTCGCGTGGGTTTACCGCCACGGCCGTATCGCCGAGCATGGTTTCGGGGCGTGTGGTGGCGACGGTGACGTGTTCGCCGGTGGGCTTGCCGTTGTCGTCGATGACGGGGTACTTCATGTAGTAGAAGTGCCCATCGACGTCCTGGGACTCGACCTCATCGTCGGCAAGTGCGGTCTGCGTGGCGGGGTCCCAGTTGACCAGGCGTTTGCCACGGTAGATCAGCCCGTCCTTGAATAGACGGAAGAACGCCTCGCGCACCGCCTTGGCACAGGTCGGGTCCATGGTGAATCGTTGACGTTCCCAGTCGCAGCTACAGCCCATCGACTTTAGCTGCCCGGTGATGACGCCTTCGTATTCATCTTTCCATGCCTGCACTTTTTCGATGAACTGTTCGCGTCCGTTGCCGCCGTCGGCCTCGATTTTTTTGTAGTCCTTGAGCGCCGGCTTGCCCTCAGCCTGCAGACGCTTATCAACGACGGTCTGCGTGGCGATGCCTGCGTGGTCCGTGCCGGGCATCCACATCGCGTTGTCGCCGAGCATGCGGTGCCAGCGGATGAGGATGTCCTGCAGCGTGTTGTTCAGGGCATGACCCATGTGCAGCGCAGCGGTGACGTTCGGCGGGGGGATGACGATCGCGTAGGGCTTGCCGTCACGGTCAGGCTCGGCATGAAAAGCATTGGCGTCGAGCCAGCGTTGGGCGACCTGGGATTCGACATCCTCGGGGCGGTACTGCTTGGCGAGTTCGGTATGGGGGGCTGGGTTGGTCATGGCGTGTATCGAATGATGGCGGACCTCGGTGTGGACCGGGGCCAAGGATGCATTGGGATGTTAAGGATAACGCTTGCCGGCTCTATGGAGCCGGCAAGGCGGATGTGGGGGTCGTCCCCTCAGCTAACGGCGACGCTGAAGATGTGGAGGGCTGCGTTCATAACGTGTGTCATTTTATCGGCATATGTGGCTGGTAGCAATAGATCTACAGGAGGAGATTAAATCAAGGAGAACTCGCCGCGAAGCCGCAAGCGGGTGGGGGGCTTACCGCCGCTTCTTTTTACGCTGCTTGAACTTGGACTTCTGTTTGGTGGAGCCTTTGAGTTTGGGCATACCCATGCCTCCCATCGAGGCCGGGTCCATGCCGCGCATTGCTTTCATCTTCCCAAGGGCACCCATGCCGGACATCTGCTTGCCCATCTTGGAGACCATCTCAAAGCCCTTGACGAGTTTGCCGACCGCCTGCTGGTCGGTGCCCGCGCCCTTGGCGACGCGCCTTCGCCGGCTGGCGGTGAGGATATCAACGTCACCGCGTTCGTCTTTGGTCATGGACTGGATGATTGCTTCGGTGCGACCGATTTCCTTGTCGTCCAGGTCGATGTCTTTGAGTTGGCTGCCGACACCCGGGAGCATCCCCAGCAGCGACTTCATCGAGCCCATCTTGCGCATCATGCGCAACTGCTTGAGGAAGTCGTCCATGGTCATCTTGCCCGCAGCCATCTTCTCTTGAAGCGCGAGTGCCTCTTCTTCGCTGACGTGCTCCTGAGCTTTTTCGACCAGCGAAACGATGTCGCCCATGCCCAGTATGCGCGACGCGATCCGTGTGGGGTGGAACTCTTCCAGTGCGTCGAGTTTTTCACCGACGCCGATGAACTTGATGGGTTTGCCGGTAATTTTTTTCACTGACAGCGCAGCCCCGCCGCGCGTGTCGGAATCGAACTTGGTGAGGATCACGCCGTCCAGCTCGAGCTGGTCGTTGAAGGCCTTGGCGGAGTTGACCGCGTCCTGCCCGGTCATGGCATCGATGACGAGGTAGATCTGGTGCGGGTTGACTGCTGTATTAACCTGCCGAAGCTCGCCCATCAGGTCGTCGTTGATGTGCAGGCGACCCGCGGTGTCGAGGATCAATACGTCGCAGTCAGCAGCTTTTGCAGCCTTAAGTGCGTTTCGACAGACCTTGACCGCTGCGCCGACTGCTTTGCCGTACTCCGCGACCTTGTCGGGTTCTGCATAAAAAAGGACGCTGCCTGAGCCGGGGGAATCGTCCTGCACCTGGTTGGCTAGAACCTGCAACTGCGTCACCGCCGCCGGGCGCTGCAGGTCGGCCGCACAGAGCATCACCTTCTTGTCGCGCTTCTTGAGATACCCCGCCAGCTTGCCGCAGGTCGTCGTCTTCCCCGAGCCTTGCAACCCCGCCATCATGATAATGGTCGGCCCGGGATGGACGTACATGATCGGCGAAACCTCCGCCCCCATCCCCATCCCCGCCCCCGGCTCCCCCGGAAGTTGAGTCGGGTCTTCGCCAGCCTCATCATCCTCACCGCCGAGCACACGGACCAGCTCATCGTTGACGATCCCGATCATCTGCTGCGCGGGCTTGAGAGAGGATAGGACCTCTTCGCCGATCGCCTGCTGCAGCACCGCCTCGACAAACTCTTCCACGACTTCGTAGTGAACGTCCGCTTCGAGCAGCGCGGTGCGGACCTCTTCCATCGCCTCGCGGACGTTGGCTTCGCTGATCTTCCCTCGCCCGGAGAGTTTGCGCAGAGCGCCCTCGAACTTGTCGCTTAGATTGTTGAACATGGATTGACCTTCATTGTGCAGCGCGTATCTATATGTTTAGCGGCGGATCGCAGATCCGCGCGTCTGCCAGCGGTGTGCCAAGGCACGGTGATCTACGATCGCCCGCTAAACGGGATACACGGCATATTCTAGGTCAGGGCTTTGATCGGAGCCGGGGAGATTCTATCGGGCTGGGCACATGTCGGCAACGCGGTCGTATCGATGCAAATTGCTTTGATTGATGAACAAATCTCTTCTTGTGTGCGTATTTGGGGTATATTCACGACGATAGATGGGACCCCCGGGTGAATATCCGGGGGGTGCATCCGGGGGCACATCTCGGTCGATCGAACAAGCAACCGACTCCGCCCGTTGGTGGGGGCATATCTGGAGGCGATCACGATGATAAAATGGTTTAAGCAGCTCGATGGGATCCTGCGCGGCGACGCGACGCGGATGTCTGCGTTGAAAGAGGGTCGTATCGAGACGCCGATCGGTGGGATCTCGGTGGTGACGGTGTTTTTGGGCGCGACGTATGGCGTGTGCATGGGTGCGTATGCGGTGGTCCGCACGGGGGGGACGGACCACGCCGCTTATATGCAGATGCTGGCGAGCGCGGTGAAGCTGCCGCTTTTATTTTTCCTGACCCTGTTGGTGACACTGCCATCGCTGTACGTCTTCAACGCACTGGTTGGCTCTCGGCTGTCGGTTGTATCGGTCATCCGGCTATTGGTAGCGATGCTGGGTGTGATGCTTGCGGTGCTGGCGGCGTTTGGGCCGATCGTTGTTTTCTTCAGCGTGAGCACGGAGAGCTACCCGTTTATGAAGCTGTTGAATGTGCTGATCGCGGCGATGGCGGGTGTGCTGGGTTTGGCGTTTTTGCTCAAGACACTGCACCGGTTGGTGCTTGTGCAGGAGGCGATTGACGCGCCTCAACAATTTCTGGAAGCTGTTGATGAAGATCAAGATGTCGAAGATGGCGAATTGTTGACAGACAACCCCGCCGGCGTACTCGACGCGGTCGGCGAAGGCACTAGCAATCGGGCGCGCTCCGTCTTTAGGGTATGGGTCGTCGTCTTCTCTCTGGTCGGCGTACAGATGAGCTGGGTGCTTCGGCCGTTCATCGGCAAACCCGATATGCCTTTCACCTGGTTCCGCGAGCGCGACAGCAACTTCTTCATCGACGTGCTGGACGCCATCGCCAAACTCTTTGGTGCCTGACCCACCTAAGATGCAAGATACACCCCGGACCCTAAAAGCTCGCCTCGTTGGCATCGACGACCTGCTACGCGCCCGCCCAAGGGTTGTGGTCGGCGGCCCCCGGCAGATCATCCTCATCACGATCGCCTTCGGGTTTCTCTACGGCGCGGTCATGGGCAGCTTCGGCGGGGTCACGGGCGAACGCTTCTGGCAGGTCGTCTACTCGGCCACCAAGGTTCCGCTGCTGCTCACTTTAACCTTTGCCATCAGCCTGCCCAGCTTCTTCATCATCAATACCATCCTGGGCCTGCGCGACGATTTTGCCAAGTCCCTGCGTGCCCTGGTCGCCACACAGGCCGCCCTGACCGTCGTCCTCGCTTCCTTCGCACCGTTCACCGCGCTGTGGTACGCATCGAGTTCGGATTACCAATCCGCACTGCTCTTCAACGCCTTGATGTTCGGCTCCGCCAGCATCACCGCACAACTCCTGCTGCTTCGGCTCTACCGCCCGCTGATCGCACGCAACCCCCGCCACCGTGTCATGGTCCGGCTCTGGCTGGTCATCTACGCCTTCGTCGGGATTCAGATGGGCTGGGTGCTGCGGCCGTTCATCGGCTCGCCGAACGTCGAGACGGCCTTCTTTCGGGAGGGTGCCTGGGGCAATGCCTACGTTGAAGTCACCCATATCATTATGCGGGTGCTTGGATGGTGAAAAAATGCACCGTCATCGACCCGTAATTATGACTCGTCGGCCCGTCCCAGCCATCGACCGGGTCGGGGGTGACATCTTTAGCTGTGCGGTGGGACAGAAAACATCTCGGGGCGGCAACGCGACGGAGTTCACCCATCAGTGCGACCAGGTCTTTTCGTCCCTGCTCGTCCTCAGATATCGCATACGGCGGGTCCAGGAAGATCAGGTTGATCGACTCGGGCTTGAGTTGGGCCAACCAGACCGGGTTCAGGGCGCTGGCCTTCACCACCCGGGCACGATCACCCAGGCTAAGGTCCGACAGGTTCTGTTCGAGCCGACCGATGGCGTCGCGGTCCATATCCACAAACGTGCAGCGGTCCGCCCAGCGTGACAGGGCTTCCAGGCCCAGGCTGCCCGTGCCACAGAAGATGTCCAATACCTCAAAGGGTTGTGGCGTATCGGCGGCTTC
>JAJRRS010000131.1 GCA_024279275.1 Planctomycetota bacterium | reverse complement strand
TGACGCGCAGCTCGCTTGGGATGCCGGGGGTGTCGCAGCAGAGGGTGGTGTCGATGGCGATGCCGATGTCGGGCTTAATGCTGTAGGCAGCGGTGCCTGCGCCGCGTAGGCCGACCTCTTCCTGAACGGTGAAGACGCAGTGCACTTCGCAGTCATGTCCCCGGGATTTCGACTTGGCGAGCTTCTTGATTGCTTCGATAACGACCCAGCAGGCGATGCGGTTATCCATGCACTGTGACACGACGGTGTCGCCGACCTTTTGGAAGGGGGCGCGGAGGACGACCATGTCGCCGAGCTTTACTTTCTTCTTGACCTGCGCAACGGGCAGGCCCAGGTCGATGGTGAGGTCTTCGATTTCGGGCACCTTCTTGCGGTCCTCTGCGCTGGCGATGTGGACGGGCTTGCCGCCGGGGTTCATCACGCCGGGCAGGTCTTTCTTTGGGTCGTTCACGTCGGGGCAGACGCTGACTAATCTTGCGAAGAGGTTGCGTGTGTCGAACCCGCCGACGGCGTTGACGCGGAGGAAGCCCTTGTCGTCGATGTGCCTGACCATGAACCCGATCTGGTCCATGTGTGCGGCGAGCATGATGCGCAGTGGTTTTTTCTTTGAGCGTGTACGTGCCCCGGATGCGCCCCGGGATTTCGATTTGGGCCTTGCGTTTCGCACACATATCAGTGAGCCGAGCGCATCGGTGCGTACCTCGTCGAAGAGGCCTTTGATCTGCGATTGGATCAGTTTGCGTACGCGGTGTTCCCGGCCGGGTACGCCGGGGGTCAGGACGAGTTGTTCGAGGAGCTTCATGGGCAGAAGTATAACCGCCTGGGCATCGGTCCGAAAATGGCCAGGATTCTCCGCCTAAGATGCGGGGATCAGCTACAGCATTCTCATCTCAAACGGGACGGGTATTGATGATTGTCATCTTAGAGGATCGGACTCGTCGGCTGTAACCGACGGCTATCATCGAGGCGGGTTGCACTATCGTGGTCGCCCAGCGCCGGGTCCGTATGACTGCGCGTTTATCCGAGTTTTTGGATCGCGTTGGCGAGGTCGATGTCTTTGTGTGTGACTTTCCCGTCGGCGTCGTGTGTGTTCAGCGAGATATTGACGGTGCTGTAGACGTTGAAGATTTCGGGGTGGTGGTTGTGCTGCTCGGCGAGCAGGCCGACGCGGACGATGAACCCCAGCGCCTCGTTGAAGTCGGCAAACTTATAGTCGCGGGTCAGCCGGTTGTTTTGGTGTGACCAGTAGGGGAGTTGAGTTAAGGCCTCGGTGATCTGCGCATCGGTCAAGGGTGTGGGCATGGTTGGCTCCTGGTAATACGGATCACGACGAATACCCGTGGCGAATGTCGCGCCTATCCCCCGGCAAAGCCGAGGGCTGAGGGACGAATGACCGGCTATGGATTTAATGGACCCTATTGTATGAGTCTGTGCTGGAAGAAGCACGCGGGGGTAGTTCGCTGACAACATTAGTGAGGCGTATCGTTGCCGTGTCCGCGTTGGGGGCGTGCTATTTCCCATGTGATGAGAAAACTAAGTGGATTTTCTAGCGGCGTCGGCGTAATAGCGTCATAACCGATCCCAACCCCAGCAGTGCGAGGCTTGCGGGTTCGGGTACGGTTGCGCCGGCGGCAGGTGGGGGAGGCGACCCGGCATTCCACACACCCAGCACGGCGTTGAGGTCGTCGATGCCGACGAAGCCATCGCCCGACGTATCCGCATTGACATTACCCGGTGGCGTGTTCTGGTTCCAGTTGGCAAGGACGACGTTCAGGTCCGTGATCCCGACGAACCCGTCGCCGTCGATGTCTCCGAGGAGCAGGGCGTTAAGCAGGTCGAGGTCCGCCTGCTCGACGGTGCCGTTTTCGTCTACGTCGAATTGTGGTTGATCGGTTCCGCCGACGAGTGTGGTGGTGAGCAGGTCTGCGTCGGCCTGGGACACTGTGCCGTCCAAGTCGGTGTCGCCGATGCGAAGTTGTGTAACGCTGACATCATTCATCACCACGAACTGGTTGCCGTTGAGTAGTGGCACGTCGGCGAAGCCCGCGACGGTGAAAGTCTGGAGAGAGCTGTAGGCATCGATCAGGTCCATGCCGTTGCCCAGGACGCGGGCGAAGACGGTGAAGCCGCCGTTCTGGTTATCGAGGTTCGCGGAGTTGTCGCCGTAGTTGAAGAAGAACTGGTTGCTCGCGCTGTCGGGGTCGCCGCCGAGCTTGGCCATGGCGAGTGTGCCGCGGAGGTTGGATCGGCCGAATTCGTTGACGATCGGGCCGTTGTTGTTGATCGGTGTAAAGGAGGAGCCGTTCCATGTGAAGCCGCCGCCTTGGAGGACGAACCCGGGGACCATGCGGTGCATGACCACGTTGTTGTAGTCGCCGGCGTTGACGTAGCTCAGGAAGTTGGCCTGGGTGACGGGGGTGTCGTCAAAGAGTTCGATGTAGACGGTGTCCAATGGAGGGCCAGCCAAGCCCAGGTTGAACTGCATCTTGACGATGGTGCTCGCCGAGGCGGTGCTGAGAGTGGGGATCGACACCAGGACCGCCGCCGCAGCGACGGCGTAAAGACGTTTACGCATAAAAGACATATTTGATTCTCCCGCACCGATCGGGGTCGGCAACACAAAAGCCTACCCGACGCCATCGGCCGGGCCATCAGAACTACCGATTCTGGCTATGGTTAAGGGTATTAAGGCCCATACACACGCCCCAGGGGGCATAACCCGCATAGCCGGCACCCATTATAGCACGCGCGTCAAGCCCCGGCTGCCCGCGGATACCCCAGAAAGACCCGTGAACCGCGTTCATTGGCATCTCTCGTGGCCCCGCCTCAGTAGGCCCAGACTACATACAGCCAGCAGTGACAGCGTGCCCGGCTCGGGAAACGGCGGGGGGAGGTTCCCTACCAGGCCGATCGATCCACTCTCAATGATTATCCCAAATTGAACCTGGGTGTCGTCGGCGAAGGTGGCGATGAACTGCATGGTGCCGGTCGCGTCATCGGACAGGGTGATATTCGCGATGAGGATCGGGCCGGTGTCGGTGGTGCGTGTGTTGAACCAAGTGACGCTGACGGCATCAACGCCTGTGCCGCCGATATTCTGGGGTCCGCCGCCCAAGTCGCCCGCGCCGCCGGCGATGCCTGCTAAGCCGTCACCGGGGATGCCGACGTAGCTGTCCCACTGCAATCCCGGAACGAACCCCCACAATCCCGACTGTTGTGTATCGCTATTGAAGTTCGGCTCGTTGTAGACGCTGCCGCTGAACAGGTCGATTTTTAATACAGCGGCGGTCCAGTCCACGCCCTGGCCGTCGGCGATGATGCCGTTGGCGACCGTGTTGGGGATGGTGTTGCGTCCATCGATCCCCAAAAACGCAATCGCGGCCGAGGCCGAGGCCGTCATGCCTAGTAATACGATCAAACAACAAGATGCCTGCTTGAATCCGAACATCTTAAACCTCCTGTTATACGTCGCGTCGCGATCGCTTGAGTAGACCCAAACCGCCAACGCCCAGAAGTAGCAGTGATGCGGGTTCGGGGACCATGACGCCGTTGGTTACGATGCCGGAGGATTGGATCTGCCCGCTGGCGAAAGCTGTGATTAAAGACCATGTCCCCGCCGCATCGTCGGTCATCGAGATGTTGGCGGTCTGGACGGGGGCGGTGTCACCGGTGTTGGTGTTGAACCAGGTGTAGTCGGCGGCACCGTTTCCGGTACCGCTTAAGTTAAAATTGCAAGCTTCTATGCAACGCACGATGCCACCACTTCCATCATTGGCAATTCCTACGGCACTGTCCCATCGAAGTATTGGCACGAATCCCCAAAAGATCGCCTGCGTGCCATCCGAGTTAAAGGCCGGGTCGTTGTAGACACTCCCGGCGAGGAGGTCGATCTGCAGAGTCGCGCCGGTCCAGTCGTCGCCTTGGCCGTCGGCGATGAGTTTGTTGGCGATGACGTTTGGTATCGGGTTAGTCAGATCGACTTCGATCGTGCTGGTGGCGGCGCGGGTGGTAGGCGGCGCGGTCAGCAGGCCGAGAATCATGGCGGCCGCTATGAGAGGGCGATTAGGCATGTATGTCTCCAGGACCAGTAGGGATACACACAGGCTATCAGAACGGGGTGGTGCGATACAGGTTTTTTAGCTTATTTTGGATGAAAATAGCCGTATTTTTTGACGCTGGTGAGGGGTCTGCGGGCTGTAAGCCCGCAGCTACTAAGGCCGAACTGACACGCGGAGATGGAATGTCTTGTCGTTGGGGTTAACGGCGGCGCAAGGCGGCGGCGCTGCCGAGGGCCAGCAGAGTCAGCGTGGCGGGTTCAGGAACCGTCGTACCACTACCACCGGCAGGAGGTGTGCCGGCGTTCCAGTTGCCGAGGATTGTATTGAGGTCGTCGATGCCGACGAACCCGTCGCCGGAGGGGTCGCCGAGCAGGGGGTCGCCGGGGGCGACGTTCTGGTTCCAGTTAGCCAGGACCAGGTTCAGGTCGCCGATGCCGACGAACCCGTCACTGTTAAGATCGCCATCGATCCCGCCTGCTGACATGGCAGGGACTTGCCAGCCGATGTCTGTGAGTGCTGCGAAGTCAAGGAGCGTGAATTGTTTGGTTGTGCCGTTGGTGATGTCGGGGTCCATGGCAGTTTCCTGGGATCCGCCGTTGGGGATGAAGCTGGTGGTGCCGGTGGCCCAGTGTGACTGGTCTGAGTGTAGCGTTGGGTTGCTGCCGAATAGTGCGGTGGAGGCTGCGCCGGAGAAGGTTGTGCCGCTGGCGAGGACGTCGAAGGAGGTGGCGGTGCCGAAGCCCATGAGGTGTCCCAACTCGTGTACGGCGACGGAAAAGAAGTCGGACTCGTAAGACAGGGGCGTGCCGTCGTAGCTCCAGTCGTTGGGTGTGTCGAAGGAGATCGCGCCGCCCCAGGGGCCGAAGTCATAAGGCACCGGGGCGGTTGCGCCGGCTTGGCCTCGGCCCGAAACGGTATTGATGAAGGGTGTGATCCCGCTGGCGTTAAACCCACCGGGTCCGCCGATACCCAGTGTGCTGCCTGAGAGGTTGCGTCCGCCTGCGAACACGATCAGCGTGTCGGCGGGGACATTCATGTCGGTGATGATGTGGTTCGCCCCCGTACCCGGATGCGAAAAAGAAGCGTCCCAGGTGTCGGAAAACTCGTTCTGTGTGCCGGCGTTATAGACCGTGCCGGGCACGATGGCGTCCAGGCTGTCGGTGATGACCTCGAACACTGCTGCGGCGGCATCCAAGACATCGCGTTTGGCTTGCGTGTCGAAGAAGTTGTTGGTGTCCAGTGAATAATCAAAGACGATGTTGATTGCTGAGGCGTTGACAGCGCAGGTTAAGACGCCAAACACACCGACTACAGCTAAACGGTTAGAGCGCATCACAAGACTTCCTTATTTCAGTGCCAAGTTCGATCGGCTGCCAGCCCCCGCCCCCGGATCCCCCCCGGCCCCCCAGCGCAGGCAAGCCTACCCCCTAGTCCGTAACTATGCCTCGACATTAGGCTCTGCGGGCTGATTTGGCAAGGGTCTATGATGTTTCTATCGGAAAATAGGTGTTAAACCGGTCGGGCAAGATGGATAAGGGGCCAAGGGGGCGGTGGGAGAGGCCAAGGGTTTGAGGTGCGCGGAAGAGGAACGTGAGGGAGGGCTGGTGGGCGAGGTGGGTCAGCCCGAGCGATCGCATCCAGAATCAAAACGTAGTGGGTTTTAATAGCCGCCCTCACTACTGTCCCAACGTTAGTCGAATAATACCAACTGGTTAGCGAATGAGTCGGTTTGAGTTATGCCGCCCGGGCGTGAAAACACCTGTATTAACGGGGTTTTCTCGAATAGCGAGACGCTCAAGACCTGTAGTATTG
>JAJRRS010000130.1 GCA_024279275.1 Planctomycetota bacterium | reverse complement strand
GGGTGACGGGTTTATCGGGATCGATGACCTGAATGTGGTGTTGGGGAATTGGAATGCGGGCACGCCCCCCGGGGCGCCGTTGGTTGATGCGTCTAATGTGATCCCGGAGCCGGGGACGATGGGGGTGTTTGGGTTGTTGGGGGCGTTGGCGTTGGTCAGGCGGCATCGGCGGTGACAGTGCAGGTGTGACGGGCAGTGATACATGAGAGAGTTGATGCAGGCGCACGCAGAGCGATCTCTCGTGTGGTTGGTGGGTGTTACGATTTCGTTGCGGTGTCGGCTATATCGGTCGGGGTTGCCTCGCGATCGCCGACATACTTCCAGAGGTTAAGCATCTCGTCGTAGTCGTGAAGGAATTCACGATCGATTTTGTACCCGTTGCGTCTGAGATAGCGATTGACAGGTTTGTCCTGGGTGGCGATGAGGTAGACGTCTTGGGCGCTTTGGCCGAATTCGGCGATCTGTCGGGGTCTGACGGGTGTGACGATCCTGCGGGCGTAGAGCAGGAATTCTTCGTTAGCAGCCAGCGGGTATTTACGGTGCTTGAAGCAGCCGATGATTGCGCCTTGGGTTTGCAGTCCGATCTGTTCTGACGAGGCTCTGACGGGGTGTGTGCCGCGTTCGCCGGTGGACCATGCGTACCAGACGAGTGTCATTAAGACGGCTGACCAGACGGCGGTGGTGACGCCTGCGCGCATCGGACGCCATTGAAAATGCCAGCGTGCGCCCAGTACGGCGAGGATGGTGAGGATGATGCCGGCGGAGGCGGCGAATGCCATGGGGACATCGCCGACGGGCATGGTGTTGAACCAGCCGTGCTGGACCATCCACCCTTGGCTGACAAAGAAGGGCCAGGCCAGGATCGACACGGTGATGATCGCCAGCCAGTGGGGGATGCGTAAAATATTCACGCCTGGATCGACTTCGCCGCGTTCTGCGAGTGATTCGTGGTAGCGCCAGAGCTGCCCGATCAATAGCGCGGCGGCGGGCATGATCGGGAGGATGTAACGTTGTTGTTTGGCACCGGGGATCGAGAACGCGACGAAGATCAGGACGAACCACGCCCAGGCGATCAAAAGTCTTTTTCGTTGTTCGCCGGCGGATCGTATGAAGGGTTGTATGAGGGCGCTGACCAGCCAGATGGTCCAGGGCAGGATCAGGCCCAGCAGGCCCAGGTAGTAAAGCGGGTTTTGGAATTCCATCCGCTCCGCGCCGTATTCGTGGATCAGTGACACCTTGGCGTTGCGGACGACCGAGAAGAGATAGAGGTACCACGGTGCGGTCAGAGCTGCGGCGATCAGGAGCATGCTCGCCAGGCCTATGACGTGACGACGCCAATGGTTTTTTACAACGACAATGGTGCACAGCACCGGTGCGGCGCCGACCAGTAACGCGAGCGGCCCCTTGCTCATGTAGGAGCAGGCCAGGGCTACGCCAGCGAGCGACCAGCCAAAGATAGCACGGCCCATGCCGGGGGCGGGCTTGAATGGGCGCATGGCCCAGATGGCGGAGGCGACCGCGAGGGTTGCCCAGCCGGTCATGTGGATGTCATAGGAGGCGATCCTTGCCTGGCGCTGCAGGAAAAGGCAACTCCCGGCGGCGAGTGCGGACAGGACGGCGAGTTTGTGGTCGCCTATGACGCAGCCGATCCAGAAGATGCCGGCGACGGTGAGCAGACCCATTCCTACGGACACGATCCTTGCGCGGGTGATTAATTGTTGGGCGGTGGAGGTTTGGGGTGTCAGGTCGGACCAGGCGAGCATGTCCAGCCAGATCACCAGGGGAGGCTTGACGATGCGCGGGTTGCCGTTGTTTGTGGGCATCAGCCAGGCGTCGGGGTCTTTGGGGATGTCCTGCCAGCCGTGCTGACGCAGCCAGGTTTCCTGGGCGCTGAGGACGGCGATATTTTCCATGGTCCGCTTGGAGTCGTTCTGGCCCACCGCCACGAGCATCGGGATCGCGCAGAGGATCAGGATGGCCAGCAGCATCAGCCATGCGGTGGCGGTCTTATGCCGGCCCAGGGTGGGTATTTGAGGGTTCGGTGCTTGCAGCTTGTCGGGCAATGTTGTTTCGCCGCTGTGTTTAGCTTCTGCCATGAATCGTGTCACCGCCCCGGATGGTATCTGGTCCTGATCCGGCCTATCCTCCCATATCTAACGCACGCTGCAAACTAAGATTGCGTGTGTGGCAGCGGCTTGGGAAATCCACAAGGCGATCCGTATGGCATCCAATGATTGCACGAGTGGCGCGGCGGCGAGGCACGGGATGGCCAGTGTCCTGGCGGGTCTGTTGTCGTTCGCTGCGTTCCTGCCCGGGTGTTCTGTGGGTAAGCAGGAAAACCCTTCGTTCCCCTTGACGGTGAAGCAGGCGAAGGCGGACCTTCTATGGATGCGCGAGCATCCGGTTACGTTACAACGCCCGGTCGTCGTGCTCGGCGGGTGGGGCGACGTGATGGGGCTCCCCCCAGCCTACCTGGCGGAGCAGCTACGTCAGGCGGTCGGGGATGATCGGATCATCTCGATCGGGTTTGGGATGTGTACGACCTTCGATGCGTGTCGTCGGCGGGTACTCAAGCGGGTCGGTGCCGCATACCCGTCGGACGATGTCAGTCAGACCCAAGAGGTTGACGTGGTCGGCTTCTCGATGGGCGGGATCGTGGCACGCTACGCCGCCTCGACGATCGGTGACGACGGGGCCGACCACCGGCTTCATATGGCCAGGCTATATACAATCAGCACGCCGCATCGCGGGGCCAGCATGTCAAAAGTAGTTGCGCCGGGTTCGCTTGCCCGGGATATGCGCCCGGGGTCGAAGTTTCTTGAAAGACTGGATCGGGAGCAGGCTTCGCAGGCCTATCCGATCTTGCCGTATGTGCGTTTGTCAGACACGATCGTGGGGGCGAATAATACGCCTTCATCTTAATTCCAGCGCGACCCAATCGGTGTGGCAGATGCTGGCCAGGCGTTGGGGACCCAGGTGGTTCCAGGCCACCACGCATGCGTCCCACAGTTCGTCCTGATCAGCGAAGATACGGTTGCTTAGG
>JAJRRS010000129.1 GCA_024279275.1 Planctomycetota bacterium | reverse complement strand
CGTACATGAGCCTCTCCTGTATTCAAGGAAAGGCCCGATGGTCGCAGCAAGTTCAAGTTGATGCAGGTCATCTTCTCTTGCAGATCATTCGCTTGGCAACACTTATACGAAATCACGGCTCAAACGTTGGGACAGTAGTGGCCACACCACCATCTTTCATAGCCGCAACGTGACACACCCCGCCACCGTCACACAACTATCTTTCCTACCCGCAACGTGACACGCACAGTTGCCACCACACCACCATCTTTCATAGCCGCGGCGTTACACGCCGCAGGTCCCGCGACACATCAACTAACAACTATTAAATATACCCACCACCACCTCATCACGCCCCCCCCGCACCCACCACCGGATTCACCAGCTTCCCAATCCCCTCAATCTCAACCACCACCTCATCCCCAGCCTTAAGAAACACCGGCGGCGTCCGCCCCGCCCCCACCCCCGCAGGCGTCCCCGTCAGTATCACCGTCCCCGCCAGCAGCGTCGTGTCCTGACTCAAAAACGAAATCAATCCCGCAACTGAAAAAATCATGTCGCCGGTATGCCCTCGCTGCATCTCTTCGCCATTAAGTGTCGTGGTCAGCGTCAGCGCTTGCGGGTCAGGAATCTCATCTGCCGTCACCAGCACCGGCCCCAACGGACAAAACGAATCGAACCCCTTGCCACGCACCCACTGCCCACCGCTCCCCTTCTTCTGCCACCACCGCGCCGATACATCATTCGCACAGGTGTACCCCAACACATGATCCAGCGCGTTATCTTTGGGGATATCTCTTCCGGGGGTGCCGATCACCACCGCCAACTCCCCCTCATAATCAACCTCCGGCCCATGCGAACAAGCAGGCAACCGGATCGCCCCGCCCGGATCGTTCAACGCACTGGTCGGCTTCATAAAAACAATCGGCCTCGCCGGCCCCTCCCCACCCATCTCCGCCGCATGCTCCGCATAGTTCTTTCCTATACAAATCACGTTCACCGGCTCAACCGGAGCCAGCAGCCGACCCATCCGCACCACCTCACCCGTCGTTTTTAACCCCCCAGCCACCGGCGATCCCGCCAGCAAATCCGCAGACCCATCGCCTAAGTCATTCCCAAAACATGTCTTACCATCAATATCCACAAATCGAACGATCCGCATGGTTGGTGTATCCCTTGAAGGTTTGCCGATATAATCCTAACGCACCGCTCACATGCGGCCATTGACATCAGACCCCGGCCCTTGGCCCGGACCCCAGCCCCCCGGCACGAGCCATTTTGGCGGAAACCCCCGTGAAAGCAATGACCCACCCCAAACAACCCACCCAGGCCCAACGCTCCCGGCAAGAGCACAAGCCCGAGACCAACGGCAAACCCGCCGGCATCCCCGAAGGCCTCTGGAAACGCTGCCCCAACTGCGAGGCCATGCTCTACACCAAGCAGGTCGCTCAAACCCTCCACGTCTGCCCCGACTGCGACTACCACTACCGCATCGACGCCATCCAACGCATCGAACAACTCTGCGACCCCGGCAGCTTCGAGCCTCTCTGGGCCAACCTCACGCCACGCGACACCCTACGCTTCCACGACCGCATCCCCTACAAAGAACGACTCAAAAACGAACAAGCCAAGACCGGCCAAAACGACGCCGTCCAATGCGGACGCGCCTTCATCAAAGGCCGTGGCGTCGTACTCGCCGTCATGGACAACCGCTTCATGATGGCCTCCATGGGCAGCGTCGTCGGCGAAAAAATCACTCGCATCATCGAACTCGGCACCGAAACCGACCGACCCGTCATCATCGTCAGCGCCTCTGGCGGCGCACGCATGCAGGAGTCCGCACTCTCACTCATGCAGATGAGTAAAACCTCCGCAGCACTCGCTCGACTCGACGACGCAGCCGGACTCTTCATCAGCGTTCTCACCGACCCCACCACAGGCGGCGTCACCGCCAGCTTCGCCATGCTAGGCGATGTCATCCTCGCGGAACGTGACGCGCTCATCGGATTCGCCGGCCCACGCGTCATCGCCAACACCGTCCGCCAGGACCTACCCGACGGCTTCCAACGAGCCGAGTTCCTACAGGAAAAAGGCTTCGTCGACCGCGTCATACACCGACACGACATGCGCAGCGAAATCAGCCGAATCATCGACTACGCCGGCAAATAAACCCTCATCCACTTCTTCTTACACGCATCGGTTTACCCACGGATGACGACGCCGGATAAAACCCAACCCAACCCCCCACAGCTCCTCCCCCCAACGCCGCCCCTAAGCGCAGCGAAGGGGCGGGTATCTTCATCCCCCTCAATCCTACTCACCATCCTCCTCCTCCTACTCCTGCTCACCCCCAGCGCATCACACGCGCAAGACCTCCAACTCCAAAAATTCCGCAGCAAGTCCTACATCATCCACACCAACCTCACCCGTGACGAGGTCCGCGGCTTCGGCCGACACATGGACACCGTCTTCGCTCAATACGAAGAACGCTTCCGCGAGTTCCACTCACGCTCCCAGGCACACATGCCCCTCTACCTCCTCCGCACCGAAGCCCAGTACCAACAGTTCATGACCTCCCAAAATATCAACGCCACCAACACCGGCGGCATGTTCTTCTTCTCACCCGCATCACAAGGCCTCGCCACCTGGACACAAGGACGCAGCCGAAGCCAGACCTTCCAAGTCCTTCAACACGAGGGCTTCCACCAGTTCGCATTCAACCGCCTCGGCAAAGACCTCCCCACCTGGATCAACGAAGGACTCGCACAATACTTCGAGGACGCCATCATCGTCGGCGAAAAAATGACCACCGGCCTCGCCAGCACACGCCGACTCGAACAAGTACAACACGCACTGAAATCCGACACCGCCATCGACTTCGCTCAACTCGTCAACCTAAGTCCCGAGCGATGGGCCAACATACTACACAACAACCCCGACCGCGCCGCTCTCGTGTACGCACAGTCCTGGTCCATCGTCTTCTTCCTCATCCACGGCGAAAACGACAAGTACCAACCCGCCTTCGCACGCTACCTCCAGAAAGTCAGCGCCGGTCGAGACCACCAATCCGCCTTCAACGAAGTCTTCGGCCAAAACAGCCTCCAACCTCTCGCCAAACGCTGGACCGACTTCGCTAACCAACAAAAACCCGACCCCCTCAACACCGCCGCCTCACGCATGGAATTCCTCGGCGAAGCACTACGCTTCATGGACGAACGCAACGAACAACCACCCAAATCCATCAAAAAACTACGCGACTCACTCCAGGCACGAAACTTCGTACTCACAAGAAAAACCCACGGCATCACCACCGAAATCAACGCCGACGACCCCAACCTCTACCGCTACAAAAGACGCAACGGCACCACCACACTCTTCAAACTACTCGAACCCTCACGCAACGACCTACCCCCACGCATCACCGCCGCAGGCCTGCACCCCGAACCCACACTCGTCTGGTCTAGAGACAACGACGGCAAACTCGTCCAAGACATCGAGTACCGCTAACACAAAATATTTTTCAACTCTCCCCCTCCCCACGAAGCGCCGCGACTTACCACGCACATCACCCCTTCCAAACCCAACGCCGTCTCTGAGCGCAGCGAAGGGGCGGGTTCTTCACCCAATCAACAACCCTCGCTTGCGGTTTAGCGCCCCTCCCCCTCCTCTAATCACAAATCAGACATCACACATCTCACCCCCCCCTCTTCACATCATAAATCATAAATCATAAATCATAAATCCCCTCACATCACCAACCCATCCAGCGAACCCAACCCCACCGGCTCCTTCGTAAAAAACGGCTCCGCATACCGCACCCCGATCCGCGAACCCATATACCCGTTCATCTCTCGCACAAACTCAACCACCCGTCGATTCTTCTCAGGCACCACAAACTGCGTGTGATAAGCCTTGATCGCACGCTCCTTCTCGTCCATTTCCTCCGTGATATCCAGACAAAACGACGGGTTCACCACCCACCGCAGATGCGTGCAGTAATAATAAATCAACCACTTCGGATAGATCGGCTCACCCGGCAAATCAATCTTCGTCAGCTTCGCATCAAAACGCGCATCCTCCACAATCCGCGTCACCGCACGATGATCCGGGTGCGCATCCTCCTCAAACGGCAGAAAAACGATCTCCGCCTGATGCTCGCGGATCACCCCCGCCATCTTGTGACGCGCCTCCAACGTATGCTCCACCTCACGGTTCTTCAGCCCAAGCAACCGACGCTTCACCCCCATGATCTTCGCCGCCTCCGTCCACTCCTTCTCACGCTCCGGCAACGACCCGTAAGGCGTCGGCTCACCATTAGTCACATCCAACACCAACACATCATGCCCCTGCTTCGCCAGCCGAATAATCGACCCACCCATCCCCAACTCCTGATCGTCCGGGTGCGGCCCAACAACAAGTATGTTCGCCATCTTAGAATCCTTTTTTTACCGCAAAGGCACGAAGAGCGCGAAGCGGGGAGGAGGAGTTATCCGCAGATTTCGCAGATGACACAGATGAAGAAAAGAAAATTCTATCCCTATTCCTAATCTGTGTCATCTGCGAAATCTGCGGATACTTCTTACTTGCCTTAACTTCGTGTTCTTCGCGCCTTCGCGGTTCACTTCCTATCCAATAATAAACCTTCATACAACCGTTCTAATTCCAACGTCATCGACTCCGCACTGAATTTTTCCTTAACCAACACCCGCCCACGCTCAACCATCGCACTCCGTTCCGCCGGATGTTCAATCATCCAGCCAATCGCCTCCGCCAGCGCCGCCTGATCCCCAACAGCCACCAGCTTCCCCGTCTCCCCGTCAATACAAATCGAAGGAATCCCCCCCACATCATTCGCCACAACCCCGCACCCGCACAATAGCGCCTCCACCAGCGTTCGGCTCTGCCCCTCCTGATACGATGGCAACACCTTCACATCCGCAGCAGGCAAAACTTTACGCACCTGCTCATGCGGAATCAACCCCATCAATCGAACATTCTCACCCAATCTTTCATCTTTGATCCGCGCCTCAAGATGCGCTCGCCGCCAACCATCACCAATGAACAACACCACCAACCCCTCGTACCGCTTCAACAACCCAGGCAAAATATCCAACACATCATCATGCCCCTTAAGCGCATCCAACCTCGCCAGCAACGCAACCACCGGCACACCTAACCCAATCCCCAACCGCTCACGCGCCACCCCCCGCGCATCCTCACCCACCTCAAAACGCCCAAGTTCCACCCCGCTTGAAATCACCGTAAACCGATCCGCCCCCGCAATCCCCTTCTCACCAAACGCCTCAACCATCGCCCCCGTTATCGCAATAAAATGATGACAACGCCTCGCCGCCCACTTTTCGAGCGCCACATACACCCCATATATCAACCTGGATTGCCGATCGTGGAACGGCAACCCATGAACCGTATGCACAACCACAGGGACATTCTCCGCCCACCCCGCCGCACGCCCAACAACCCCCGCCTTACTCGAATGCGTGTGCACCACCTCCGGCCGAACCTCACGGATCAATCGACGCAACGAAAAATAACAACCCACATCCCGCCACGGATTCACCGCACGCACCATCGACGCAACCTCATGCAACACCGCCCCGCTCGCCTTGGCCTCCTCCAGCAACGACCCCTCCGGCCCATAAATCGGCCCATACGCCAAATGCACCTCATGCCCCGCGCGCACCTGCGCCCCACAACTCAGCACCGTGTTCTGCTGAGCACCCCCCTGAATCAACCGCGTAATGACGTGAAGAATCTTCATGGAATGGCGAACTAGCGAACAACCTCGCCCAACTCCTATTTCCTGCTTTCCAAATTTAGCGGCGGCCGCTGTTGAGGCCGTCCTGCGTTTCCTGCTTTCCCCTCCCACTCATGCTCAATCCACTCAAGACAAAGCCCCCCCGGCGGCAACGTCGGCCCAGCTAGCCGCCGATCAGCCGTCCGTAATATCTCATCAATCTGCTCAACCTCAAACCGCCCCCGCCCAACCTCCACCAACGTCCCCGCAATGATTCGCACCATGTTCCACAAAAAACCGCTCCCCTCCACCGTGATCACAACCTGATCCCCATCCCGCTTAACCCCGCAACGATGGATCGTCCGCACCGTCGACTCCCGCCCGTGCCCCGCAGCACTAAAACCCTCAAAATCATGCTCCCCAAGCAGCCGCCCAGCAGCCGCATCCATCACATCAGCATCCAGCGCATGCCGGTAATGATGCACCAAGTGCCGAAGCCCCAACGGCCGACAGCCGGTATTATGAATCGTATAGGTGTATTGCTTGGTCACCGCACATCGGATCGCATCAAACCCCGACGAAACTTCGTCCGCCTCAAGCACCTCAATATCCTTCGGCAGCCGACTGTTAATCGCCATCGCCATACGCTCCACTGGCACACGCGATTCCGCCTCAAAATGCGCCACCTGCCCCCGCGCATGCACCCCCGCATCCGTCCGGCTCGCGCCCACCAGATTGATCGGCTGCTTGAACAGCCTCACCATCGCCTCATACATCACCCCCTGCACCGTCCGCAACACCGGCCCCTCCGGCGGCTCCTGCTTCTGCCAACCATGAAACCCCGACCCGTCATACGCAATCAACAACTTATAACGCGGCATCCCCTCCGGGCGCGACAATCCCGCAGAATCCTCCGAACCCTCCGTCGAAATAATCTCGGCCATCTCATCCATACACAAAAGTCTAACCCACTTCCCCCCGGATAGCCCCCCAACATCCCCTCAACCCCAAAGCCCGGTCATGGCCCCCCGGGCCTTGGCCGGGGTCACTCACAAATACACCACGCCCCACACACCTCACTCCCCCCACCACGCTTGCGGTTTAGCGCCCCCTCCCCCTCCTCAAATCATAAATCATACTTCCCTCACCTCACCCACCGCCGACCCAACCCGCCTAACACATCGATCCGCCAACGGCACAAACAAATGCATCGGGAAATGATCCAGATTCCCCAACAAATACCCAAGCCCCGCAGCCAAATGAGACATCGCATCCACAGGCTCACACCCCAACACCCGGCAATGCGCACCCACCTGCTCACCCAACGCACGATCACTAAGCCCAAACGAATCCCCCAGCCTCACCAAATCATATATCCCGTACCCATCCACCATCGACCCCGGCCAATCAATCACAACAATCCCCCCAGCATCATCCAAAAGAATGTTCCCCTTCCAAAGATCGTTGTGCATCAACACAAACCTCGGCACCCACTTCCCCGCCTCCAACCTACGCAACCCACGCTCCGCAGCAGCCCGCACCGCATCGCTGACATCCCTGGACTCCGCAAGCTCACCCAAAGGCCGAATAAACCGCGCATGCTTATCCGCCTCACTCACATCGCACATCGTCTGCCGCGTCAACCCTAGCAACCAATCCAAAACCCTCGGCCCAACCCGCCGACGCTGCAACCAACCCGCCACGCGCCTCTCACTCAAAGGCTCCCGGTAGGGCAGCACCACATAACTCAACCCATTGATCTCCCCATCACCCAAAGGCTCCAACACCACCCTCCCCAACTCTTCCCCCAACGCTCGCTTCGCATCAGCAGCGCAACGATTCCCCCGCGCAATCAAGTCCGGCGAAACACCCGGCGAACACAACACCACCGCCAACCGCTTGCCCTCACTACTCGTCACCAAATACTTATACGTCTGATCCGCCACCGGCTTCTCCGGCCCCAACGGCTCAATCCCCCCCACCCGTGCAACAGACACCAACGCCTCCGCAACCGGATCCGCCAACGCGTCTCGAAGTTCCAACAAGCTCAAAGGTTCACCCATAACGATCTAACTCAAACTGAAAATCACATCCCAAACCACGCTTGCGGTTTAGCGCCCCTCCCCCAACGCCGCCCCTAAGCGAAGCGAAGGGGCGGGTATCTTCACCCTTCACCCTTCACCCTTCACCCTTCACCCTTCACCCTTCACCCTTCACCCTTCACCCTTCACCCTTCACCCTTCACCCTTTCACCCTTTCACCCTTTCACCCTTCACCCTTCCACCCCCAAAACCAGACATCCCCTCCCCCTCCTCACATCATCAATCAAACATCACAAATCATAACTCACACTCCCCCCAGCCCCACCTTCTCACACCAGTCCCGATACGCCCCCGGCGAAATCTCCGAAGGCTTAATCTCACTACGCCCGCCCCAAAACACATTCGTATACGACACCTCAATGCCCGCCTCTTGCAGATGACGATCCATCGCCGCCTTGTGCGCCAGCACCTTGTCCTTATCCGTCCCGTGCGCCACACCCATGATGTTCACATGGTTAAACTCAGCCCCCGCCTCACGCCAGTAAGCGTGCGTCATGATGTGGTGCCGCCCAACCTCCAGCCCCGCTTCCATCTCTTTGCCCGCAGGCACCGCCCAGTGAAACAGCGCGTTGTACTTCGTCACCGTCGTGCCGTCCTTGAGCTTCTTAACATGTTCCAAGAACGTCGAGAACCGCCCGATGACCTTGCGACCGTTCAACTCCTCCGCAACACGATGAAACTCATCCAACGAAACCCCCGCCTCCGCAGCACGCCCCGCCCAGATATCCCGCGTCAACTCGCTTGCCGCAAAGTCACGCTTCAACGCCATCAGCACACACCACTGCAGCTCGTTTAACTCAACCACACTCACATCCATCGACCGTCCCGGCTCATCCGTCCGCGCCCCAGGCTCCAGATCTTTACGCCGAACATGCCCCACACCCAACGCAAACAACTTCTTCGCAGGCAGCAACGTATACGACTCCGCACCCGTCTGCGACATCAAAAACTCGCAGTGCTTCTCCATCGAATAACCCACCGGCACCTTCAGCGTCGTCCACAGCTTGTACTGCGAACCCGGCGTATCCTTATCCGTCGAACGCAAAACAACATGCCCTGAAAACGGGTCTTCCCCAGACATATACTCAAACGCACTATTAAGTTTCTCAGCCGGAACCTTCCACGCCACCAACGCACCCGGCGCAAGATTCGTCGCCATCAGCGTCTGCCGGATCCGCCGGATCGTCCCCCCCTCGAGCATCGCCCCCAGCCGCTGAATCACCGTGTCGATCTCCACACCACTTTGTGAAGCGATCGCACCAAACGGGTCGCGCTGATACCCCTGAACCTTGTCCTCAGACACCGCCAGGATTCGTGCGTTCACCGGATCATCGATCGCAATAGGAGTCATGCCTTGGGTCATCACCGGATTCTAACACCCCAACGCCCCCAACGCCCAACGCCCGCTTGCGGCTTAGCGCTCCCCTCTTCACATCATCCATCATCAATCACACTTCAAACTCCCCCTCCCCAACAACGCCGCCTCTGAGCGCAGCAAAAAAATAGATGCCCCCCTCATCACATCAGCACTCATCAATCAAATATCAGAATCCCCCACACACACGCCCCCCCCCGACTCCCCCCACAACTATTCAATAATCCTCACCGGACTCCCGCAGCCGAATGTGAGGCCGAACCTTCTGCTGACGCAACGCCCCCCCACGCACCGCACCCACAAACAAATCGTGGTCCCCCTCGATATCCATATGACTCACCAACTCACACTCCAGATACGCCAGTGTGTTTTTCAGGATCGGCAGCTTCCCCAGCACCCCCCCAGACATCATCTCAAAACCCAAAAACGGATCCTCCGTCACCGCCGCATCATTAAACTTGGCGAACTTCTTCACCATCAGCCGATCGTTCTCAGCCAACTGACACAGCCCAAACTGCCTCGATTCACTAATCAAAGGCATGATCGGCCGACCCTTCGCAATCGCCACCATCACCATCGGCGGAACCAGACAAGCCTGCTGCACAAAGCTCACTATGATCCCCATCCGCTTGTCATCCTGCGCCGCAGTCAACACAAACAGCCCCGATGGCAGCCGGCCCATCGCCTGCCCCACCGTCTCGCGGATCGCCGGAGCCAACTCGGGATGTGGATTCTTCGCTCGCATAGGTCGCTCTATAAAATGACCAATCTATCAGCATAAGCCCTGACCCCCCGCCACGCAATCTTCACCCCACCTTCCCACACCCCAAAAAAAAGCCCGGTCATGGCCCCGGGCCTTGGCCGGGGTCACTCAAAAACAACCTTACCCCCCCTCGCCCCACCCACCGCTTGCGGTTTAGCGTTCCCCTCTTCACATCATCAATCAGCAACCGCAGGTCCGCGAAGCGAAATCACAAATCACACTCCCCCCCCACACACCATCGCCCTTCCGCTACACTCAACTCGCGCACAACCCTCGCTTGCGGTTTAGCGCCCCCTAGATAGACCCCAAACCCTATACCCAAGACCCCATCACCCATGCCCACCCAAGCCCTCATCTTCGACCTCGACGGCACACTCCTGGATACCCTCCAAGACCTCACCAATGCCACCAACCACGTCCTCGCCTCACTGGACCACCCGCCAATCACCACCTCCGTCTGCAAACAAATGATCGGCAACGGCGTCCATGTACTCCTCCAACGCGCCACCGGCAAAGACCCACACACACTCGAAAATGCACTCGAAGATTTCCTCGCCTTCTACCACCAACACAAGTTCGACAACACCCACCCCTTCCCCGATATCCCCAACACACTTAACTCTCTCACCACGCTCGGCCACCGCCTCGCCATCCTCTCCAACAAACCACACCCCGCCACCATCGAAATGGTCCACCGCCTCCTGGGCAACTGGAACTTCGAACAAGTCCTCGGCCAACGTAAAAATATCCCCCTCAAACCCGACCCCATCGCCGCCATCGATATCGCCAAACACATGAACATCCCCACCAAAGACTTCGTCTTCGTCGGCGACTCCGGCGAAGATATGGCCGCCGCCAAAGCCGCCAACATGTTCGCCGTCGGCGTAACCTGGGGACTGCGCGAAGAATCCGATCTACGCGACCACGGCGCCGACGCCATCATCCACAACCCCACACAACTCCTAAACGTCCTCCCCTGACCCCGCAGAACAAGACACACATAAACCAACGCGATCCCCCCCGCTTGCGGCTTCGCATCCCCCTCTTGAACGCCCACCTACAACCCCGCACCCGCCGCCCCCGCTAACCCCGCTCGCCATTCCATATACCGATACGGTAAACCAAGTTCTTCATGCAGACGTTTTATCTCTGCCTGAAACATTTCGTACCGCTGAACCTGCCAGTCCTCCGACCCTTCCTGACAAAAAAATACCCGGCAAGCAAAGGGCCGATCCCCATGCACACCGCACCCGCCATCCACCTGATAAGGACACCCATCCCCCTTCGGATCGATCACCGGCAACCCAATCGTCTTATCATCAGACCCCGAAACCCCAGCACCACTGCCCTTCGGCCCTCCAACCAGCGACCGGAACCACGCCACCTCCAACCCCGTCATATACAAACGATGCCCAAACGACTCGAACTTACAGCACCGCCCGCTTTGCTGACAAGCAAAACCCGACTTATCGACCTGTGCATCAATCTCATCCAGCAACCCGCGCAGACGCTCCGCAACCCCCGACCGCTGCGCCGCGTCATACCACACACGCCAGAGTTCTCCATCCGTCGCCATCGCAGGTCGCTCCGTTTAATTATTCGCCCCCCCCACGCTTGCGGCTTAGTACCCCCGCCCCAAAGCCCGGTCATGGCCCCTGGCCTTGGCCGGGGTCGCTTCACATGCCCCCTCACGCTTGCGGTTTAGCGCCCCCTCCCCTCTTCACATCATCAATCATCAATCACAAATCAGCATTTCCTACCCCCCCCTCACCCCTTATTCTGCCCCAGAATCACGCGCACCTGCTGCACCGGATAAAACGTCCCACCGTTCTTCATCCCCGGGCAGTTTTTCGCCGAACGCGCCCAGTGCCGCGTCGTCTTCAGGTTCTCAGGCCAAAATGGCCAGGTTCGGCACTGCGTCGGCCGAACCGGATACACCGAACACAAAGACTTACCCTCCGGATCACGCCGAAGAAACACGCAGTCAAACCCCTGACGTGTCGAAACCTCGTCCAGCGACCATCGACCGTGCTTCTTCTTGCAGTATTTCTCGTGAAACGCCTCGACGCTCAGCCCCAGGTACTCAGCAATCGCCTTGCCCTCATCCTCATCAAACCACACAAACCCGGGAGGCCCCGTGCAGCAGTTCCCGCACTGAGTGCAGCTAAAACTCAACCCATCTTCGTACCAAACTGTTTCCTTCTCTGTGTCAGGCATCGGCGGATTGTAGACGAAACCGCATCCCCCGTCCGATCCACCCGCCAGCTATCCATGTGCGCACAAACACACCAATCCACCCAATAAAAATGTGCAACAACACACATCCACTTACCAACCTTGCCAGCATAACTTAGCCCAGCCGAACTCCCATCCCAACCACCCCCGTGCGTACAAACACGGCAATTCCGCCAAGAGTGGAGACGCAACTTATTCCTTGGATTTACATCCGGGGAACCGGGGGCGTCTGCCGACAACCTCACGACGGCGATCGACAGCTACCCTGAGTATCCAAAGATTAAAAGGACCGGGACTCGCGGGCTGCCCCCACCCCCGGATGTGTGCCAGATTCCATCTGCTGCACAACCGGAAAACTGGAAGCGAACGAATGAAAATTCGCCCAGCTTCCGGGAACTCCGGGGGGGGGGGACTTTGTAGCGGATCGCCCCGGCCAGATGACGGATACACAGGACGCAGGCTTGACCCGGTCCCAATGATCCCGCGCCTGCCGTTACCGCCGGAACACCGTGAGGCTTTAGATTGATGGTCTGAGATTTATGATTGATGATATGAGGACAATAACTTAAACACAGAGTTCACAGAGCACACCAAGTCACGGAGACAATCAAGAGGAGTGATCCGCAAATTACGCAGATTACGCAGATGCAGATAAAAAACGCACCAGCCGCCCCGCCTGACCTTCCCCACGAAGCGCCGCGACTTGTCGCGTCCCCTTCGAAATCTGCCCCATCTGCGCAATCGGCGGATACCTCCCCATCCTCACATCATCAATCATACATCACAGATCAGACATCCATACCCCCCGCCTCAACCAGCGCAGACACATGCGCCACCACTCCGCGAGACAACGCATCCAGGTCGTACCCACCTTCCAGCACCGACACCAATCGCCCGCCACAGAGTTCACCCGCCGCCTCCACAAGACGCCTGGACATCCATGCAAACCCATCCATCGTCACGTTCATCCCCGCCAACGGGTCTTCAAGTGCAGCATCAAACCCCGCGGACACTAACAAAAACTTCGGCTTGTATTCCGCCAACCGAGGCAAAACCTTTGACTCAAACGCTTCCCGATATTCATCATCACCCCCGCCCCCAGCCAACGGAATATTCAACGTATACCCCTCCCCGCCACCCGTCCCAAGCTCGTTGGCAAAGCCGGTGCCGGGATAATTTGTCGTGGGATCCTGATGCAGACTGATAAACAACACATCACTTCGATGTTCCAACAGGTGTTGTGTGCCGTTGCCGTGATGAACATCAAAGTCGACGATAGCCACACGTTCGACGCCAAGCCCACCGATCAGATAATCCGCCGCCAATGCAACACTCCCAAACAAACAAAACCCCATCGATTCATTCGCCTCCGCATGATGCCCAGGAGGGCGCACCGCACAAAAAGCGTTACCCGTCTCACCCGCCATCACCGCCTCCACGGCGGCCTTCACGCCCCCCGCCGCCAGCAGCGCAACCCCCGCACTCTCCCGGCAGATCGCGGAATCAGGCGTATCCATAAAAGGCCGACCCGCCCGGCAATGCGCCAAACACCTTGTAACATAGGCCGAATCGTGCAACCGTTGAACGTACCCCTGGTCTGCGGACTCAAACGCGGGTCGGTCAAGTTGATCCAGCAAACCCGCCTCACCCAAGCCACGCATCACCGCGTGCAGCCGATCCGCGCGCTCGGGATGGCCGACGCCGGTGTCGTGATCGAGAAAACGTTCGTCATAAATCAGTGTAGTCGTCATCGCAAACCATCCTCCGTCGTGGACGCCCAACAAGCAAACAGCCATCAACCCGCCAACAATAACGCAAGATATTCAACCACCCGATCAGTTGACAGCCCCGTAATCACAAGCGTTTTCTGCGGATTGGACGTGCCCGCCGACACAACCACGTCCCGAACCGGCAGACCCAAAACTTCGGCAATCAACTTACAGACCGCCTTGTTCGCCTTGCCACCTTCCGGGGGCGCAGCCACCGCGACCTTCAACCGATCCCCCAACATCCCCACCACCCTGCTGCGACTGGCGCCCGGCACGACCTTCACACGCAACAAAACCCCCTCCCCACAAGACCCGACCGCAGCGGCGACTTCCGTATCCTGTTGCATGTTTCTTAACCATTTCGCTTCGGATATTAACGATCGTGCCGACTATATCGGCGATGTTCGCTCCATGACGAACACAACACCAAACCACCACACACGCCGGGGCATGGGTATCATAGAGTTGAATTGAACCAAGCGAGGCAAACACGTTGGACATCGAGAGCAAATCCAGCCCCCCCCACCAGCCGGCACTTTGGTGCCGACCCGGGTGGCTGCGTGCGCCGCTACTCGCGCTGGCGTGGACGGTCTTAGTCATCTACGGCTCACTGATCCCCTGGAACTTTAACCTGAATATCGCAGGCTCTGGGGGAATCGTACCCGCTATCATCACTTGGATCGCCAGCCCGACATGGGTGCCCGCGGTCACCGAAACATCTTCATACGGCATCCCTAACTGGGCCAGCGATCTTGGGTTAAACCTGCTGCTTTATGGCCCATTAGGCGTGCTGCTTCGCCTGGCCATGTCCCGCCTGACCGGACGGCAAATCGTTCAGATCATCTGCGCAACCACAGCCGTCGCCTCGCTTAGCTGGGCGATCGAATCGACTCAGAGCCTGATCCCCGGGCGCTACGCCTCGATCCAGGACGTGCTCGCAAACACACTGGGCGGCAGTATCGGCGTGCTGCTGGGACATCAGATAAACAGACTCTGGAGGGCTGGAGCGTTCACACTCTTTCGCTGGACCGCTAGCCCGATGGGCGCTTTACATCACCGCATCCACACCCACAAAACCCGGCCGGCGGTGATGTTTATCGCGATTACGATCAACGCGGCGCTGATTGCGGTGTGGTACACACTCTCCGCGACATCGACTAACGGTGTACACGGTGAAACTGCGGTCTACCTCGTGCCGTTCCAGCAATACTTCAGCCGATCTTATGACGTCGCTGCGGTGCTGCTTGGCCAGTCCATGATCGTGTATTGCCTGGCGGGTGCGGTCTGGATGCTGACCCTGATGCGAGGCCACACACGCAAGGCGCTTGGGTGGGTCGTACTCACCGCGGCGCTCACCGCGGCTGTGGTCGAAGGTCTTAAACTTTTGAGGCCGGGTGGGAGTTCGGGTGCAGGTCCGGGGGCCGACGTGACCGAACCGCTGATCGCCCTGATCGCGGGGGGCCTGGTGCTGACCGCTGCGTTCATGCTGGTCCACGCCTGCCGAAGCGCATGCAGGCGGCTTGAAGCGTTACCGGTCGCACATGATCGCCGAAGACGCGGGCACGATTACCGCTTCTCTCTGGGGACCGATAAGGCTCGGGCAAACCACCGATAGCGCGTAATACCAATCGGCAAAAAAGTGTTCACCTGCTGATCGGGTAACACCTTAAGTCCCCTTGGCCTCAGGTCGATGAGCCAACGGGAGCCCCTACTGATCGATCCAGAAAAAACTCAAACTCGGTCACGGCCCGCACGCAAAGGTGCCGAGCATCGGCGCTACGGTCGGCTCAAAGAGCCTGGGCTGTCGTGCAGTGCAGGTGCGGTGATCGACCTCTCTGCCGGGGGCGTGCGTCTGCTGTCCAAACACCGGCTCAAGGGCGTCACCACGCTTTACTTCGACTCCGGGGACGGGCCTGCCCTGGGTGTAAAGTCCAAGATCGTCTGGTGCCGAAAGATCGCGTTCCGGTCTTATCTCGTCGGTGTGCAGTTTCAGGACCTCCCACTCAGCGCCGCCAAACATCTGCTGACTCAGGCGTCCTGCGCCGCAGCACCTCCGCGAAAGAGCCGGCGAATTCAACCCATGAATTCGGGCGCGGTGCTGGCAGGCACAGTGATGATTATTGCGGGTGTGGTAGCACAGGCGTCCGTTCGATCCGGATGGATCGAACGACTTAGATTGCCCGATAGCGTTGGACCTGCCGTAGAACTTGTGACCAAACCGCTGATCGTGCTTGGGGCAATCGCGATGGTCTATGCGTTACTCAGGCTGCTGGTCAGGCCGACACCCACGCAACGAATCAAACATGCGTCCCGCATCAACGATACAGGCCGGGACCGACGCGATCCGCGCGTCATGCTCAACAGTATTCTTGAGAGTGCGCTGGGTGGCGTGCTGATTCTTGAAGCTGTGCGTGATGGCATGGACAGCATCAAGGATTTCACCATACAGACCATCAACCCCGCGGCCGAACAACTGCTGGGGCGCAGTGCTGAAGACCTGGTCGGCCGGCGGCTAAGCACCTCCCTGCCCTGCCTGTCATCCGAAGGCCTCTACGGCAAGGCGGTCTCGGTCGTGGAGACCGGGCTACCGCATGATGAGCAACAGAAGCTGCGACACGACGGGCGATGGTACCGCTACACGGCTGTGAAGCTCGGCGACGGGTTGGCGGTCACGTTCGCCGACGTCAGCGAGCAGCGCATCACCGAAGAAAAGCTGCGACACGCCGCCTACCACGACACACTGACCGGGCTTCCCAACCGCAAGCTGCTGAACGAACACCTGGTCCAAGCGATCTACCGAACTCAGCGTGTAGAGGGCTATAAGTTCGCGGTCTTGTTCCTGGATTTCGACCGGTTCAAGATCATCAACGACAGCCTCGGACACGAGGCGGGCGACCAGTTGCTGATAAAGATCACCCAGCGACTGCATGAAAACCTGCGGGATCTGGACACGACCGCCCGGCTGGGTGATTCGCTCCTGCCTTCGCGATTGGGCGGCGACGAATTCGTTGTTCTGCTGGAGGGGATACGAGACGACCGCGCCGCCGCCATTGTTGCACAGCGCCTGCTGGATACGTTTAATGAGCCGTATGAAATCTCAGGACACGAAGTAACATCGACGGTAAGCATCGGGATCGTCGTGAGTGACCCGCGCTACACCAAGCCCGACGATATCCTCCGTGACGCCGACACCGCGATGTATCAGGCAAAAGCCGATGGCAAAGCCCGGTACGTCGTCTTCGATGAGGTCATGCACAAGGCAATCGTCGATCGACTCACCACCGAGAACGAGCTACGTGTCGCGGTGGAAGCCGAGGCGTTTGAGGTTGTATACGAACCGATCGTCTGCCTGCAAACGGGGAGACTCAAGGGACTCGAAGCGTTGATCCGCTGGCCCCATCCGCGTCGTGGCGAGGTGCCGCCGGGCGAGTTCATCGGCATCGCCGAGGAGTTGGGGCTGATCGTGCCGATCGGTCGGTGGGTTCTGCGCGAGGCGTGCCGAACATTCGTTCAGTGGTGTCGCGATTATCCAGACAACGCCCCCAGTTTTATCAATGTCAATGTCTCCCGGGGGCAGTTGCGTGACCCGGGGTTCATCGGGCAGGTCAACGCCATCATGCTTGAATCGGGGATCGAGCCGAGCATGCTCCGCCTGGAGATCACCGAATCCATGGTGATGGACGACCTGGACCAGATGGCTGATGTTCTTAATCAACTCAAAGAACTGGGCGTCGGCCTGGCGATGGATGATTTCGGCACGGGGCACTCATCGTTAACCTGTCTGCACCGCTTCCCCCTGGATGTCTTGAAGATCGACCGCAGTTTCATCAACAGTGTCGGACGCAAGGAACGCCACTACGGCGCGATCCTGTATTCGATCATCGAACTGGCGAAGAACCTGGACATGACGGTGGTCGCCGAAGGTATCGAGAACGCCAACCAGCTCGCACTGCTTCAAGGCCTAGGCTGCCACTACGGCCAAGGGTATCTGTTCAGCAAACCGGTCTCGCCAAAAGATGCGGTAGCATTGTTGACACAAGACTTCACACAGAACCGCGCGGCATAACCATAGCTAGAACATTCACAATCCAATCACAGCGAGTCTTGCCAGCCCCATCCTATTGATGGCGGACTCGCGGGCTGTAAGCCTGCGGCTATGACCCTATGGCCGCAACGCATGGAGAGATGCTGCTCTAAGCCACTGCCAACAATTGATTGACCAGCTTGAATCTGGCGACCGGTTTTTTGCCCAACCCGTACAGCGCTGTGTCCGTGTCATAAACAATCGGCCAAACCGCAAGCTCACCCGCCTGGATGACCACGGCGTGTGGGCGGAACGGGAAGCCATACGCCCCGGTGTTGATCACAACCCTTCGGCCGAACTTCCAGACGCCTGCCCGGTGGATGTGACCGAAGATAAAAAACCGTGAATCCGGCGCATGCCGCTTTGCAAATTTCGACGCGGTGCGGGGCAACGTATGCCAGTACCCAAACACCCGGGCCAGCTTGACCGCCATGCCAAGCAGCTTGCGCGGGAGGTTTGAGTGTGGTTCCTCATGATGCCGTGTCATCTCGTCCCAGGTAAAGTGCGATGCGTACTGCGCCGCAGCCAGATGCCCCTGCGTCGACTCACGTTCTTGGGGACTCAGCGCATCGTGCGTCCGCTTGTTCAGGAACCGCAGCCGATCGCGGTGGCCTGTCCAGGGTGAAATCGCCGGGTGCAGTGCGTCGCCGTGTGTCAGGTAGACCTCGCCGTCATTAAGCTCAAGACTTCGACGGTCGGTGATAAATGGGTCGTGGTTGCCGGAGATCAGCGTCAATTCAACGCCGTCTTCTTCACACATCTGTTCGATCAGCAGGACTTCTCTGGCGGCGGCAACGCGGAGGCTCGCGTCGTGGATCTCAGCGATATCGCCGTTGATTACCAGCCGGTCTGCACCGGCCCACAACGGCCTAAGCGCCTGTGCAGAGACCGCGCCGCCCTTGGGTTTGCCCAGGTGTGTGTCCGATAGGATGACGATGCGATGGGTACGGTCAGTCACATACTGATCATCGGTGGTTTGCACGATGGGGTTCAGCGGGGAATCAGGCGGGGCTTGTAAATCACTGCGAATGGGCGAAGATCGTGAAGAAAAAAAGGTCCTTCCGGGATTTCCGTGGGTGTTGATTGAGAGTAAAACGGGCACCTAAGGAGTGTGCCCATGCGAGATGCGGAGCTATATCAGACGATCCTGGGGCTATCTGAGCCTTGGTCGGTCGGTCGAGTGCAGTTGGATG
>JAJRRS010000128.1 GCA_024279275.1 Planctomycetota bacterium | reverse complement strand
TGGATAGCGAGGGCGGCGCCGGCTCGTTCCTGGCTGAACCGGATCAGGTACGCAGGCTATACCGCGACCGCTTCGATGCCTTCCTCAAAAAAACCGAGGCCGGCGCACAGTACCGCGGCTGCGACTGGATACTTGCACGCACCGACCAAGACCCGTACCAGTTGTTGCAGAGCTGCTTTCTCGAACGCGACCGGGGGCGTTAGCGCATGATTGGTTTCTCAAATGCACTGCTGTTGGCCGGCATGATCGCGGTAGCGCTCCCCGTGCTCATCCACATGCTGACCCGCCCGCGCCCCCGCGCGATCAAGTACCCGACCTTCCACCTGCTCGTTCAAGCGGGCAGCGGACAACAGGCATTACAAAGGCTGCGCACGTTTCTTATCCTGCTTCTGCGTTCGCTTCTGGTCGCCGCCATCGTGCTCGTCTTCACCCAACCGTTCTGGCAAGACAAGACCGAGCAGGCGACAACGCAAGACCCGCGTGTCGTGCTGCTGGTCGATGCCTCGATGAGCATGGGCGCAGCGCAGGGCGGGGTGTCGCTCTTTGACCGCGCACGCTCACAAGCGGCCGACGTGCTGAGATCGCTCGACGACGGCACACTCGTCGCAGTCATCATGATAGGACAACAGCCCCGCCCGTTGCTCCCGGTGCTTTCACGCAACCGCTCGGCCCTCCACGAACAACTAAGCGCCACTCCACGAACACACGAATTGGGCGACCCCGGCTCCGCACTGGATCTGGCGGCGCAGATGCTCGCAGGAGCGCCCGGTCGCGTCATCGTCTTCAGCGATTTTCAGCGGACCAACTGGAGCGATACCGTGGTCGCCGATCGCCCGGGCATGCACGTCGTCCTCCGTCCGGTTTCAGACACCGACGCGCAAAACATCGGGATTACCGCACTAACCACCTCGCCGGGCATACCTGTTATCGGTGAGACGATCACCCTCACCGCGACCCTGTTCAACGCGACGCCCAGCAGGCGGATCGAGGTCGTCCGCCTGAGTTTTGATGAGTTGACCCTGGATACCGAAGTCGAGTTGCGGCCATTCAGTTCGGCGGATGCTACGTTTACCTTCTCCATGCCCAAGCCGGGCTTCTACCGGGGCCGCGTCGCCGTGGATGGGGACGGCCTGCCGGACGACGACGCCCGATTCGTGACACTCCGTGTCCGCGAGGCGCTGCGCACACTCCTGATCAGCGATGCCGAATCGACCGATGCGCAGCACGCCGCTTTCTTTGTCGCCCGGGCGTTGTCGCCATCGACGTATGCCGCAACCGGTATCGACGTCATTCCCCGGCGGGCCGTTGACCTGGATCGCGGGTCACTGGAAACCGCCGACCTGTTTGTCCTCACCACCCCCGTCAAGCTCACCGGCGAGACCGCCGACGTGATCGTCCGACGTGTGCGCAACGGCGCGGACCTCGTCTGCTTCATGGATGGGCCGGACACCGTTGATCTGATCAACGCACTTGCCGGCGCCTCAAAAGGCCAGCTAACACCCCCGTTCACCCTCACCCGTCCGGTGTCGTCACCTACCGCAGACCTGACATTCGCCCGAAACCGCCAGGGAACCCTCTCCGCCTTCCACAACAGCGGGATCGAAGACGCCGACCTGGGATCGATGCGCTTCAGCCGATACTTTATGACAGACAATGATCCCGCCCGCGCCGACGAATTACTCATGACCCATCAGGACGGCTCAGCCGCACTCGCGCTCTGGCCGGTGGGCCGAGGCGAAGTCGTGCTGTTTAACTTCCCGGTCACCCCCGACGCCGGCAACATCCCCGGCAACCCGTTATTCCCCGTCCTCCTTCACGAAACTCTCCGTATACTTCGGCGCGGAACCGATCATGACGAGGCCCGCCCGGGAACCCCCTGGATGATGGACGTCCCAGGTGGGCGTTCAAGTGATTCTCAAGACGACTCTTCTTCGGATTACCGCGTGCTCGGCCCAGACGACGTGCCGCTGAACGTCGATGTCGTATCAAGAGGCCGGACTGATCGACTCGCTCTCTCTGCCGCAAATGTCCCGGGGCACTACCGGGTATACCGCGGCGACAGCCCCGTCGAGGCAGGCGTCGTGAATGTCCATCCCTTGGAAACAGATACACGCCGGCTAAACCTCCAAGCGATCGTCGGCAGTAACACAACGGACGTCACACTCGCAACGGATGCAATCACCAGCGCCCCGACACAGGACCACCGACCGCTATGGCCGGCGCTATTGACCATCGCGGCGCTGTGCATGATCGCCGAGATGCTCATCCTCGCATGGTGGCCCACCGCCGCACGGATTAGCCGATCGGTGACAGCGGGGGGGGCGTCGGCATGAACGAGTGGCTGTTTTTATCGCCTTGGTCCGCAGTCGTTCTCGCCATTGCCTGCGTGATGTTGCTGGCCGCAGCATCGATCCGCACGCTGTTTGAGCGGCGACGATCCTTTGTCGGGCGCTGGCCCTTATTGCTTGGGCTTCGCATCGCCGTGATTGCCTTACTCCTATTTATCGCGCTGAATCCCACAGCGATCCGCCCCAAGGCCTTTGAGGGCCGACCCTCGCTTGTCGTGTTGCTCGACCGATCCGCCAGCATGGCCACGCCGGACGCCGACAACGAAACCCGATGGGATGCCGCCGTTGCCACGTTGCTCGACCCCAAGGTCATCGCAAAACTTCAAGAACACTTCTCGCTGGAACTAAAAACATTTGATTGGGACAGCACGCCCATCGATCCCAGCCAGCTCGCCAGCCTCGCCCCTGAGGGTCGCGCCAGTGATCTGGGTGTCGCGCTGACCGAGGCGATCATCGATCAGGCAGATCAATCATCTCAGGCAGGCGTCCTGTTAATTAGTGACGGCCGCGCCACAAACCCCGGTGCCGTCGATGCCGCAAGACTCGGCCTGGCTCGCGCCGTACCGATCTGGACCTGGCAACTCGGCGGCGATGTCCCAAGGCGAGACCTCTGGGTCGAAACCACCTCCTCCGAAACGCTCGCATTCGCCAAGAGCGAAGTAGAAATCGGCGCGACCCTTCATCAGATCGGCTTCGAGCATCAGATATTTACACTCGAACTGCTCCAGGACGATCGGGTGATCCAGCGCTTCGAGGTAAACCCACAGCAAGACGGCGGCTCCGTGACCGCCACCGTGACCGCGCCCGATACCGGCGAGCAGCGGTTCACCTTCCGGGCCGTACCCGAATCCGGTGAAGCCGATACCCAAAACAACCAACGCTCGATCTATGTACGATCGGTCGGCGACAAAGTGCGAGTCTTTCTCGCCGAGGGTCAGCCGCACTGGGATACCAAGTTCCTGGTCCAGTCACTGAAGCGCAACGACCGTGTCGAGCTGACCGCGGTTTACCGTATCGGCCCGGACCGACAGTTCGCCGTGTTCTCCGTCGGCGACGACCAGCGCCGCGAACATGGCGATTACTTCCCACGAACACTCGACGACTGGTTGAAGTACGACGTCGTCATCATGGGCAGAGGCTGCGAAGCCTTCTTCGATGACGACACGGATCGGCTGCTGACCGAGTTCGTCGCACGCCGCGGCGGGGGGCTGATCTTCAACCGCGGCAAGAGCTACGGCGGGCGGTTCCGATCGCTGGCAAAATTCGAGCCTGTGGTGTGGGGCAGACAGTCAACGCAATCCGTAACGCTCGCATCAGACACCATCCTTGAGAGTGGCCCGCTTAATGAGTTGGCACCCGGCGGCAATCTCGATGCGCTATTAGATAGACTCCCCCGGTTCGACCAGACCCGCCAAACCATCGGCATCAAGCCGCTCGCCGTCGTCATGGCGGGAGGGAAGGCGCTCCACGCAGCGAACACTTCCCAAAGCAACAGCGACGAAGAGTTAGTCCTGCTTGCGTACCAACTTTATGGCCAGGGCAGAGTCCTGACCGTCAACACCAGCGGACTCTGGCGCTGGGCATTCCGCAAGAAGGGTGAGCCAGCCGATGAGTTTATCTACGACAGGCTTTGGGGCGGACTGCTTCGTTGGATCATCTCCGGCAGCGACTTCCTTGCAGGACATCAAACCGCGCTGCGCAGTTCCCGCCGTACCTACACCGATCAACAACCCGCGCGGTTCCTGATACGCACACGCCAGATCGACCCCGCAACCTACCAGCCAAGGCTGACCATAAAAGGCGACGGGCAAACCGTGGAGCTACAGCCCAGGCCCGAGTCCCCAGGCACCTGGCTCGCTGAGGCCGGCCCCTTCTCGCCGGGCACGTATCAAGTCACACTGACAAACAACGTCGGCACGCCGCCGACACTCACCACAACCATCGAAGTGGTCAGCGGTTCTATAGAAGATCGGCAACTCAGCGCCGACCCCGACCTGATGCGCAAGCTCGCCGACGTCAGCGAGGGAAAAACCCTTCAACGCGGCGACCTGTCGCAGTTCGCCGGGATATTCAGCCAGTGGCGGGCAGAACGCCGCCTTGCTGATGAGAAGCAGTCCCTTTGGGATCGCTGGTGGCTTTTTGCGGTTATCATTGCGCTGTTGAGTGCGGAGTGGTATCTACGACGGCAGGAGAACCTGCTATGACCAAAGTGTCGGGACAAGCGGGTGTGATCGCGCCGGTACGCGGCCGATGGGTCGGCTTTCTTCTAGCCAGGACCGGCCTCGCCTTGCTCGCTGTTGTCTGCGTGGCTCTGCTGTTGGTCATCGCGTTCGATGCCGTATTCATTCTTTCACAAAGCGCGAGGTCCGCTGCGCCCTGGGTGCTTGCCGCCGTGGGCCTTGCCGTAACGGCGGGGGGGCTGTGGGCGATGCTTCGGCTCAGCCCGATACGCCTGGCACGCACGATGGAACGATCGACGCCCAAAATGGGCACCGCTATCACCAACGCCGTCCAACTCACCGATCAATCTGACAGCGGACCGATTACAAATTACCTGCGCGACCAGGCCGTCCAACGCGGTCATCAACACGCTCAGCAAGCGGCCGTCTGGCCCGTGCTTAAACGCGGCATCGTTGCGGTCGCAGTCTTCACAGCCGCAACCGGCGTCTTGTGGCTGGTCGGGATATTAGTCTTTGGCGACGTGCTTCAAGCCGTGTTCCCCCGACTGCTTGACCCCGCCGGCGACCACCCACCCTACAGCCGACTCACCTTGTCCATCGAGCCTCAAAAAGCTCAGGTCATCTACGGCGGGCAGATCGATATCCGTGCAACAGCAACCGGCGCACCGGTCCAGAAACTATTCCTCGAATCCAAGGGCACGCAAGGCGTCTCCCGAACCGTCATGTTCCGCAGGCCCGACGGGTCCTACCTACAGACCCTGACCAACCTGCGCGAGCCGACCCAATACTGGGTCACAGACGGACGCGCACGCAGCCACCGCTACCCGATCGACGTCGTCTTCACGCCACGCATCGAGTTGATTGAATTCACCACGAAATACCCGCAATACACAGGCCTCGCCCCCAAGCAACGCAAGCTGGATTCACCCGAACTTCGACTCCCCAAACGAACCATCATCCAGTGGCGCATCGCCAGCAACCGCCCACTGGCCTCCGGCCAAATCCGCTTAACGCCCCTGCTCGGCGGCGAACCCACCGTCGTCGAACTTACACCCACCACCGAAAACGAAAAGATCGTAACCGGCTCGTTTGAGTTAACTGAATCACTCGCCTACAAAATCGAAATCACCGACCAGGACGGACTCGCCTGCTCCGAACCTTATAGGGGACGCGCCACCATCCAGCCGGACCGCAGCCCGCGCATCTATGTCCTGGAACCCGGCCGCCAGGCCGTCGCCACACCGCAAACCGTCATCCCCGTGCATGTCCGGGCCGAAGACGATTACGACGTCATCAACATGGTCTGGTTCCGCGGCTTCAACGAATCAATCGAACGCCCGTTCCAGATGAAGCTCCTCCCCGACGACAACCCCGGCAAGGCACAGACCCGTGGCGCGTTCGACCTCGCAGACCTGGGCGTCCATCCCGGCGACCGCGTGGAATACTTCTTCGAGGCAGCCGACAACGACCCGGACGGCCCAAACATCGCGACCAGCCGGATGTACACACTCGACATCATCACCCCTGAGCAATACGAACAAGTCCTGCGCCGCATGATGGCGCAACGCGGCCTATTCGAGCAATACACAACACTCAGCGATCATCTGCGCCGCATCGCAGAGCAGGCGCAGACGGCCAGCGAACAACTAGCCGCCAGCGAAATCACACCAAAGCAAGCTGCGGACTCACTGAGCCAGGCGATGGATCAATATAACGCCGCCCTGGACAAGGCCCTGGCGTTGCCCGAGATGTTCGACGTAGAAGAAGCATTCCGCGAGCACCTGGAAAACCTGCAAAAACAGATGCAGGAACTCCGTAAGCGAGCCAAATCCGCCGGTAAAAGTGGCAGCCCCCAGGCTCAGCAACAATTTGACCAGGTCGCCCGTGACCTGGCAGAGATGGCCGGCCTGTTGAACGACCAGGTAGGCGAGCCGGCCCGACAGATCGTGCAGGTCGTTCGGCTCCTGTCCCTGTCCCAGGAGTTCGTCACACTCACCCAACGCCAGGGCGAACTCGCAAAACTCGCCCGCCGCTTCGAGGACCATACCGGCGAGCTGAGCCGATCTCAGCAGATGGCCCTGCAGGAACTGTCAAGCGCGCAGCAACGCATACAAGACCGGATCAACGATTGGCTCCAGGAAGTTTCCCAGCGCGTCGATGAGTTGCCAAAGTCACCGGAGTTCGACGGGTTAAAGCAGCAGTCGTTGGCGTTCTGCCAGGCGGTGCGCGACATCCAGATCCCAGAAGAACTTGCCGACGCAAGCGAATCGTTCATCGGCATGGACGGCCCCAACGCCTACAGCCACGCCCTGGCCGCACACGAAAAAATGGATTCACTGATCGCACGCAACCAGTCCATCCCCGGCGAAGGTCAGCAGTGCCTGAAATTTCAGCCGGCACTGTCTCAGTCCCTGGGTAACTCATTGGACCAGATCATGGCCGCCATGAGCCAGGGCAACGCATCAGGCTCAAGCAAAAATGGTTACGGCTTGTTCGGCGAAGGCGTCAGCTTCTACGGCCCCGATGTCTCACTCCCAGGCGCGACAGGTGCCGGCCCGCAACTCGCCGGTGCGACCGGCCACACAGCTTCCGCAAGCTCCACCGTAAGCCGGGCCGACGACCCGGACCTGCCCCGAGACAACCGCCCCGCGCGTGTCAAACTCCAGGAAGATACACCCTTCCCACTACAATACCGTGAACTGGTCGGCGAATACTTCCGAGCGGTCGCCGAGGATGACCAAGAACAGGAGCCATGATATGAAACCCCAAACACGCATCATCTGGTTAATCGCACTAAGCCTCACCGTCGCGATGACCTGCCTCGCCGTCGCCGCCGATGGTGACGACGATCAGGCAACGCCCGACTCATCCGCCGAGGGGGACGCCGTGCAGTGCGCCAACCTCATCTACGCAGGCACACGCAGCAGCGTCTGCTTCAGCGACAAATTCCTGACAATGCTCGCACGCGACACCACCATCAACACCGCGCGAAAGTTCAAGCCCGTCAAAGCAGCGGACGCCGAGATATTTCAGTTCCCCTTCGTCGTGATGACCGGCGAAGGAGCCTTCACGCTGACCGACCAAGAGCGTGACAACCTCAAGCGATACCTCGAACGTGGCGGGTTCATCCTCGCCAGCGCCGGCTGCAGCTCCAAGCCCTGGGACACGTCCTTCCGCAGAGAGATGCTGTCGATCTTCCCCGGACGCGAACTCGAAAAAATCGAAAGCGACAGCGACGTCTTCCGCACCGTCTACGAGATATCCTCACTGAAGACCAAGGGGGCGGAGGCCACACTCATGGGCCTGACCCTTGGCGGAAAAATCGTGCTGATCTATTCATCCGACGGCCTGAACGATACCTCCACCATGCACGGCTGCTGCTGCTGCGGCGGCAACGAAATCGTCAACGCCTCAAAAATAAACGCGAACATCCTGGCCTACGCACTATTGCAGTGATCTGCCCCAGCAAAAAGGAATCCGGATGTCCCGGGTCTGGCTCATCATCCCAGTCATCGCCCTCCTGGCCGCAGGCCTCGCCGCCGTCGCGTGGCGCTCGGCTTCGGATTCACATAGCGCAGACCTGCGCATCCTCTTCACCGGCGAAACCTTCGGCGAGCTTGAGCCATGCGACTGCGCAGCGCAGATGGCTGGCGGCCTCCCCGCACGCAGCGGCTTTATCAACCAGCAAACCGGCCCCTTCCTGCTGCTGGATACGGGCTGTGTCGGTCGAGGTGCCCGCGAGTTTGAACAATTCCGCGCAAAAGCGACACTCAGAGCCATGAAAGAAATGGGATACGATGCGGTCAACATCGGTGAGCACGAACTCTGGCTGACTCCCGCCGAAATCCGAGCCTTGGATAAGATAGGTGTCCCCTTCGTCAGCGCTAACGTGATGGATGCGGACCTCTCGGCTCTGACACCGACCTACATCCTCATCGAATCCGCCGGCCGACGGATCGCGGTGACGGGTGTCGTTGACAACGCCTACAAGCAAATCAACCCAAGCCTCCGAGTCGATCCACCCGATCAGGCGATCAGCCGTTTCTTAGCAAACCTCCCGGATGACATCGATACGATTGTCGTTCTCGCAGACCTGACCCAGCAAGGCGTCCGCGACCTCGCTCAGCGCTTCCCTGAAATAGATGTTATCTTGTTCCGAGGCCGCGGCGACAGCCTCCCGCCCACGCTTGTCAACCGCACGATCATCGCATCGGTCTACGGCGAGTCACGCTACATCGCCGACATCACACTGATCCAAACGCCCGGCCAACCCGTGACAGCCCAAGGCCGCGCCGTGCTGTTAGATAACCAATACACCGGCGACCCCCAGGTCACCAAGGCATCGATCGATTGGTACAAACAACAGATCGATGGGCGCAGCTTCGACCTCTCAGAAAACCGCCCGGGTTCACCCCTGATTTCACCGATCCAGGCCGAGCCGGGCAACGGCTATGTCGGGTCCGACGCCTGCATCCAATGCCACACAGCCGTCCATCAGAACTGGCAGTCACAGCGGCACGCCAACGCCATGCAGTCGCTACAACGATCCGGTTACGACCGATCCCCCGAGTGTATCGTCTGCCACGTCGTGGCCTACGGCGCTAATGACGGCTACATATCGATGCGAAAAACTCCCAACCTGGGAAACGTCGGCTGTGAAAGCTGTCACGGACCCGGCGAAGCCTTATTAAAGGGTGCGTGCAAAGGCATCGCACGCCTCAGCAGGGAGACGGACTGCCGGCAGTGTCACTACGGCAAACACGACCCCGACTTCGCGTTCTCGCAAGATTGGGCGATCATCGACCACACGGAACCGAAATGATTAGGACCATCATTTATACCCTGTTTATTTCGATGGCTTCCTACGTCATCGCTGCGCCCCCTGCCCCCCCATACACGGATAGCCAGGCCAACACGCTCCCGCCTGAGCTTCACTACAGCATCAAATCCGCCCGCCTCTCTGCGGCGGAAGATAACTCGCTTGTACTCATCGTATTCTTCTCCCTGACAGACCCCGCATCCCATCAACTCAGCGAGCAGGTCATCTGGAACCATCAGGTCCGCGACCGCATCGGCCTGCTGCACACCGTCGAGATGGAAGTCGATATGGGCTTTGAGTGGACCCGAAAATTCGAGGTGGATCAGATCCCGACCCTCCTGCTGATGACACCCGAATTCAAGATTATCTCCCGAACCTCCGGCATGCTGGATGCGGAGGCGTTTATCCAGTGGGTTAAACAAGCCAGGCGGCGCGTTGCCGACGGTGTGTGGGAGGGCTTGCCGCTGAACCGCACCGCAGGCCGTGCTAAAAACCCCATCGCCGACGCCGTTAAGTCACTCGGCAGCCGCGACCCCTCGATGAGAAGGCGTGCCCGCGCCACGCTGCTTGACCACCGTGAAGACGCGGTCACACCCCTGATCGATGCGCTCGACGACCATTACCTGGGCACCCGGATCGCCGCATACGAAACGCTTAAATACCTTGCGCCGGACGCCCCGATCTATGAGCCTTGGCTGTCTCAAGCCAACCGCGACAAGCAGGCCGACGCCCTGACCGGGTGGTGGGCCGACTTAGGCAAACTCCCCTCGCCACAACTCGTCCGTCAGCTCACACCCGCAGAAGAACGCACCCTCGACGACGCGATTGATGGCGTATTTGCCTCCGCCCCGGTCCGCAGGACACGCGCCATGACGATCCTGGTAGACACCGGCTCTGCCGCGCTCCCGACCGTGCGCAACGCGATCGCGCGAGCCGAGCGTGAGAACGAATACCAGGCGGTCCTGCTATTCGAGGACGTGCGTTGGGCGATCCTTGTGCCAGATCGCACCGAGGCCGACTTAGCCGTCCGCCGTGATCTGGCACGCGGCACCAGTGAGCAACGCCAGGCCGCAGCGGATCGTCTCGGGTCCGCCGGGGCTATTGCCCTCCCGCCGCTGCGCGAACTAATCAATGACGACGACACGCTCGTCCGTGAAAGCGCCATCCACGCGCTCTCGACCGTGGGCGGCAAGGACGCCTTGGCCGCAACCGCCACGATGCTCAAGGCCCACGACCCGAACCTGCGGATGGTCGCCGCCCAACAACTCGGCGCATCCGGCTCGCCCGATGCGGGCAAATACCTCGCCCCGGCCCTGAACGATTCCGATGAAGTCGTCGCCATCGCCGCCATCGCCGCATTGGAAGAAGCCAAGGCCGTGAAGCAGGGTGATGTCTTAATCAAGGCGCTGCAAGACCCGCGATGGCGTGTCCGAGCCGCCGCCGCCGAAGCGTTGGGCAAGCTCGAGATACGCCGTGCCGTGCCCAAGCTCGAAAAAAGCCTCGAGGACGAAGATACGTTCGTGGTCAAGTCCGCGCTCATGGCCCTAAAAGAAATGAACGCTCAACCCAGCGTCGACAAACTTCTCGCTCTGGTCTCTCGACAGGAAACGATGAGGCCGTTGGTCATCGAATTCCTTCTCGAGCAGGACAACGCCATCGCCGTCGACCGCATCCTCACCATGTACCGCGACTCAAGCGACCCGGTGAGGCTGGACATCCTTGCCTCCGTGATGTCCAACCAGAGCCGTCAACGCAACGCCGACGCGCATTGGCGTCCTTTGATGAACGATGTCATGGCCTCTAATAACCCCGCCATACGCCGCCGCGGTGTAGAAGTCTTGCGTGTACGGTCCTACTCCCTGGCGATCGAATACGCAGACGCAGCACTCGCCGATGCCGACAGCGAGGTCCGCGCCCAAGCCGTTTCCATGATCGTCCCACTGGTCGGCTTCCACTACGGTCTGACTAACGCCGGCGAAAAACAGAAAAACTTCGGTGCGCTCGGTACCGGCATCGCTACTACTTCAACAACCCCCATAAAGACATACCTCGGTGGCACACGACCTGTCCAGGCGGTTGTCGTTGATCGTGTCGATGCAGACAATCCCGTTGACATCACCCTGTTTAACACACCGGATAACTCTGATAACACCAACGCAACTCAACCAGCCGACAACTCGCCGGATCAAACCAACCCGATCGCGGAGATGCACCGACGCTGGTATGAATTACTCGTGGAGCACCCCCCGCAACACCCCAACCCAGCCTACCTGTTCGCAAGGTTTATCACCGGCGATCCAAAGGCCGAATTCGCAGCTATCTCCACGCTCGTCAGCGAAGACCGGCTGTTCGATCCGTCCACCGGGATGAACCCTGACCTGGTCGCTGCGCTCCTGCTCGCACGCATACCGCTGCCCGAGGGGTTGGCGGTGGTCAACAAGATGGCTGATGAACCCGGGGGCTACGCACGATTGCTAGCCGCCTCGAATCGCGCCAAGCCCCAAGTCAAACAGGTGTTGCTCAACCCGGCACGCATTACCCGCATCCTCGAATCCGCCCGCGACGACGAGCTTGACGAGATCCTCGGCGCGGTCGTCGGAGAGTACAACAGACCGTCGCTCATCATCGCCATGACTGATGAACAAGCAGGTGAACTGGTGAAACAACTGGTCGCCTCACCGCAACCTCTCCCACGCGCGACAGGCATCTTTATCTCCATCTTGCGCCCCGGCACCCTCCCCCCCGAGTCCATACAACCCGCCTTGATCGATGATAACCCGTGGGTCCGACGCGCCGCGATTCAGGCTTATCTTGCGACCAAACCCACCGCTGTCCAGATCGAATCGACGCTCGGCCCGATGATCGCCGACCCCTCGCCGGACGTCGGTGCCGCCGCCGCAGCGGGTGTCTTGGCCGCCCCATTACGCTTAGCCGCCGACCTCCCACCGTCCGATTCTCAGTTCGTTTACGACAAAACGCGCATCAAGCGCTCCTGGAACAGCCGCCGTGACACGCGCCCGCCCCACGTGATTGATCGACAACCAGACTTCCTCCCAGCCTTGAAATCACTCGCCGAAACACAAATCGAAGATGCAAACACTTCAGACATCATCGCTCTGACCTTAGCGCAGTACGGCGACTTCTCAGGCCTGGAAAAACGTCTGGAAGTATGGAATGCCGGCAACCGCCAGGAAGTCCCCGGCATCCTGCTCGTTGCATTGCTGCTGACCAAAGACGAACGCTTCCTGGAACCCCTGCGCCAAGAGATGCTCCAGGTGGACAGCGAATACGAGATGCGGAAATTATTGAATTGGCTCAGGGGTGTACGCGGCACCGAAGCCCGTGCCCTCCGCCGTAAAATCAACGTGAAGATGCGGGAGATGACCCGATGACCGGATCGATATTTGCCGAAAGGACGTACCCCATGTTTCCCACCCGCCTGTACCTGCTTGTGACCCTCTTCGCCGCGATGGGTCTGTCGCTTGTTGGGTGTACCAGTGTCAGCGACCACCTGACGATCAACGCTGATGGCAGCGGCACCGTCGTGATCCAGACCACCATGAACGAAACAATCGAGGGCCTGGATATGTATGGGGGGATGATGCAGGAGGCCCCGACGCTGATGTATCCCCCCATGAATACCGACGCCGCGACCGTCCTGTTCCCCGGCGACGGGTTCACCATCGAAGAACAAACCGAGCAAGCCGACGGCACCATCACGTCTACTATCACCGTGTCGTTCAAGGCTATCAACGACCTCTTGGAAACCCCCTACGCCAAGGCCCGTTCGTTGGCGATCGAATCCGACAAGACCACCGGTCGGCTCACGGTCAAAAGCCGTAGCGGCCTCCAGGGAATCGCCGCGTTCGCCGGCGCCCTTGATGAAGAGGATGACGAATCGGCCATGACCATGGGTATGATGTCATTCGATCAGAAGCAAATCCAGGAAATTGAAGACAAGTTCAAGGCCACTTTCACGCTGACTCTGCCCGGCGAATTGACCGCCGACGAATCCGCACAATCCGAAGGCTCAACCGCCGTCTGGAAGATCGCACGCGAAGATTCCGATACCCCCGAGGCATTCTTAACACAGCTTCAACAGGTGATGACCGCGAGCTGCTCTAACGAAGGAATCTCCTTCACACCGGTCACACCCACACGCCTGGATCTGGGCGATTTTGATTCTCTCGCCGAGGGCGGCACTAACAATCAAGCCTCCCCAGCTATCGATTCTCAACGTGTCCTGGCCGAGGCCCAGGCGACCCCGTTGGCGGTATTGATCAAACGCACGAGCAACTACACCGGTCGAGGCTGGGGCGGTGATAACATCGGGATTGTTGTCGCGGTCGTTTCGCTCCCCAAGGAGCTTGAGCCGCTTCGGTGGGGTAAGTTCGAGCTTGAAACCGTAACTGATAACCAAGGCAATGAACTCGTCCCATCCGATGAAGACGAGTATTCCCGATACGGAAACAGGTACGACCTGAACGAAAACTACGGCTGGTACGGCGAAGAAAACAAACCCAAAAACACAGAACAGGTCGACCACTACCTCACCATCCAATTCGACACGCCCGACATCACCGCAACCCACCTCAAGACTCTCTCCGGATCGATCAACGCCCTGTACGGCGGATCGCCAAGGGTCATCAAACTCCCCAACGCCGTAAAAACCATAGCGGATCAGGACGATGACACGTTCTATAGGGATGATGATGAAGACAACATCGACCACCCGGCACTACGCGAGACCGGAACAACCCTGCAAATAAGCGGTGCCCAGTTCCAGGGACCGGGCCTGACCCTTTCCTTAAGCTTCGAATCACAAGATGCCATCGTGAAAGAGATACAAGTCTTCGACAAGCAAGGCCAACCCTGGCCAACCTATCTTCAGTCGGAGTACGGCGGCTCAGATGTTCAACAAATGGAGATCATGATCCCCGGCCGACCCCAGCTCCCACTGTCGATCGCAATCCTGATCGACGCCGCCAGCACCCGGGTCCAGATCCCCGTCGAGTTGACGGACCTACCCCTGACACAGCAGACCCAGGAAGAAGGTGAATGAAGTGAGTAACATCAAACACACAAACAAACACATCCGCACAGGATTTCACCGCATCCTTCTCTTGGCGGCGTTGGGCTTCTCTCTGCTGCTGTCCGGCTGCGCAAGCGAATACCACCTGGCCGTCACCGTCAACGACGACGGCTCCGTTGACCTCAGCACACGCTACACACTCAACCGCGCCCAGGTTGAACAGATGGTCCGTTGGTCCGATCCAACCACACGAATGAGCCGCCACTACGGAGACGAGACGGGCTGGGTAGACGTGCTCGAAGACGGCGTGGTCATCGAGGAACGGACGCCTCAACAAGACCTACTCGACTCCAACACGCCCCTCACCGACCAACAGATTATCGAGGGCTTCACCGAACTCTCCCGTGAAAAGAGTCCACTTAAAAACATAGAAGGCATCACCCAGGAGATGCGCTCCGTCACGGTGGAGGAAGACACCGTCCAGGCCGAAGGCGCAACCCATTTCGACAGCCTCGAACTGTTCGTGAAACACGGGACCTACTACTGGCGGTCGGCCGGCATCGAATCGTTCCGCCTTGAACAGGACGACCAGGGCCACCTCGTCGCAACCGCGACCTTCAGGGAGCTGACCAAGCCCGATCTTTCCCGCATGCGCCGAATGCTCAAAGCACAAAAGTTCAAAGGATCTTTCCGATTAACCCTGCCCGGCGCGATCGTCTCAAGCCCATTACCCAATGCCCAGGAAAGTCAGACCTGGTTTGAGATCGACGCAGCCGACAACGAATCGCTGGATCATATTGTTGCGATGTTTGATGAACCGTTCACGATCGTTGCCGACCCCGGCGTCCTTGACATATCTACGCTGCCCCTGGACTCAGAAGAGATTGGTGAATCCCTTGACTATGACTCCCAAGAGCAAGACGATCCCTACGCGGATATCCCAATCGTCGAAGCGCCCGACGGCTACTATGCCGAGGCCGAAACCCTCGCCGTCTCAACCGTCGTCCTCCTGCCGAATGCCAAAGACAAGCTGGGCCGACGCGCTGACATGTTCTCTCAGGAGTTCAACAACAGCGCGAAGATCCAGGCCAAGCTGTACGCCCCTGAAAACGCCAAACTGCTGGGCGTGGGGAAGGTCAAGGTCCAGCGGGCCATCGACGACCAGGGCAACGAAATCAAGGAGTACAAAAAGACGGACGCCGGATTCGACAGATATGGATACGGTTCTTACGGCAGGTCCAACTCGTCCGATGATGATTCCAACTCAGTATCATTTCAAGTCATCCTGAGCCTGCCCGCCCCCGGCGCCGAAGCGATCGAAGAGGTGGAAGGCACCCTGATCGTCACCGCATTCGACGACTGGAGCAAGCACCGCATCCCACGCGTCCGTGCCAACCCGGACAAGCTGATCGACCTCGCAGACATCCTGCCCGGTGCCACCCTGAAAATAAAGCGTTACAAACGCCACGTCGAAACCGATGCCTCCAATCGTCAGATCCAAGGCCGGTTCGAGTTAGAGATGGCCGGGCCCCCCGAGATATCAGCCCTGCAGTTCTCCGTTGAGATACCCGGGGCGAACGATGTCAATAGCTACGAATCGACGAATCAAATCAACACCACCGCCGGCGTGACAAAACGATCAACAGAAATCCAATACCATGAATGGAGTGTCAGCGAGAGCCTGGACCCTGACGCCGTCACATTAATCATCAGCTACCCAAGCGGCATGAGACGGGAACGTGTGCCGTTCATGTTAGAGGCCCTGGACCTCTATTAGAAAGGTTTATTTTCATCGTAGCCAGCAAGGTTTAGCCGTCGCGGCCACGCGGCGAGCTTGGTGCTTTAACTAACCATCTGAACCCTGAACGCAATGCTACGAGCAAGGTATATCCGCTCGAATTCTCTGATCATCCCTAACGCTCGCCGTGTGCCGGGGTTGACCGACGTAAATAAACGGGATCGGCATTGCCGTGGATTTATGTGGTAATGGTCCAGAATTGTGGTATATTACCCAGATGTAATCGATTACATTTTCGAGCCAGGCTGGGAGAGAGTTGTGATTTGTGTGGAGGGGCCATGCTAAAGATGTTGCGGGTGAGTTATACATGGCTGTTTGCTCCGTGCGTCGGTGTGCTGTTTGCGGGAGCGTCGGTGCAAGGCGCGTTTACCCAGATTTCAGCTATCGATTCGGGCATCACCCACGTCCAGGCGGCTGGCATCCAGTCAGGCCCAGCGGCCATGACCGGTGGGGCGGCGGCGGGCGATTTTGATGGCGACGGCCTGGTCGATCTGTTCTTCACACGCATCGACGGCACCGACGTCCTCTACAAGAACCTGGGCAACGGATCGTTTCAGGATGTCTCCTTAACTGCCGGCTTCACCGCCAACCTCCCGACCAACGGCCCGGTGTTCGGCGATATCGATAACGACGGCGATCTGGATCTTTATGTCTCCGCCGTCGTCCCCCTCTCTGCGAACGGCAACCGGTACTACCTCTACATCAACAACGGTGACGGCACGTTCACAGAAGACGCCGTCGCGCACGGCGCGGACATCACCACCACCATCCCCACCAACGGTATGGGGATCGCGCTGGGCGATTACAACCGCGACGGCTACCTCGATGCGATGACCAGTGACTGGAATTCGCTTGCTTCGCAATCATCATCCAGACTGTTGCGCAACCAGGGTGCGGTCAACCCTGGGCACTTCGACGATGTCACGGTGGCTGCGGGGCTGAACGTATATCCCGACACCACCGCGTACCGTTTCTCGCCACGGTTTTCTGATATGGATGGCGACGGCAACCCCGACCTGGCGATCGCTGCGGATTTCGTTACCAGCCAATTGTTTTGGAACAACGGCGACGGCACGTTCACCGACGGCACAGCCGCCGCCAATGTCGGGACCGACCGCGCCGGCATGGGATCCACCATCGGCGACTTCGACGGCGACGGCGATCTGGACTGGTATGTCACAGCCATCCTCAACGGAACCCCCAGCCCGACCACCGAATTTGGCAACAAACTCTACCGCAACGACGGCAACCGTGTCTTCTCAGAGCAGACGTTTGATGCAGGTATTCAGCCCTCCGGCTGGTGGTGGGGCACCACCTGGCTTGACTACGACAACGACGGCAACCTCGATCTCATGGCCACCAACGGCTTCCCCGGCGTCTTCGATGCAGACCCCACCACACTCTGGCGCAACAACGGCGACGGCACATTCTCCGACGTCACCACCGCCCAGGGCATCACCGACACCGCGCAAGGTCGTGGCCTGCTCACACTCGATTACGACAACGATGGCGACCTGGACACACTCGTCATCAACCACGGCGGGGCACCGGTCTTCTACCGAAACGATTCCGCCAACGGCAACGCCTGGCTCCGTGTGAAAACACAAGGCACCGAGTCCAACCGCGACGGCATCGGCGCACGAATTATCATCGACCCCGACAGCACCGTCACCGGCGACGAACAGCTACGCGAGATCGATGGCGGCACCAACTACCTCAGCCAAAACCAGATGACCGCACACTTCGGCCTGGGCGCACTCGTTGGCAACATCGACAACATCACAATCTACTGGCCCAGCGGCATCGTCCAACAGTTCTTCGATGTCGCGCCGAATCAGGTTCTATTAGCGATGGAAACCTACCTCCCCGGCGACCTGGACGGTGATGGCTTCGTCGGCATCACCGACCTTAATATTGTCCTTAGCAACTGGAACCAGTCGGTCGTGTTCGGCCTGCATCGCAAGGGCGACCCCTCCGGCGATGGGTTTGTCGGCATCGATGACCTCAACGAGATCCTGGGCAATTGGAACGCGGGATCACCACCGCCGGTCCAGCCATCGAGCTTGATCCCCGAACCCGCCGGATTGACCTTGTTTGGTGCGGCGATGGGGATGTGCCTTCGAGGCCGTCCACGACGTGGTCGGTGACTTTTGGTTTGAGTGATGGCCGGTTGCGACCCACGTAATCATCTAAACATAAATGGGTTACATAGGCGATTCGGGTGTTGATTGCAGATTCCTCTCATCTTGACAAGGTGGCTGGCTTTGGAAAAAATCCCTCAAATAATCGTTCCAAGTGTTACAAATAGGCTTGACACCCCCACGAGATGCGGTAAGATACGCCCATGAATGTAAACGATTACATGCCTGATGTAAGCGATACCATTCTTCGGGATGGCACGGGCGATTTTGCCCGTCCGGTCACCGTTCTGGATGTCTCCCGTCAAAGCGGAGTCTCCACCGCGACCGTGTCCCGAGTCATCAATCAATCACCCAAGGTCAGCCCGGCCACACGGGGTCGTGTTCTCAAAGCCATCGAGAAATTGGGTTACATGCGAAACCATTCCGCCCGCGCCTTGGCCCGGCAGAAAACCGACACCATCGGCGTGGTCTTCCCCGGGATCGATTCGGGCTTCTTCAGTGAGGTGCTCAAGGGCATCAACGAATACGCGGTCAGCCGGGACTATCACCTGATGGTCGCGTTTTCTCAAGGTAAAGACGATGAGCACGGCCGGATCGCCGAGTACCTCCAGGCGGGCCGCGTTGATGCGCTGATCCTCATGAGCCTGGGGATGTCAGACCAGTTCGTACGCCAGGCTTCGCAGCGTGAGTTGCCGATCGTCTTGATCGATCGCCCGGTGAAAGGCGCGCGGGTCGCGTCGGTGATGATCGATAATATTTCCGGTGCCGGCGCGGCGATGTCGCACCTGCTGGGGCTGGGCTACAAGCGTATCGCAATCTTGAAAGGCCCGGACGGGACGATTGATGCCGAGCAACGCTTCGACGGATGCCAGCGTGCCGCGAAGCACGCCGGATACAAGCTGAATAAAGACCTGGTCTGGCCGGGCAATTTTTTATGGGAAAGCGGTTATGAGCTGATGAACAATTGGCTTGACTCGGGCAAGCCGCTTCCCGACGCGATGTTTGCGCTCAACGACCCGATGGCGATGGGCGTAATGGAAGCGATGCGCGAGCGTGGGCTGAGCGTGCCAGACGACATGGCTCTGGTCGGGTTCGACGACGTTCAGGCGGCGCGTTACCTGGGCTTGACCACCGTGCGTTCGCCGATGCGTGAGATGGGCCGGGTCGCGTCCCAAGCGGCGATCAATCTGGTTACAGGCGGACGGACACAACTCGAGCAGGTGCTGGCAACCGACCTGGTCGTTCGGCGTTCATGTGGTGTGGAGAAGAAATCTTAACGTTTTACACGCCCGCACGAGTCGTGCCGGCGATTGATTTTGAGGATGAGTCGGAGGCAATTGTTTTTGCCAGCAAGAGTGTAAGGGCTTACACGGGTGACGCGATGTGTATCGCGGACCTGGATAGATGGATTTTCTTATTAATTGTTCGTACCGATCAGTTCGGCTTTACTAACTTGGAGGAATGGGATCATGAACAGTAGTCAATCTGCGGCGGCCTGCTCAGCCGTGGTCGCGATGGCCTTGACAGGCTCGGCCTTGACCAACTCGGCTAGGGCCGCGGTCACGGACATCAACAGCTTTGTAGTTGTAGAGAGGAACTTTAATGACTTCCCCAACAGCACGCTGGTGACGACAAACAATTACCCCACGATATTGCAGTTCGATGAGTCGAGCTTTGATCCCCCGGACCTGATCAATATCCCAAACCCCTTCGCGAACCAGCACCAGGCGTGGTTCAGTTCGGACAGCGGTTCCACCCGGTACGCTTTCCAGAACAGTGAAGGCTGGGAGTTGAGTGTGGATGTAAATCTTGATCCTTTGTTCACCAGCCCCCGCAAGGAAGCCGGGATACGCATCGACACCAAGGTCGGTGGTGAGGGGTTGTTCATCATTACTTCCGACGGCGAGATCGCTGCGTTCGGCTCGTTCCTGCCGTTCGCCAGCACCAACATCGGAAACTTCGGCGGCACGCCTTACACGCCGGGCACGACCGTCAACATGAAGATGGTCTACACACCCGGCGACGGCGCGGGCGGTGTCATGCCAGCGACCATGGAATATCTGGTCGATGGCATCTCCACAGGCCCGCTTGAGATTTTCAACACCGAGAACGGCGTGATCGATGGATCGGAAGTCGGCGTCTACGCACAGAACGCCATCAACGCCGTCAACATCTCCACCGATGCCGTGGTCACCACCTTCAGCAATATCAGCATCGGTCAGCTATCGCCACCGCTTCTAGGCGACCTGGACGGCGACGGGTTTGTGGGTATCGCCGACCTGAACATCGTCCTGGGTAACTGGAACCAGAACGTGCCCCCCGCCGACCCGGCTGCCGATCCCTCGGGTGACGGGTTTGTCGGGATCGACGACCTCAACACGGTCTTGGGCAACTGGAACGCGGGCACACCCCCCGCTTCCGGAGCCGTGCCCGAACCGACCACGCTCGCACTGCTGAGTCTGGGTGGTGTGGCCATGCTACGCCGGCGCCGATAAACCGGGCTACCGTTTGGTTGCCGCCGCGAGCCGGGCCGGACCGATCGACGGCCCACGAAAATCAATCACAAGGGCGACGTATCGCCCATAGTTTCAAGTCCTTATTTAACAGACAGGAGACGGAGAAATGAGAAGTATGAACATGATGAAACTGGCAGGAACAGCAATCATTGGTTTAGCAATCACGCAGTCGGCGTCCGCCGCGACTTCGCTGAAGATCAATGAGCGCGTGTTCAACGACTTCCCCAGCAGTACGCTGGTGACCACGACCGACAACCTCAGTTCGGTTCAGTTTAGCGAAGGCCCGTTCGGGACCGGAGGCTGGGCAAACCGTCACGACGCGGTAGCGTCCAGTGACGGCGGCGCGTCGGACCAGAGTTTTGATCTGCTTGAGGATTTCTCGATCGAAGCCGACGTGACACTCAGCCTCACCGACGCGTCCGCCGAGGCGGGGCTGCGCCTGAACGCCCCCGTGACAGGCGACGCGCTGTTCCTGATTAAGGACAACGGCGAGATCGTCGCCTTCGGCGGTGGTGCCCCGTTCTTCAGTTTTGCCGCAGCGGGTGCCGCCAACGGCTACGTCCCCGGCAGCACGATCTTCATGAAGATGGTTTACCAATCCAGCGGGGTCTTCGGCTCACCGGGTACGGTCGAATACCTCATCGATCGCGGTGCCGGTTTGGAAACAAGCGGCCCGCTGAACTGGTCCAACACCGAGGGCGGACCGGTGGCACACTCCGTTGGGATGTACGCCCAGAACATCCCCAGTGCCCCCACGACCACCAGCCAGGTGACCACGACGTTCAACAACGTCGTCATCACGCCCGAGCCGGCCAGCCTCGGCCTGATGGGCCTTGGTGGCTTGGCGATGCTGCGTCGTAAACGCTGATTGGATCGCACTCTCCCGGAGGGGGCCGTTAACTCGGGCCCCTCCGCTTACAAGGCCTTGTGAAACCTGCTTGATACTTGCTTTGCTGATCGAAGCATTGAAACCAAACACACCGCCCCCCCAAACCGTTGGGGTGAGGAGTCCACAGCTATGACCCGCGAACTTACCCCAAACACCAGGACAGGCCGAGCCACCGGGTTCACACTGATCGAGCTGCTGGTGGTGATCTCCATCATCGCGCTACTGGTGGGGATCCTGCTCCCGGCATTAGGTGCCGCACGCCGTTCTGCGCAGACCTCCAAGTGCCTGTCCAATGTCAGGCAGATCGCGCTGGCCGCTCAGTATTACGCGAACGATTTTGATGACTACCTGCCCCTGATCCCAAGTTTCAATCGTCAGGGAGACCAGGTCTACCTGCTGAACTCGTATCTGGGCGGCGACCAGATATTTCTATGCCCCTCCGCAGAAGCGACCTCCAGCAGCGGCCAGCTCTGGAACTGGCAGGCGCCGAACTTCTTCGGCAACGGTCGTTACGAATCCAAGTTTAAGCCCAAGTTCCCCACCGAACTGCTTTGGAACAATATCCCCAAGTACACCGACTATAAACTCAACGACAACATCGGGACCACACAGGCACTGAACACTCCGCCCGACGGCGTGATCGACCGGCCCATCGGACAGTTGCCCTACACAACCTGGACGGTGGTCGCCATCGACATAGACTGGGGATCGACCAATGAAGACGGGTCCATACTGAACCCGGATATAGCCCGGCATGGGAACGGTGAGAACCTGAGTTTTCTTGACGGTCACTCCGAACACATGGACCGTAAGGAATACCGCGATCCGTTGACCGCCCGCAAAGACCCCGTGGGCAATGATGTCTGGTACCGGTGGGGGAATCCCGACAAGGTTGGTCAAACATCTCAACCCTGATCCAGACGCCAGTGCCCGGACCGGACCGATCACCACGCAGGTATGATGTGTTTCATGCCCGGGATTCCAATCCTCGTTGGCATGACCCGTCTGAATGATTGGCAAGGGAAAGGTGCCCGTGTATGCCGGCTCACTCGCAACACTTACTGGAACCTCTGGAACCGAGGATATTGCTTAGTGCCCAACCGGCCAGTGTCTTTGCCCCGGAAGAATTGGCCTCGCTGACACTGTCTCAGGACATCAGCCAGATTCCGCTACTGGATGGCGAAACCGTCTCCGGCGGCAACAACCTGCTGAACCGCTTCGGCGGGGTCACGAATCTTGCGTTCAACGCAACGGTGTCTCACACCAACGACCCGGCACTGGTCCGCACCGGCAACGGCGCGGTAAAGATGAACGTCAACGTCACGCAGGGTGGGTTCGGTTTTGTCATTACCACGCTGGGCGGCACAGAACCCAGCAACCTCTACACCGACACACGCGACATCACAGCTTTTAACGAGGTCCGGTTCTTCCTGCGGAACCAGACCGGGTCGAGCTTCACACTCCGCTTCGAGGTCAAAGACTACCGCGACAGCAACTCACACCGGGCGAGCCAGAACTATGTGATCGCTGCGGCAGATCAATGGACCGAGATTGTCGTGCCATTGGACCTGGCGGCACCCGGCTGGGTGATCGCGGGCAACCCGGACTTTACCCGTGCCAGACAATTCGCGCTGCTGGTCGAAGCCAATCAAGGCTCCGCGGTCAACGGCCAGGTTATCCTCGACGACATGGTCTTCGTCGAACCCGGCGGTGTACTGGACCCCGCCACCGCCCCGATCAACGACCTCATCGAACGTTTAGCCGAACGCCAGTTCCGCAGCCTCTTTGGCGCAGCCGATCCGGCGACCGGCGCGCTGGAAACCAATGCCCAGAGTGGCCGGGTTATGGCGATGAACACCACATCGTCCCTGATCAAGCTGCTCCCCGGAGCGATCGAACGCGGTTGGGTTACACGGGTCCAGGCGGATGCCTTGCTCACACAGATGGTCGTGACCATGAACACCGGGATGGACAACCAAGCCGCAATGGGCGGGGGATTCCTGCCCGCCCGATACATGGATCGCGTGACCTTTACCCCGACGAATCCCGAAGAATCCGTCATCGACGGCGCATTCATGTTCCTGGCGTTGTACGGCTACAAATCGCAGGCGGGCATCGATGCAAACTTAAACACCAGCATCGAGACGCTGCTCGACCGTTTCGACTTCGCCTCGTTCCAACTGCCCGGCGGCGGCTGGTCGTTCGCCTACAACCACGACACCGACTCGTTTATCAACGCGGGGTACAACGGCTACGGCGGAGAAATATGGACCATCTCTTTGGCGGCGCACCTGGCGCAGGTCAACCACGTCGATATCACCACGAACTTTCACTCCGGGACCGTTCGGGCAGCCAGTTTCCTGGTCGACCCGGCGAACACACAGTTCAACCACACATTCACCCAGTTCCGCCCGCCGTTCGTGCAGTGGTTATTTGACCTTTATGTAGATACCAACGACCGCGGCACGGATAACTTCCCCAACGGGTTCCAGAGCACCAACCCGTTCGACAACGCCGTGAAATATCAGAAAGACGTACACGATTATTTCGAGCAGAACGGGCGTGGCCTGTTCCTCCAGCCGGATGCAGGATCAAGCGGGTCGCAGTATCAGCAGTTCAGCGCTTACAACAACTTCGGCGAGCCTGACGTCTTCATGCCCTGGTCGGTGGCGTTTAGCTTCCTGGGTGAGCCGCAGTTTGCCGAGGCGGCGCTCCGCAACAGTCTGCAACACAACCTCCACGGCCCGTTTGGTCTAAGTGACTCGGCGATCTGGGCGACCGGAGCCGCTGAACCCACCAGTTACCCCGCCAACAACGACCTCTGGAACACCTCGCTGGCGACCATGGCATACATGGATTACCTCTACGACGACAGCCGCTTTCTGAATGACCTGCCCGAAGTCCAAGCGGCGCTGGACCTGGTGTTCCCCGATGAACTGCTCAACGGCGACCTGAACAAGGACGGCTTCGTAGGCATTGATGATCTCAACACCGTGCTGGGTAACTGGAACCAGGCGGTCGCACCGGGTGATTGGTTTGCAGGCGATCCTAGCGGCGACGGGTTTGTGGGTATAGATGACCTGAACACGGTGTTAGGCAACTGGAACGCGAGTACCCCGCCGACCGCGGAAGCCTTGAGTGAATCAGCCACCGTTACGTCGGTGCTGAGCACGTCGGAACCCGTTTCCGCGGCTGCTACGGAAGTGGTGGTGACCGACAGAAATTCGCGATCGCGATCCTTGAAAGAACCAACAGATGCAACTGTGGGGCGTTCGTTAACTGCGACGCAGCGATCGGGTATCGCGAGTTGGCAGCAGGGATCACGATCGGCGTTCATGTCGATGGATATGATGCACGCCATGTCTGGGGGCGACACGACGGATGCGGATCATTCATACGCGCCGCCGTTGAGCCTGTGGGAGGCCGGGGACGAATCGCAGATGTAATTTAGGGCCGAGGCTCACGATCCGAGTATGGCCACCCGAAGATTTTAACCCGTTGTCTGTGCCGGCGGGAATTTGAGGAGCTATGTCTATTAAAACGATCAGCGCTATCTGTATGTTGAGCATCCTGTTTGTAGGGTTCCAGGCATTTGCATCGGCACCGGTGCCGGTTGCTGAGTCAGCCCGTGTCGATGGCGAGGACGATGATGCTTTTCTGGATGAGCTTGAACGCCGCTGCTTCATGTTCTTCTGGGAGCAGGCCGAGCCTACCACGGGCTTGATCGCCGACCGCGCCTTAGCCGACGGTAGCGGCAAGTATTCCGAGGCCAGCATCGCCTCGACCGGCTTCGGACTCGCCGCAGTCTGTGTCGCCGATGAACGAGGTTGGGTCGAGCACGACCAAGCCTACCAACGTGTCCTGACCACGCTCAAGTTTATCTGGGAGAAAATGCCCCACGAACACGGGTTTTATTATCACTTCGTTAACAACAAGACCGGCGAACGTGTATGGGACTGCGAGCTTTCCTCCATCGATACCGGGCTGCTCATGGCCGGTGTGTTGACCGCCCGGCAGTATTACAAAGGCACGGAAGTCGAAGAGCTTGCAACAAAAATATACGAGCGAGTCGACTGGCCCTGGATGCTCAACAACGGCAAAACCCTGTCGATGGGTTGGAATCCCGAGAACGGATTTCTCAACGCGACCTGGGACGGCTACAGTGAACACACCATGATCTATCTGATGGGCCTGGGATCCAGCACACACCCGCTACCCCCCGAAGTCTGGAATAGTTGGAAACGCGAACCCGTCATCACCTACGACGGCCTCACCTACATGGCCTGCCCGCCACTATTCACACACCAGTTCTCACATGCCTTCGTCGACTACCGTGGCAAGCGGGATGACGTCGCTAACTACTTCCGAAACTCCGTACTCGCCACACGCGCACACCGGCAGATGTGCATCAAACTCGCCAAACGTTTTCCGCATTTCAGTCAAGACCTCTGGGGCATCACCGCGTCGGACTACGCCGGGGGGTACACCGCATGGGGTGGACCACCCGCCACCGGCAACATCGATGGCACCGTCGTCCCCTGTGCCGCCGCCGGGTCGATCCCGTTTTTGCCGGACGAATGCATCCGCACACTTCGCCACATGAAAAAAACCTACGGCGACCGGGTCTGGAAGCATTATGGATTCGTCGATGCCTTCAACCCACAGACCGGCTACACCGCTGACCACGTGATCGGTATCGATGTCGGCATCACGCTGATGATGATCGAAAACTACCGCAGCGGGTTCGTGTGGAAACACTTCATGGCCAACCCGGAAATCCAACAGGCGATGGACCTGGGCGGGTTCCGCCCCGAGGGTGAAGTGAAAGATGAAAGCACGTCGGTCTACGGCCTGGAGTCGATCCCCTCGGAGATGCTCAGCGCCAGTTGGAACAAGGGCAACCGTACCGCGAAGGCGCGTCCGCTGTCGCACGGCTGGGAGCAGGCCGACTGGCACGCCGTGACCGCCGAGGATTGTCTGGAGAAAGGGCAACCCCGTAAAGATAACGAGGTCTCAGCGAGCTTTGCGTTCGCTTGGGACGATCAGGCGCTATATATAGTTGTGCGCGTTACCGATGGCGAGGTTGTGAATACTTTGGACGCCGACCAGCTTTACGAACAGGACTGCGTCGAATTGTACATCGACCCACAGAACGACGGGCTGGTCTGGGGCAGCGATAAGGATTTTCAGTTCGGCTTTGCTGTGACTGACAAGGTCGGGGAATGGTTCGGCGGACGTCAAGACCAGATCGAGCAAACCGTCACGCAGACCGACGACGGCTACGAGGTCAAGGCGGCGATCCCCTGGCGTGTGTTGAGCGTTACCCCCAAGTCGGGCTTGAAGATGCAGGCATCGGTCGCTGTTAAGAGTGTGAGCGCACAAGGCGATTCGTCGATGAAGCTCAACTGGCGATTCAAGGAACAAGCCGGGCGTATCCAGCTCGGCGAACTGGTGTTGGAGTAATCAGCGTGGACGATCTCGACCGTGAGACATTTAGCCAGAGACATGACGCCCGATGCCGCAGCGGCGCGGGGCGGTGGGTGTGTCTGTGTGGAAGCGTGTTGACGTTTGGATTGTTAGCGGTGCTACTGATCGGTTTGCAGGGTTGCGGTAACGACGAGCCGACTCATACACCGGACGGACGGGTGATCGTGCGGTACTGGGAGAAGTGGACCGGCTTCGAGGCCGAGGCGATGCGTGCGGTGGTGGACGACTTCAACGCGTCGCAGGACCGTATCTTCGTGAAGATGCTGTCGGTCAGCGATGTGGATCAAAAACTGCTGCTGTCTACGGCGGGCGGCAACCCGCCGGACGTGGCGGGAGTCTGGACGCATACGGTCCCGGTGTTTGCCGAGAAGGGAGCGCTCACGCCGTTGGATGATTACCTGCGTGACGCGGGGATCACGGAGGCGGACTACATCCCGGCGATCTGGGCGTGTTGTCGGCACCGGGGATTCTCCTGGGCGCTGCCCACAACGCCAGCGTCGGTCGCATTGCACTGGAACAAGCGACTATTTGAGGAGGCCGGTCTGGATCCTGACAAACCGCCGACCACGATCGCCGAACTCGATGCGATGGCCGAGCAACTTACGATCGTCGAGTTGAAGCGCGATGGTGAAAACGTCCGCTTGCGATTCCCTGAATTGACGGATGCGGAGCGGGACGCCAAGGATTTTAAGATCATCCAGCTTGGGCATTCCCCGAAAGTGCCCGGCATGTTTGTTGAGTTGTGGGGCTACTGGTTCGGTGGCGAGTTGTGGGACGGTGAGCGTCAGGCCACAGCGGCTAACGATAAAAACATCGAGGCCTTTAACTGGTTTGCGGGCTATTCTCAGAAGTACGGCCGACGTAATCTGGACACGTTCGGCGCTTCGTTCGGCAACGCCGCCTCGCCGCAGGACCCGTTCCTTAGCGGACAGGTCGCGATGGTGTTACAGGGCGTGTGGATGTTTAACTTCATCGATCAATTCGCTCCAGGTATGCGTTGGGGCGCGGCGGCATTCCCGTCGGCGCTGCCAGAGGGGGCGGCACCGGTCGCCATTATCGAGTCGGACGTTCTGGTGATCCCCCGCGGCGCGAGTCACCCCGACGAAGCGTTCGAGTTTATCCGCTATGTCAACTTACAAAGCCCGATGGAAAAACTGTGCATGGGGCAACGCAAGTTCAGCCCGCTTACGCAGGTCAGCGATTCATTTGTCAGCATCCACCCCAACCCCTCGATCCAAGTCTTTATAGACCTGGCGAACAGCCCCAACGCGGTGATCGTTCCCCGTCTATCGATCTGGAACGAATACAAAGACGAGATGCTGGCCGCGGTCGATCGGATCCACGCAGGTTCCGCGACCGTCGAAGAGGCGCTTGGCGATGTCCAGAAACGAGTCCAACGCAGGCTCGATCGCGTGCTTCGACGGTGGGACATGGTTAAGGACGAGCGTGTGGCGGAGTGGGGCGGGTGATGACCAAAGGTGAACGTCAAAACCTCGTGAAAGGCCTGGGCTTCATCAGCCCGTGGATCGTCGGCTTCGCCGTGTTCGGGCTTTACCCGCTGTGTACATCGCTGTATTACTCGTTCTGCGACTACGACGTGCTGAACAAGCCCGCCTTTATCGGGACGCTGAATTATCAGGACATGGTGGGCGATTCGGTCTTCTGGAAGGCGCTCTACAACACGTTCTACTTCGCGATCTTCTCGATCCCGTTGGGTTTGATCCTGTCCCTGCTGATCGCGGTGATGCTCAATCAGGAAGTCAAAGGTCGGTCGATCTTCCGCACCGCTTACTACCTGCCGTCGATCGTGCCGTTGGTGGGCGTGTCGATGATCTGGATATGGCTATTCAACGGCGATTATAGTTTGGTGAATTACGCGCTATCAAAAATCGGTATCACCGGCCCCGGTTGGCTGACCGATGAGGCGTGGGTCAAACCGACGCTGGTGATGTCCGGCGTCTGGCAGGTCGGCGGGACGATCGTGATCTTCCTGGCGGCGTTGCAGGACGTGCCCCGGGCGCTGTATGAATCGGCACAGATCGACGGCGCATCCGCACCCGTCAGGCTCATGCACATCACCGTGCCGATGATCTCGCCAGCGATCTACTTCAACCTGATCATGGGGATCATCGGCGCGCTGCAGGAGTTCGTCCGTCCGTTCGTGATGCTCGGCGGCAGCGGCCCCAACCGCTCGGCCCTGTTCTACGCGGTCAATCTGTATCAGAACGCCTTCTCTTACCTTAACATGGGCTACGCCTGCGCGATGGCGTGGGTGCTGTTTGTCATTATCATCCTGATGACTTGGGGCGCGACCGCAGCCTCCCGCAAGCACGTCTACTATGGGGGGGATAGCTGATGGCAAACCGCCTGCGGAAGCTGATGCTTTACGTTGTGCTGCTTGGCGGCGCGGCGATCTTCACGATCCCGCTGTTGTGGATGCTGTCCACCGCGCTCAAGCCGATCGACCAGGCGATGAGTTCGCCCCCGCGTTGGCTGGCGTACAAGCAACTGATGATCGTGGACGGCAAAGGCCTCTCGGTGGGGGTAGAAAAACTCCCTTCCCCGGATGATGAAAACTACGCCGGCCCCGACACGCCGATCACCGTGCAGATCGCGTATCAATGGTTAATGCAAATCGACGGTGAACAGGTTCCGGTAAAGCCAGTAGATTCTGACTTTGATCCCGACGCTACCGCTCCCGTGGCAGTGACGGTGAATTACCATTTGCAGGCGAACACTCAGGCCGGACTGCGTCCCGCACGAATCGCTGGCAATGGCGTCGGACATGAAGACGACGGGCAAGTTTATGTCGTCGTGATCGATGCCGAGGGGTACATGTCGAAGATATCCGTCGATCAAACCGATCTCCGCAAGACCTACGACCAGACGATCAAGGACACCGAAGCATCGTTCGGCGAAACCGAAACGCTCACCGTCTTGCCGGGGTTGCTGACAAAATCGCTGATCCCTTGGGACGACCGAACAGAACTGGCGCATGTGCAGGTCGAACAACGGGCCGCCACGGTCGGAGACTTGCAAGAAAAGATATCGCTTCGTTGGGGCAACTTCGCCAAGGCGATCGATGCGATGAAGATGTTCCCGACTTATCTTAAGAACACGCTCGTCCTCTGCGTGCTGACGGTGATAGGGACGGTCTGCTCCAGCACGCTGGTCGCCTACGGGTTCTCGCGTATCGAATGGCCCGGGCGGGACAAGGTTTTCCTGGTCGTGATGGCGACGATGATGATCCCGTTCCCGGTGGTGATGGTCCCGCTGTTCACGATGTTCCGTGACCTTGGTTGGATCGGCACGCTCAAGCCGTTGTGGGTCCCGACTTTCTTTGCGGGCGCGTTCAACGTCTTCCTGTTGCGCCAGTTCTTCCGGACGATCCCCAAGGACCTGTCCGAATCCGCAAAGATCGACGGGTGCAGCGAGATACGGATCTTCTGGCAGATCATCCTGCCGTTGGCACGCCCGGCGATCACGGTGGTGGCGCTGTTTCAATTCATGGGCACCTGGAACGACTTCCTGGGGCCGCTGATTTACCTGACGGACCAGAATGATTTTACGTTGGCGCTTGGCCTGCAGTTCTTCCAGAGCAAGAGCGGCGGCACGCAGTGGCATTACCTGATGGCGGCCAGCACGCTGGTGGTGTTACCTGTCATCGCCCTGTTTTTTCTGGCTCAGAAGACGTTTATCGAGGGGATTTCCATGTCCGGCCTCAAGGGGTGATTCGTTTCACACGCCGGAGTTTGTTTGTTGTATTGATTGGAGTATGTTGTGACTAGAGTGACCCGACCTATTATCAAACCCGTGAAAGTCAATGCCCCCGGTTCCCCCGGTTCCCCCGGTTCCCCCAGCTCACTGTCAGGCAAGCTGTTTGACAACGGCTACGGCTACTTCACTGCCGACGGCAGCGAGTATGTCATCACGCGCCCGGACACGCCCAAGCCTTGGGTCAACGTGATCTGCCCGGGTGACTACGGCCTGGTGGTCTCACAGATCGGTGGCGGTTACTCGTGGCAGACACACGCGGGGCTTAACCGCATTACACGCTGGGACCAGGATCTGGTTTCTGACTCATGTGGAAAATATCTCTACATCCGCGACGAAGACACCGGCGAGTTCTGGTCGCCCTCGTGGAAGCCTGTCTGCAAGGATTACGAATCATACGAATGCAGACACGGCATCGGGTACACTACTTTCACGACAGTCAACCAAGACGTCGAGACACAGATGACGTTGACAGTTCCGCCGGGTGAATCGGTTGAGATCTGGCGGCTCACGCTAACTAACAAAGGCAAGCGTAAACGGATTTTGTCGGTCTGGTCCTATCTCGAATGGTGTTTAGGCGTCGCGCCCGACACTCACCGGGAGTTTCATAAGACGTTTCTTGAAACCCAACTCGCAGACGACCATCGCGCGGTCTTCGCCACCAAGCGGATGTGGGATATCCAAAACGAAAAGGGGCAGCACTGGAACCGTGATTGGGACAAGGTCGCGTTCCACAGTGTGGACCTTCCCGCTTCTGCGGCGTCCGGCAACAAAGAAGCTTTCATCGGGCAGTACGGCACGAACGCGTCGCCTATGGCGTTGCGCGAAGGAGGATATGTCGCCAAGACGACCGGCCGATGGGACGACTCGGTGGCGAGTCTGCGTGTGCCAGTCGAACTTGCACCGGGTGAATCCCAGACGATGATATTTACGCTGGGCGTTGCTGATTCCAGCGAACAAGCTGAGCAGAGTGTCCAACAGTATCAACAACCCGACGCGGTCGATAAGGCCATGCGTGAGGTTGAAAAGTTCTGGTCGCGCTGGATGGATGCATCGCAAGCCGACACGCCTGACGACGGTGTGAACCTCATGGTCAACCGCTGGCTGAAGTACCAGTCGCTGTCGTCGCGTATCTGGGGGCGGACCGCGTACTACCAGACCGGGGGGGCGTTTGGCTACCGGGATCAATTGCAGGACAGTCAACTCTTCCTGCACCTGGACCCCACGCGAACCAAGGCGCAGATCATGCTCCACGCGGCGCATCAGTTTTCGGCGGGTCACGTCCAGCACTGGTGGCACCCGATCACGGAAGACGGCATGGAGTCGCAGTTCTCCGACGACCTGCTCTGGTTGCCATTTGTAACTTGCAACTACCTCAAAGAGACAGCCGACTTTGGTATCTTCAACGAGACCGCGCCCTATCTCGATCAAGCGATTGATGCCGATCACACCGGCACGCTTTACGAACACTGCACGCGGGCGATCGAACGGTCGTTCTCTAAGCGCAGCGAACGCGGGCTGCCGTTGATCGGGACCGGGGATTGGAATGACGGGTTTTCCGTCACCGGTTGGGAAGGCAAGGGCGAGAGCGTCTGGGTGGCGCAGTTCCTGGTTGCGATCCTCAATGAGTTCTGCCCCGCAATTGAACGTGCGATTAAAAACGGCAAGTTGCCCGCGCAAGAGCAGCAGCGTGTCGAACATTACCGTGCGGAGATCAAGAGCCTCACTGATGCGGTAAACACTCATGGTTGGGACGGCCAATGGTACTGGGCCGCGAGTTGCGACGACGGTACGCTTGTTGGTAGCGACACCGCACATGAAGGCAAGATCCACCTGAACCCGCAGGTCTGGTCGATCCTCAGCGGCATCGTTCCCGACGATCGCAAAGAGGCGGTACTCGAATCGCTGGAGACAAAACTCTACCGGGACTACGGCGCGGTACTTTTGCAACCGGCTTACACGAACCCCGACCCGCGTATCGGATATCTGACACGCTATGCTGCGGGCACGCGCGAGAACGGCGGGCTGTACACTCATGCCGCCGCCTGGGCTATTCAGATGGAGTGCCAACTGAAGCGGCCTGACAAGGCGTGGAATTTGTTCCGCAAGATGTCGCCACCGCAGCGGGGGATGGACGCGAAGTTGTATCAGTGTGAGCCTTATGTCATGGCTGCGAATGTCGATGGTCCGGACTCGCCGCTGTATGGGCGTGGTGGCTGGACGTGGTACACGGGATCGTCGGCATGGGTTTACCGGGTGCTGATGGAATCGATCATGGGTGTTCGGCCGACATGGGAGGGGTTGCTGATCGACCCGTGCATCCCGTCGCATTGGCCGGGGTTTAAGATGACCAGGCGTTACCGTAGCAATGTGTATCACATCGAGGTTACACGTCCCGACGGGGCGGGTCTTACCGTTGCGTCGGTTACGGTCGATGGCAAACGGATCGATGGGGCTGTCATCCCGCCGCCTGAGGCACCAAACGGTGAGCATCGGGTTGTGGTGATATTGAAATAGCACATTTATGCGTATAAATCCTTGCCGAGTCGGTGGTATGGTGAATACTATGAGTTGTGACAGGAGGGAAGAATGAGTCGCCGGATGACCGCGTGGAAACTGTTGCCGATCTGCTTTATGGCCGTTATGCCTGCGGTCGCAAGCGATCAGGTAATTTTCGACGACGGCACACTCGCGTTGCGTGCTGCCGATGGCGGTGTGCTTGAGCCGGCGGTCCCGATCTTCTTTAACAACTCGCTGATTGGTGGGCATAACCACAAGATCGTTGAGGCGTTCGACCAGGTGCCGGGCACGGGGAGTTTCCCGCTGGTCTTTGTTGATCTTCACACCAACACCTTCCTGCGGAACACCTACCAGAAGCCCGACGGTAGCGGGGCGGCTCTGGGGACCAGCGTGGTCGGCTCGGCTTCGTTCCGCACTACCTCTGGGTTGCAGTTCATTCCTACCGTTACACGCGGGGATGTCACAGCTACTTCGGCCTTGCGATATGCCAGCCAGATCGTTGGGGACTTTGGCACACAGGCCAGCCTGACTACCACACGCTCGTTCCCCGATCCGATCGTCGGCAAAACCACGGTTGGGTTGACCGTCGACTTCACCTCCGATCAGAACATCAATCTTGTTACCGGATTCTTTACCGGCAACGATCGCTTTCGGATGATGACGGTGTCGAGCATGTTCTCGACTTCCAGCGTCTACGATGCTGACATGATCCGTTATGAAGATGTCAATGGTGATATCCAGACACTGCAACTCACCAGTGCGACCGCACGCAATAGCCATCTGTTCTCTGCGGCTGATGAGGTTGGGGGGTGGATCGAATTGATTAAGAGTCCTGGTTCCACCTGGTTTGCCGACAGCCCGACGATCCGTATTGACCTGACTAATACGAATGGGATGCGGCTGGGTGTGCAGGGATTTCTTGCTGGCACAACGAGTCCTAACGATGATTCTCTGAGCGTCTGGCTTGAATGGCTTGACGCGCCTGACACGATTGCGACTGGGACAAATCTCGGCATCGAAGTGGATGTCGTTGCGACCGGCGATCCGGACCGTCCGGTTATCATTGGCGACCTTAATGCCGACGGGTTTGTTGGGATCGATGACCTCAACACTGTTCTGAGTCATTGGAACCAATTTGTTCTGCCTGGGTTTTATAGTGCTGGGGATCCGAGTGCGGATGGTTTTGTGGGGATTGAGGATCTGAACACGGTGCTTGGGAATTGGAACGCGGGGGCGCCGTCATTGGTGGTGGTCCCTGAGCCGACGGCGGGGCTGGTGGTGGGGTTGGGTTGTGTGGCGGTGTTGAGGCATAGGGTTCACCGCAGAGGGGGCGTAGGATAGCCACGAAGGCGCGAAGGGATCGGAAGAGGACTGAAGAAGAGAGTGTCTGCAGATTGCGCAGATGACACAGATAAGAAGGGGACGCGACAAGTCGCGGCGCTTCGTGCGGTGTGTTGATCTTCTCGGTGTCTTGGTGTGCTTTGTACTCTCTGTGTTTAAGTCTTGTTCCTCGCATCATCTATCATCCATCACAGGTCATCAATCTAAAGCCTCACGATTCACCGGCGGTAGCGGCAGCCAGGGGATCGCTGGGACCGGGCCAGGCCCGTGTGCTGTTGATCCGCTATCTAGCCGGGGCGATCCGCTACAAAGTCCCGTCACCGGCATACACTTTTTGAGTGCAGCGTTGCGTGAGGGCAGCCCGCGAGTCCCGGTCCTTTTAATCTTTGGATACTCAGGGTAGCTGTCGATCGCCGTCGTGAGGTTGTCGGCCCCCGGATGTGTTATCCGGGTTCCAGGGGCGAACCAGAAATTGGATACGCCTCTATCTATGGTGAATGCGTCAGGTTTGTGCGCATGGATGCGGTCGAGGCGTTCGGTGCGGTGGGGTTAAGTCTTGTTGGCTGGGTTGGTAAGGGGATGTGCGTTGTGGCGGATTTTTGATTGGAGAATCGTCGGGGATGTGCGCACGGGGACGGTCGGAGGGGGTGGGCTGTGAAGGTGTGGAGGATGTTGAGGGAGACAAGAAAGGTGAGGAGGCCAAGGCGGGGGCACGGAGCGCACGGAGTCACAGAGACACGGAGAAAGCGGGGGAGGGGCGTGTCCGCAGATTGCGCAGATTACACAGATTCGGAATGTCGAGCGATGTGACCTTCCCCACGAACGGTGGACACGGCGGGAGAGTGGTGTTTGCACCAAGCGGGAGCGGGATTGGTGAGATGGGGTCTTGAGATAATTGTTGGGCTACTTTTGTAGGCCTTTGCATACGATCTATATTGTGGTTTTCCTGGTAGTCAGGCCTTTCGGCGTGAGAGGTATGTTGTGGCGGCGGCGAGCAATAGCATCATTGATGTGGGTTCGGGGACGTTGTTTACTCGCCAGACGCGTTGGTCGGTGGTGAGGAAGTCGCTGGTTTGGAAGGTGAGTTGGTCCTGGTTGTTGAGGTCGCCGAGTCGGATGATGGAGAAGAAGTTGTCTTCACCGTTGATGTTGATGGTCTTGCCTGTGCGGACCAGTTCGTCGGCGATGGGGTCACCGCCTGTGTAGATGCCGGTCTCGAAGTTCCCGGGTGAGATTTCAACGCTGGCTTCCAAGACGATAGTGCCGTCGTCGTTGAGACGGATCTCGTTGAAGGCGTTAAACGCCCCGCTGGTGTCGGCGATCTTGGTAAAAGCGAAGGGGGTGCCGAATGCGGAGGGGGTGGACATGTAGACGCCGGGCGTGATTATTTGTGAGCCGTTGGGTGTGCCGCCGTTTGGGAGTGGTGGGTCGAAGTAGTTGATGGTGGCGGTGAAGTCCAGGATGAAGGCGACCTGGCCGAGGTTATTGATTGCGAGTTTGGGTTGGTTGCCGACGCCGACACGTTCGATGGTGGTTTCGATGGTGGCGAGGCCTTCGCCGGGGGTGTCGAAGATGAGGATACCGCGTGACAGGCCGTTATTGGGGTCGGTGTATTCCATCTGGATGGCGACGGCGCCGGAGTCATTGACGTCAAAGGGGAGGTTATTAAAGAACGTGCCGGAGCCTTGACGCAGGACGGTGGCGGTGCCGGCTTGTGGCGCGGTGTAGAGTGCGCCTTCGCCGTTGACGATGTTGCTGAATGCGAGTGTGCCGTTGGCGGAGACGGCGAGGCGTGATTGGGGGTCGGGCATCAGGGGTGGGCCGAAGACATTCTCAACCTCGAAGACGGTTGAGTAGGCGGAGCCTGAGGTGTCGGTGCGGTAGACGCCGCGGAAGTCCATGGGGGTTGCGTTGCGTGTGGCGACGAATGAGACGGTGCCTGAGGAATCGATCTTCACGACGCCTACGTTGTCGTAACCTGACAGGCTGTATGTAGCGGAAGATAAGGGGTTTGATCCATCGCCAACGAAGAAGGATTGTTCGCCGGCGGGTAGTTTTGATGCGGCGAAGACGACTTTGCCATCTTCGCCGATCGACGGGCGGAGGCTGCCATTGATGAACTGGACGCCGCCAACAAAGTCTTGGCCGATGATGTCAAAGGTAGCAGCCATCGTGGCTGCTTGAGTTGAAAGGATCCCCAGAACGACCGCGCACACCGCCCTCAAGTTACGTCGCATAAGTGAACTCCATAAAAGAAGAGAAAGGCCTGGATTATTGTCTGGGAGGGAGGCGGGTGCGTCAATGGTTTTTCTGAAGAATTTTGCCGGGTGTTTACCTGGTAAATAGGCAAGATAGGTGCTGGTAATGAGTGGAAATGGTCTTGTCTTTCACGTTGCCTGACAGGTTGCATGGAACCCAGCGCACGGGTGTGAGAGGCGGGCGAAGTGAAGACGTCAAGGTGTAAAGACGGATCGCCGCTAGGGTGTTGCGAGTATGGTGCGGGGGCGTTGGATGGTGGTGATGTCGACTATGTTTTGGCCGAACTCGGTGACGACCATTTGCATGCCGTCGAGGCGTGAGGGGAGTGCGTCTGGGCGGTGCATGTCCATGGCGAGAAGCCAGTAGCGATCTTCGGTCAGGAATTGCCGGATGCGTTGGTCCTGTAGGTAGCCGTCTTCGCCGGTCATGCAGCGGAAGTTTCCTTGCAGCAGGACGCCGCGTGCGGTGATGGCGTCGAGGTGTTCGATGAGGGTGTCGAGTTTAGCGATGCCGATGCGTTCGGGGTGTGCGAGGATGGGTTGATAGCCTTGAGCGATGAGCCAATCGAAGGCCTGATCGACGTACTTGGGCCAGTTGTCTTCCCAGAAGTCGGTGAGGACGTAGCGGGAGTTGGCGAGTGTGGGTACGCCGTGGGTTTTCATCCAGTCGATGACATCTTCATCGAGTCGCAGTTCTCCGCCGGTCCAGAGGGCGTAGTCGATTCCGCGGTCGGCGAGTTGTGCTGCAAGTTCATCGGTCCAGCGTTGGATGTTGGCGGGTGTGTTGTCGGGGAACATGTCCGGCCAGAGGTGGGGGGTGCAGATGGTGCCGGTGTAGCCAACTTGTTTTAAGAGGTTGATGCTGGCGATGGATTCTTCGATGGTTTCGCAGCCGTCGTCGATGCCCGGGAGCATGTGGCTGTGGACGTCGATTCGGCCTGTGGGAGGGATGGGGGGCATGATCGGGTATCGGGGTTCGGGTGTCGGGTATCGGTCGGTGTGGCAGGCTAAGTATATCTTTTATGGTTCGGAGTGAGTGCTAACGACCCATGTCATGTGGGAAGGTGGTTGGTTGGCGAGGTGCAGGCGGAGCCATTGGAGGGCGGACAGGGCGGCGCGGGTTCGGACGGCGTGGCGGCCGCCGGGGAGGCGGATCTGGATGGCTTTTGATTGTGGGGTGTTATTGAGAGCGTCATTGTGGGCGAGTCCGAGCCAGACGGTGCCGACGGGTTTGTGGGGTGTGCCGCCGGTGGGGCCTGCGATGCCGCTGATAGAGATGGCGAGGTCGGCTTGGGTGTGTTTTAGTGCGCCTCGTGCCATGGCGCAGACGACGGGGGCGCTGACTACGCCGTGTTGTTGGATTAATTCAGCGGGGACGTCGAGTTGGGATTGTTTTAGATCGTTGGTGTAGGTGATCCAGCCGCCTGCGTAGACGTTGCTTGAGCCGGGGACGTCGGTGATGAGTTTGCTGATGAGTCCGCCGGTGCAGCTTTCGGCGGTGGCGAGTGTGAGGTTGGCGTTTTGCAATGCGGTGACGAGTGTGGCGGCGAGGGTCTGGTCGTCGCGACCGAAGGTGATGGGGGCGAGGCGTTGTTCGACTTGTTGGGCTGTTTGTTCCAGTCGGTCGCGTGCGTCGTCTGGGTTGTTGGATTCGCTGCGGATGCGTATGGAGACGATGGCGTTGTTGACGGTGGTGCCGACGGTTGGGTTTTGGTTGCGGGTCATCAGGTCGCCGAGGATCTTGCCGACGGCTGATTCGCCCATGCCGAAGGTGTTGATTTTGGTGGTGAGTATGGTTTTAGTGGTGGTTGCGTGTTGTCGTAGTGCGGGGAGGATGGCGGTGTCATACATCGCCCGCATTTCTTGTGGTACGCCGGGCATGACGAAGATGTCGGCGTTGTTGAGTGTAGCGTGGATGCCTGGCGCTGTGCCGTGGTGGTTTGGGATCATGGTAGATCCGACGGGGAGCATGGCTTGAACGCGGTTGGCGTCTGACATGGGTATTTTGCGCTCGGCGAAGAAGGCTTCGATCATGTCAAGGCTGGCGGGGTCTTCTTGTAGATCGACGGCCATGGCGTCGGCGAGAGCGTGGCGTGTGAGGTCGTCTTTGGTGGGGCCAAGTCCGCCGGAGATCAGGATGCATTGGGCGCGTTGGGAGGCTTGTGTGATGGCGTCGGTGATGAGTTTGGGGTCGTCAGGGAGTGTGTGGTGGTAGAGGGTGGGGATGCCTGACTCGGCGAGCTTAGCGGCGAGGTAGGCGGAGTTCGTATCGACGGTCTGGCCGAGGATCAGCTCGTCGCCGATGGATAGGATTACTGCTTGCATAGCCTGTGATTGTAAACACCTCTCCGCTATGCCGCACCATCACCCACAATTTTGCTATGACGGGTCAGGCATCACGATGGATTTAGAATCAATTGGCAGGCTGGGATGAGAGCCACTCGGCAAGATCAATTATAAATTAAAATTGATCTTATAAGAGTGGCTTTACATGGGACGGATTGCATGGGCTGATAGAGTCTCGCGTGTTGGGGTGAGGTATCCCGGGTCGAGGGGTCAAACTGAGGATGTGCCGGGGAGGGGATGAGTCCCTATAATCCGTCCATGAGTACCACCACGACGAACCCTGTTGTTATTAAAGGTAAGCCCATCGCCGATGCCCTGCTCGCGGATTGCGAGAAGCGGGTGAGGCGTATTATTGAGAAGACGGGTGTTACGCCGTGCCTGGCGACGGTGCTGGTGGGGAGCGATCCGGCGAGTGAGAAGTATGTGGATCGCAAGGGGAAGCTGTGCGTGAAGCACGGGATGAAGTCGATCAAGATTCATATGGCTGACACGTCGACCACGGAAGAAGTCGTGGCGAAGGTGACGGAACTGGCGAACGACAAGAGTGTGCATGGGATTCTCGTGCAGCACCCGATGCCCAAGCAGATTGATGAGCGGGCGGTATTCGAGGCGATCGGGGGGGCGAAGGATGTGGATGGCGTGACGTTCCACAGCTTCGGGACGATGACCTACGCACTGCCTGGATTCGGCTCGGCGACACCCGAGGGGATCATGCGGATGATGAAGGCTTACGATATTGATGTGAAGGGGAAGCACGCGGTGGTGATTGGGCGGAGCGTGATCCTGGGTAAGCCGATGGCGATGCTGCTGCTGGCTTCGCATGCGACGGTGACGATCTGCCATTCGCGGACGGTTGATTTGCCGAGCATCACGCGCATGGCGGACATCGTGGTTGCGGCGGTGGGTATTGCGGACTTCGTCAAGGCGGATTGGCTTAAGGAAGGCGTGATCGTGATTGATGCGGGGTTTAATCCGAGTCCCAAGGGTAACGTCGGGGATGTGGATTATGATGACTGTGCGCCGAAGTGTTCGATGATCACGCCGGTGCCTGGGGGCGTTGGGCCGATGACGTTGGCGGTGCTGATCGATCAGACATCGATCGGTGCGGCGCGGCAGTTGGGCGTGTCCGAACTGGAGTGAAGAAGTTAGCCTTTAGCCATTAGTCTTTAGTAAGAGAACTATGTCGCAATTTAACACACCCAGTTATGAGATACCGCGGACCAGTGGGGTTTGTGCATCTAGTGGTCGGGAGTTGGTGCCGGGTGAGTCTTATTTTGCGGCGCTGGTTGAGCTGACCGAGGAGCAGACGGCGAGCGCGGCGGAGGAACTTAAAGCCGAGGGGGGTAAGGCTGGCGGTAAATCCGGTGGTAAATCCGGGGGGTCGGCTAAGGATAAGGCGGTCGCGGCGCTCACGGCTCTTGGGATGTGTCGGATTGATATCAGTAGTGATGCTTGGGAGGGCGGGTTTAGGCCGGAGGGCTTGTTTGGGTATTGGAAGTCTACGGTTCCTGAGCCTAACCAAAAAAAGAAGATGTTCGTCGATGATGCGATGTTGATGAACCTTTTGGAACGGCTGGCGGATGCGACGGAGCCGGACCGGTTGGCGTTTCGGTATGTGTTAGCCTTGATATTGATGCGTAAGAAGCTGCTGCGTTACGACGGGAATGAGACACGCATCGGCGAGGTGGATGGCGAGCAGGTGGAGCAGACGTGGTGGAAGCTCACGCCTAAGCTGGACCTTGCCAAGGGGATGCTGGGGAAGTGGCACCCGGATGTCAGGCTTGAGGTGCTGGATCCTAAGCTCGACGAGACGCGGGTGGAGCAGGTGATGCAGCAGCTCGGCGAGATTCTTCAGGCGGAGTTTTAGCGGTGCGTTGCGGGGCGGTGATAGCTTGTGTGTTGTTGGCCATGTGGTGTACGGGGTGTAAACCTGTTCAGCCGATTGTGCCAGAGACTTTGCTGCCCAAGCCGATCGAGACAGCGGAGCCGCTGCCGACTTATAGCGAATTGATTGAGCGGTACAACGAGACGACTCGATCTTTGAGGCGGGTCTGGGCGGAGGCTCGGGTTGATCTTGTGTGGCGTGATGAGAAGGGCAAGCGGAAGTCTGAGCACGGGGACGGGCGGTTCATGTTTGTGAACCCGGACAAGATCGCGTTGGAGATTCAGGAGTTCGGCAGGGGGTTCTGGGCTGGAGGTGATGGGGAGCGTTACTGGCTGTTTGATCTGCAAGATGAGCGGGTTGCTTATGTGGGCCGGTTTGAGAATCTTGATGAGTTGGACCCACAAGATTTTCCGTTGCCGGTGAAACCGGGTGACTTGTTGTATGTGTTGGGGCTGGTGCCGATTGATTCGGCGATTGTTCCCGAGGCGCCGGAGGTTGAGCGTGTGGCGGGGTACTACCTTGTGGAGCCGCCGGGGCTTGGATTGCGGATGCTGATTGATCCGGTGACGGCAAGGCCGGTTCGGGTTGATCTATTGAATGCTGTGGGTGAGTCGGCGGTGAAGTGTGTGCTGTCGAAGCCCTCCAAACTCAAGACCGGGAGAGATGAAGCGGACGGGCCTGAGCCGGTGATGCACCGGGTTGTCGAAGTTTATGTGCTAGGGCAAGAGGCACGGATGACGCTGAAACTCAAGGGGCTGACGACACGGGGGACACGGATCAAGGACGCTCATTTTGACTTTGAGATACTCAAGCGTGTGATGAAGCCGGACGAGATTGTGGATCTGGACGTCCCGCCCAGGCCCTGACACAACTCGCCGCGGTTCGGCCTTAACTGTTATAATGCTTGGCTCGAAATACAGAGAGCAGGAGCTATTGATATGGGCGACACCCAACGCGAAACGACCGACAAGCTGGACATCAAGTTCGACGAGAAGGGGTTGGTCCCCGCGATCGTTCAGGATATCGACTCGGGCGAAATCCTGATGATGGCCTGGATGAACGAGGCGGCGCTGAAGCAGACGCTCGAGGTGAAGAAGGCGACCTTCTATTCCCGGTCGCGCGACAAGATGTGGATCAAGGGGGAAAGCTCCGGCCACGTTCAGGAAGTCGTCGAGGTGCGGGTTGACTGCGATCAGGACCTGGTGTTGCTCAAGTGCAAATCGCATGGGCCTTGCTGCCACGTCGGGTACAACTCGTGCTTTTACCGCGAGGTTCAGGCGGATGGGACGTTGAAGCTGGTGGCCAAGAAGGTGTTTGATCCCGCGAAAGTGTATAAGTAAACATCGGCCCGTTTCGGCTACCGATCAGGGAAACTAACGATGGCGAAGAAGAAAACCGTCAAGAAGGCGGCCCCTACATTGTGGCTAAGCGAGCGGGTGCGTGTGATGCGCAAGCGTTTGAGGCCGACGGGTGCTTCGGGGTTGCTGGTGACTAACCCGTGCGACATACGCTACCTCACGGGGTTTGTCGGGGATGACTCGTGGGCTTTGATCCCGATGCGCGGGGCGAAGGTTTATATCCTCAGCGATTTTCGCTTTGAGGAACAGATACAAAAAGAAGCGCCGCATGCGGTGGTGATTATGCGGAGCAAGAGCCTGGCGGAGGAGCTGGCGGCGCTGACCCGGCGATTGAAGCTAGATAAGATCACGGTGCAGCCGGGGTGTGTCACGGTTTTGTTGCGCAAGGTGTTGGCGAAACATCTGGGCGCGAGGCGGATCCTTGCCATTGATGATGGGATGTTTGCGCAGCGTGCTGTTAAGGATGTTGGTGAAGTCAAGGCGATCCGCAGGGCGATTTCGATTCAGCAGCAGGCGTTCCGTGAGACGTGTGAGTTTATTAAGCCGGGGCTGAGTGAATACGAAGTCGCGGCGTATCTGGAATACCGGATGCGTGCGCTGGGCGCCGATGGGGTGAGTTTCCCATCGATCATTGCGGCGGGTGCGAATGCGAGTTTGCCTCATGCTGTGCCGGGGAAGACGAAGATCAAGGCTGGGGGGTCGGTGTTGATTGACTGGGGCGCGAAGTGGGGGGGGGATTGCTCGGACCTGACCCGTGTGGTGGCGGTGGGGAAGATGAAGCCGAAGATTCGGGAGATATATAAAATAGTTTTGGATGCGCAGATGGCGGCGATCGATACGATTGGGCCGGGCAAGCGGCAGAGTGATATCGATGCGGTCGCTCGGCGGGTGATTGAAAAGGCTGGGTACGGGGATCGGTTTGGGCATTCGCTTGGGCATGGGATTGGGTTGGATATCCATGAGTTGCCGGTGCTGGCGAGCAAGGCTGCGGGGGTGTTGGAGGCTGGTCAGGTGGTGACGGTGGAGCCGGGGATTTATCTGCCGGGTGTGGGGGGCGTGCGGATCGAGGATGACGTGCTGGTGACGCCTAAGGGGCATAAGGTGCTAAGTAATTTGCCCAAGAGCCTTGAATCCGCGATTATCTAAGTTCAATACCCCACGCCGATTGGGCGTGGTCACAGGGTCCGGCCACCGGCCAACGTAAGCGGTGTGAAATAGCGACGGGCAAACAGGAAATTTCCATGGTTGATCTTAAGACACTCAAGCAACTCATTAAGCTCATGGTCGATAATGACCTGACGGAGTTGGATATTCAGGCAGAAGGCGGGCCGGTGAAACTTCGGCGTAATAGTCAGGGAGCCGGGGGGGCGGGGGTTCAACTTGTTCCCGCTGCGGTGCCCGGAGTTGTCCCAGCCGTTGCTGCGGCAGTCCCTGCGGCTGCGGCCCAAGCACCCGCCGAAGAAGACAACGGCGAGACGATTGACAGCCCGATGGTCGGCACGTTCTATACGGCATCCAGCCCCGACGCCAAGGCCTTCGCCAATGTCGGCGACCGTGTGGATGCGGACACGGTTGTCTGCATCATCGAGGCGATGAAGGTCTTCAACGAGATCAAGGCGGAGACCAGCGGGACGATCACGAAGATTTTGGTCGAGAACGGACAAGCAGTGGAGTTCGACCAACCGCTGTACGCGATCAAGCCGGATTAGTGGGGGCTAGGGTCTTGGGTCTAACCAGATAAGACCTTATACCGATCAGATTTTTGTTTCCCTTCCGACCAGACCCTATACCCTATACCCCAGACCCAACACCATGTTTTCACGCATTCTGATAGCAAATCGAGGTGAGATCGCCGTACGGATCATCCGCGCAGCACACGACCTTGGCATCGAGGCGGTCGCTGTTTATTCGACTGCGGATAAAGACTCCAAGCACGTGAAGATCGCGGACCAGGCGATCTGCATCGGTGCCCCACCGCCTGCGGAGTCGTATCTGAACATCGCGAGGATCATCGCTGCCGCCGAGGTCGCTAACGTCGATGCGATCCACCCCGGCTACGGGTTTTTGGCGGAGAACGCGCACTTTGCGGAGGTGTGTCGGTCGTGCAACATCGAATTCATTGGGCCGAGTGTGGAGTCGATGCGTCTGTTGGGTGATAAGGTTCAGTGCAAGCAGTTGGCGATCAAGAACAAGGTGCCGACCAGCCCGGGGTCCAAGGGCAAGATCGACCCCGAGGCCGAGGCCGACGCGGTCAAGATCGCCAAGGAGATCGGGTACCCGGTCATCATCAAGGCGGCTGCGGGCGGGGGCGGGCGTGGGATGCGCGTGGCTCACAACGATATGTCATTGCGATCGGGGATCAAGGCTGCGCGTCAGGAGGCAGAAGCCGCATTCGGGGACGGCACGGTCTATCTTGAAAAATTCATCGAGCACGCACGTCACGTCGAGGTTCAGATCCTCGGCGACCAGCACGGCAACCTTATTCATCTCTATGAACGCGACTGCACGATGCAACGGCGTAAGCAGAAGCTGATCGAGGAGTCGCCCTGCCCGGTGATCACAAAGGACGAGCGTGAGAAGCTCTGCAAAGCAGCGGTCCGTCTGTGCAAGTCCGCAGGGTATTACTCGGCTGGGACGGTTGAGTTTCTCATGAGTGCGGACAAGACGTTCTATCTCATGGAGGTCAACACCCGCATTCAGGTTGAGCATCCTGTGACCGAAATGGTCACCGGCGTGGATATCCTCAAAGAGCAGATCCGCATCGCTGCGGGAGAAAAACTCTCGTACACGCAGAAGCAGATCAAGCAGAAGGGGCACGCGATCGAGGTGCGTATTAATGCTGAGGATCCGGCGAAGAACTTTACGCCCTGCGCTGGGGTTATTGAACACTTCGATGCGCCGGGTGGGCCTGGGGTACGTATCGACACCCACTGCCACTCTGGCTACCGCATCCCGCCTAACTATGACTCGATGATCGCCAAGCTGATCGTTCATCAGCCGACGCGCGACGAGGCGATCGCAACACTTAAGCGTGCGCTGCGGGAGTTTAAGATCGACCCGATCAAGACGACGATCCCGCTGCATGCGGACCTCGTGCGTAATGGGAACTTCGTCAGCAACGACATCGACATCAACTTTGTCGAGCGGTTGCTGGGGATGTGATTTTTAAGTTTCTTGTTTTTAAGTTTCTGGGCAAGTATGGCGCTGCAGGGGGAAGACATGCGAGGCGTAGCCTTGCGGCTGTGATGTGATGAGGGGTTCGTTTAATCGGCCTGTTCGGGCCATTCGCCGGTGAAGACTTCGGTGGCGGGGCCGGTCATGTAGAGATGGTTGTCGGATTCTTTCCATTCAAGGGTCAGCGCGCCGCCGGGCAGGTGTGCGGTGATCTTTCGGCTGCTTCGTCCAGTTAATACGCCGGCGACACAGACCGCGCTGGCGCCGGTGCCGCAGGCGAGGGTGATGCCGCTGCCGCGTTCCCAGTGGCGTACTTTGACTTCGTTGTTGGAAATCACCTCAGCGAAGTGGACGTTCATGCGTGCTGGGAACAAGGGGTGTCGTTCCAGTTTTGGGCCGAGTTGGGTGAGGTTGATTGATGAGACACCATCGACGTAGATCGTGACGTGGGGGTTGCCGGTGGAGCAGAACGTCCCGGTGAATCGTTCGCCAGTTTCATCAATCGTGAACTTAAAGGTCTGGGGCTGGTCGGTTGCGGTCATGCCGGCGGTGTCGATGGGCACTTGTGCGGGGTCCAGTTTGGGTTCACCCATATCGACGGTGACGGAATCGACTTTGTTGTTCGTGTTGAGTGTGTAATCCAGTGTGAGGACGCCGTTGCCGGTTTGTATTTTCATGGGGTTGGCGGTGACGGCGCCGCTGTCGTGAGCGAGTTTGCAGACGCAGCGTATGCCGTTGCCGCACATCTCGCCTTCGGAGCCGTCGATATTGAACATGCGCATGCGGCAGTGCGCATCGGAGCCGTCTTGTGCGGGTAGCAGGAGGATCAGGCCGTCGCCGCCGACGCCGAAGTGGCGATCGGAGATTAGTTTGGCGAGTGTTGTTGGGTCGTCGGGGACATCTGATGGATCAAAGCCATTGATGTAGATGTAGTCGTTGCCCAGGCCGTGCATTTTTGTGAATCGCATGTTGGTATCCAGGTATGGGATTGGGTTACGATACCCACCATTGTACCAGTCCGATCACGACCACGGCCGTCACAGACAAAGCGTTGACCCAGCGCATCAGACTGTCGATCGGGAGGCGGTTGATGGGCGAGCCGGTGAGTGATTTTAGATAGTCCTGTCGCCATTGGATTGAGCCGTGCCGCCAACTGTGTTTCTCCACACGCAGGTGGTTCAGCTCGGCGATGTGTTGTAGTGCGCCGATCATAGTGTTGGCGTCCTGGGGTTCTACGGTGTCTGCGCCTCTTTCCCGTGCAATATGGGCGACGGCGAAGCTGTCCGCCTGCCGTTCTGCTCGACGGGATACCCAGCCAAACCCCACCACCCACACGGCGGCAGACATCGCCATCGTTGCAAACACAAGGGCCTGTGAAGAATCTATCCCGCCGCTGTATACCCCCGGTATTCCCACCCCCGCTGAGGTGGTGTGTACGTTGTCCATCGTAATGACCAATGATTGTTCCGACTCTTCGAATCGGATTCCGTGGCTAGCCAGCACGAGTACAGCACCGGTTTCGACGATGACCATCAGTGCGATGGCGGTGATGACCAGTGAGATCATGTGGCGTTTTTTAACGTGGGCCAGCTCGTGTGCCATGACGGCCTCGACGTGAGGCTTGGGCATTTGTTGGAGGAGGGCGTCGGTGATGAGGATGAAGCGCAGGGGGGCGATCAGTCCCATGACGGCTGCGTTGATCATTCCGCCGTAGGTTCGCCAGAGGAGTAGTTCCTGCACGCGGACGCGGTGGGTCTTGCACATGGCCAGGAGGTGTTGGCGGATCTCGCCGTCGGGCAAGGGGACGGTGTCCCAGATCAATCGGATCATCAGGGGGGTGAGCAGGAAGATGGTGAGGCTTCCGCTGAGTAGCCACCAGGATTCCGACTGAGTTGTCATGCCCAACCAGCTATGGGTTACAGCCAGGTGTACAGTTTCGGACCATGTGAAAATACAAAGCAACGGTATGAGGATCAGTGCGACCTGGTAGCGGAATTGCGACACGACATACTGCCAGCGCGTCCACATGGGGTAGACGGGTAGGCCTTGATCGAAGCGTTTCATCATGGACGCTTCGCGGAGGCGACGGTCGATCGGGTAATACGCCCACCAGCCAAGGCCCAGAAACATCAGCGTCGGGAAAAGGGCCAATGCCTCATCAATCAGTATTGGATTCAGGATCCCTGAGAGGTTTGTGATCTGGTTTCGGATTAGAACCAGTAGCCCGAGGTGCAGGTCTAAAACCAACAAGACAAGCCCCGTCATACGGAAGATCCCGCTGATCCGTTCAAGCCGACGCAGGCGTTTGGCAGCGTCACCGGACATCAGTTGCCGGTGTGTCGATCGGCAGGCGAGCGCGTAGGCAAATATGGCCAGCAGCTTGGGAACCAACACGCCCAGCAGAACGATAGGCCAGGGCAGGTCGGTCCAAATCAGTGACGGTGCCTGGTCGTGGGCGAAGAGGCACAACATCATGGCGATGATCAGTAGCTGCATGAAGCGTGTGCCGGTTAGTAGAGCTTACGTTTTTGTTGCAGTGTCATGGCGTCGGCGGCTTTGGCGGCTTCGGCCAGTATGGGGTCGTCTGATTGTAGGGCAGACTGGATGGTGTCTTGAATTGCCCGGAGGTTGCCTTGGCCGACGGGGCTGTGCTTGTGGATTCCCAGGCGGAGGGTTGCTTCGATGCGGAACATTCGGTCCTGGTCGTTTAGTGCGATGTTTAGAAGGTCGCCGATCGGCGGGTTGATACCCATGATCGCTTCCAATTTTGGTTGCCAGTGGCGGCGGATTTGGTCGATGGCTTGGGACCATGCGTGTAAGGCCCCGGTATCCAGTGTGGGGTCGTTGGTGGACATGTCGTAGAGCAGTGAGCCTGCGGACTCCATCATGTCCAGGCCGGTGTTGCGGTTGTAGAGGCGGACGTTGTGCTCGAACATCCGTTGGCCAAACACCCAGACGGCCAGTGCCAGGTCGCGGGCACCGTCGGGGTCTTTGTGGGAATATCGATAAGCTGACTGGTAGATCGCGAGTGTAAATATTTCTTCGAGCGCGTCGTCAAAGTCTGGGTAGACTCCGATCTTGACGGGGATGTGGCTATCCATGAACCCATCAGGGACACGCCCGGCCTGTGCGGCAAGCTCCAGCAACTCGCAGATCCCCGTGAGCAGTTTGTCGTGTTCGGGTGTCTTGGGTCGTGCGTTGCGCTGTTGGGCATACAGATCGATCGCTTGTTCGTAATAGATCGCGGCATCGTCGTTTGGATTGCTCGGCGTGGATAGCTTGGGAAGCTCGGCGGGGAGGCGTTGCATCGCGAGTCCACGGGCGTTGGTTAGCTGTGTCGGTGAGTCTGCCTTCGTGTAGAGAAAGGCACACAACCCAATCAACATGGCCCCGGTGAAAGCCCAGGTGACATAACTCAACTTCACAGCGTGGCTAACTCCATGTGGATCATGTGGGACGGCACGGGGCGGTGGGGCGTCATGCGTTCTGGGCGGTTGGTATCGGCTGCGATGTAGGAGTTTGTCTGCCCCCCCGGTGGGCGGTGACTTCGCCGAGCATGAGCCTTAACAGGTTAGGGATTTTTGGGTCTTCACGGTCGCCTGCGCCGTATCCGACGCCTTGGAGGGTCATGGCTGGGGGTGGGCCGAAGGTTTCACACAGGGCGGCTGCGATGGCTGCGCCGGTGGGTGTGACCAGTTCGCCCTTGCGGTCAACGCCAGCGGTGAGGAGGCCGCGCATGAGGTAGGCGGTTGCGGGTGCGGGAACGGGCATGATGCCGTGGTCGCACTTCACGAAGCCGTGGGAGATCGGGAGTGTTCCGCATGAGAGGGTGTCCACGTCGAGCAACTCCAACGCGACGGCTGAGCCGAGCATGTCGATAATTGAATCGACTGCGCCAACCTCGTGGAAGTGGACTTTATCGATGGGCATGCTGTGGACCTGGGCTTCTGCTTCGGCGAGCTTGGTCGTCACCCGGCGGGCGCGGTCTTTTGCCCGGTCGGTGGTGTCCATCTGGTCGATCATCGCCATGATGTCGCGGTAATGGGTGTGGTGATGGTGGTGGGCTTCTTGATGGTGATGGTCGTGGGTGTCGTTGTGATCGATGTGGACTTTCAGATCGACCGCGCCGATCCCGTGGCGCTGGACGCGTTGGGTGGTGACTTTGTAGGGCTTGGCGACGCTTACGGGTTTAAGTGCCTTGAGTATCTCATCCAGGGGGGCACCCAGGTCGATGGCGGCTGCGAGGAACATATCTCCAGCGATCCCGCTGAAGGGGTCAATATGCAGGTGGTTAGTCATACCGGGCATGATAGCCGCCTTGGCGCTGAGGCTCCATGATGTTGTAAATTCAATTTTGGGTAAGGGTTGCGGCTTCGTTGGATTATATAGCTGGCCTGCCTAAATGGCCGATCTTACAGTGGGATCAGGCGTATTTAGGTATGCGTATGGCCCTTCCGCTCCGAACTATAAAGACCGAGGTTTTCTAATGCCCGACCAGCCTGATTCGCAACAAAGTTCCCAGCCACAGGGCCGACCGCCGATCGACCCGTCGTTTTCGGCACCACCACCGCCGCCGCCGCCCCCGGGCGGGCAGGGATATCCCCCGGCGTATTACGGGCCGCCTCCAAAGGCGTCGGGTGGTGTGGCGAGCAAGGTGATGACCTCGCTGATCACGACGGTTTTTGTGTCGTCGATCGTGATGAATATCTACTTCGCGATTATTTTTTCGCAGAGCGTGTCGGTTGGGCCGGTGGTCGAGCAGGTGTTTCAGGAGGGGACGACGGAGAAGCGTGTCGTGATCCTGCCGGTGACGGGGGTGATTACCGATGACACAGCGGTGTATGTCCGCCAGGCGATCAAGGCACTTAACGACAATCCCCCGGCGGCGATTGTGCTGCGGGTGGATTCCGGCGGTGGTTCGGTGGGTGCATCGGATCGGATATGGCATTACATCAGCGAGTTCCGTATAGCTCATCCGGATATCAAGATCATTGCGAGCTATGGTTCGTATGCGGCTAGCGGGGGTTATTATGTTTCTGCGATGGCGGATGAGATTTATGCTGAGCCGACCTGTGTGACCGGGAGCATCGGTGTGATGGGGCAGTTGTTCACCGTCGGGGGTTTGCTTGAAAAGATCGGGATCGAACCGATCACGATGGTCGCGACCGGCTCGCCGAACAAGGATCGTGCTAACGACATCACGCGGTCGTGGACGGATGAAGACCGGCAGGTGGTGCAGGTGCTTTTGGATAGTGCTCACGAACGGTTTGTCCAGATCGTCGCTGAGGGCAGGGCGTCGGTTTTGAGCGAGGACGAGGTGCGCGAGATCGCGACCGGGCAGATCTTTACCGCTGCTGAGGCGAAGGAAGCCAAGCTGATCGATGAGATCGGTTATCTCGATGATGCGATCAAGAAGGCGGCTACGCTCGCGGGGCTGCCCACTGACGACACGCTGCATGTCACGGTTCTTGGCAAGCATCGCTCGGTGCTTGATGCGCTGCTCGGTGTAGAGCAGATGGAACTGCCGACCTATTCTGCGGAGCAGGCGCGTGCGGTGTTGACGGAGCTGGGGCTGCCTCGGCTGGACTACCGGATGATGACACGCTGAGGCCTGTGATGAAGCAAGTTGTCGGGTGGTTGGTGGTTTCAATAGCATTGTTAGCCTCCCTGTCGGGTTGTGGGCCGACGCCCGTGGCCGATCCGCTGGCGGTGATGCTCGATCGTGATAGAGACCCGGGCCGGCGTCTGGCGGCGGCGAAGCAATTAGGCAATCTGTCTGACCTGCCCGATGCTCGGCGTGCGGTGGCGGTGATGTACCGTGTGCTGTGGTCGGATGCTCAGCCGACGGCGTTGCGGTTGTGGTCGATGGATCGGCTGATTGAATACGATCAGGATGCGTTTTGGGCTGCTGCGCGGGAACACCTTCGAGAGGTTGATCTCTTGGCGGTGCGAAAGCTCTTGATAGATCGTGCGGTGGAGCATGGCGACCCGGGTTTCACGGTGGCGCTGGTGCGCAGCTACGCACAACAATCGCGATTTTACACAGACGATCAACCCCCGGCTCCCCCGGCTCCCCCGGCTCCCCCGGTTCCCCCGGTTCCCCCGGTTCCCCCGGAACGTGCGGCGATCGAGGCGCTGAACCCGGGGGTAACGGTTGAGCAGGCGGTGTGGGAGGTGTTCGTCAGTGACGATGAAACGGTTACGACGGCGGCGCGAGTGGATGCGTGGGTTTTGATGCATCGGCTGGTGGGTGCTGATCAGGCGCGGGGGTTGTTGTTGGGGATGGATTCGCGGGAGCCGGTGATTCTTGATCTTAAGGCGGCGCGTTGGTTGAGCGTTTTGCCGGTGAATCGCGAGGCGGTGCTTTGGTTGATGCAGGTACGTAGCCAGTCGGGTGGGGCATATTGGGAGCGTGCCCAGCGGTCGGCTGGGCGGTTGACGGACAAGCAGCGGGAGGGGCTTGAGCTGCGGCATCTGCCGACGGTCATGATGGCTGGTATTTCGGACCCGGGGTTGAGTAAGGGCATGCTGTTGTCGCGTGTTGCAGGGTTGATTGGTCCTGGGCAGGGGACGGTTCGTACCGAGGTGGGGGCTGCGTTGGGGTTGCCCTCGGAATCCTTGGCGGACCATGCTGAGTCGTTGTGTTTCGCTGACCTGATGACGATCGAACTCTTGCTTGATGCGTTGGCGGATCGTGCGTTGGTGGCGGGGTTGTTCATGCAGGCGGATCGGGATTTGGTTGACAGGACATCGGAGCATGGGGGGGTGTTGGTTGGTGAGGGTGGACGGGTTGTTGCATTGGCGTATCCGCCGGAGATTCGTTTGCATGATCTGAAGTTTTATTCGTCTGACGCGCTGATCCGACGGATGTATACGGGGCTTGCTCATTATCATTTCCATGCACAGCAGTTTAATAATGCTTCGTATGCGGGGCCTGGTGCGGGGGATCTGGGATTCGTGGAGCGGCTGCGGGCGAGTGCGGTGGTGTTTACGTTTCTGGATCGTGATACGTTGGGGGTGGACTATTATCAGCCCGGCGGGGTGGTGGTTGATCTGGGGACGATCAAGCGGTAACCGGTTTGGGGTTACGTTTTACTTTTGCAACAATCGACTGCGAAGCCGCAAGCGGCGGCGATCATCTGTTGGGTTTCGGGGGGAGGTGACTGGTTAAGTGGCAGGGGGTTGGGGGCGTTGAAGGTGTGGCCTGCCCCCGGAATGATTTCTAGTTTGGCATCAGGTTTTGCTTGGTGTAGTTCGTGGGCTTCGGAGATAGGGACGGTGGTGTCGTCGGTGCCGTGGATGAGCAAGACGGGGCAGTTGATGGCGGCGATGGCTTGGCAGGGGTCGTGCCAGGTGGGGTCTTCGTCGATTTCGTCTTGCCAGATGCGTCCGACGTGGAGTGTTTGTCCGGTGCGTGATGATGGGGAGGGCAATCGGCCGAGGCGCTTGAGCATTTCTATCTGATCGGGATCGAGTCGGCTGGCAGCGCTGGGTGAGGCGGCGGTGATGACGGCTGCGAGTTGCTTGCTTGCACCCTGATCACCAGCCGTTAGGAGGGTGGTGAGTCCGCCTCGGCTGTGGCCGAAGATGGTGAGTGGTTTGTGTTGGCCTTGAAGTTCGCCGGATTCGACGGCGGCTATGACAGCTTTGAGGTCGTTGGATTGTTTGCGCCAGGTGTCCTGCTCGAAGAGGTCGGGGTGCTCGAAGGTGTCGGTGTTGTTGGTCATGCCGGAGTGGGAGAAGTTGAAGCGGTGGGCGATGAGGCCGGCGGATGCGGCGGCTTGTGCCATGTGTGGGAAGAAGCCGTAGTCTTTGTAGCCCTTGAAGCCGTGGCAGATGAGGATGACGCCGATGGCTTTTTCATGTCCGCCGTCGGGCATGTGTGTGTTGCCGAGGATGGTGCGGCCATCCGAGCCGGGTATGGACCAATCTATTACTTGTGGCATGGTTTGCGTTTCTCGTTGAAGGGTTTGTGATCTTGGGGTTAAGGATAACGCAACCTGTGTCGGACTGTGTGGGGCGGTCATGTCCGGCCCCCTCCCCCCATGTGAGGTGATAAGTGGTGTAAATGATTGGGTGGTCGTGGGTTGTGCGATGTCCGGGTTCTGGGGGTAGGCCGTCCGCCCTGGGTTTGAGAAAGGCTTGTTTTGAGTGTGAAGCCTGGGGTTGATCGTGGGGGCCATGCTGGGTATGATACCTAACATAAGCCGTACAGTCAATCGCGGTTGTTACCGCCTCTCAAGGGGTTTTTCGAGTGCTTCAGACATCCGATTCTGTTGTGGCTGGCGATCCAGAACAAGTTGTGGGGGAGGTTGAGGCTCGATGCGCCTCGGCCGGAGGGGCTGGGGATAAGGCGGAGGCGGACAGGGAGGCGGTCACGGCGTTGGTGCAGCAGATACATGCGGGGCGGGTTTCGCCGAAAGAGTTGCCGATGGAAACGAGGCAGCGTTGTGTGGATCACCTGACGCATGAGGGGTTCTCGACGACGGAGATTGCGGAGTTGATGAAGATCAGTGTGCGGACTGTCCGCCGTGACCGGTCGGCCATCCGTAAGGACCACGCATTGACGCCTGACCTGGCGTTGGGTGATGAGTTGCTTGGCGAGTTTCAGCGGTTGATTTTGGCGTCGATCCAACGGCTGGTGCGACTGGCGCACGATGTGAACACTCCGCCGTTCGCGCGGCTGTGGGCAGAGGAGGCGATCGTGCGGAATTATCAGCGTCTGATCGACACGGCCCATCGGATGAACTACCTGGCCGACGGGTCGCGGCGTCTGACCCATCAACGTGAAACCGATCCTGCGGAGCATCAGCGGTTCAAGGAGCAGATGGGTGGGATGATGCGGCGGTTGGAGGGTGGGGGTGAGGTCTGATGTGTGAGTGCTGATTGCTGAGGTGAGGGAAGGGTGTCCCAGGCGGCGGTGAGAAAGATAAGAGCCGGTCGCGGGCGACCGGGCTAAACGGGGAGGGGGAGGCGGCGACCGGGCTAAATGGGGGGAGGGAGTGTCGTCTTGTGTTTGCCCGGTCGCCCGCGACCAGTATCTTTGATACGGTGGAATCCTGATGGCTATCGCTTCCCATATCATCTGGTCTACCTATGGGTTTTGGCTTCCCAATGAGTCGCGGGGTTCGTGGTCAACGAGGGTTTGGGCGAGACATCTTCAACGGTTTGGTATGGCGACGAAGGTTGAGACGACGCGATCGGTGGCACATCAAAATTACGACCGTGGCCGACGGCGCGAGATGCAAGGGGTGTTGAAGTACCCGCCGGTACGGTTAACGGGCGTTCAGGCGCGGGCGGTGGGGCGTGGGTTTGGGCAGGTAATTGAGCAGACAGGGTTGAATGTGTATGCGTGTGCAATCATGCCGGACCATGTGCATATGGTGGTTGCTCGGCACAGGCTCGACGGGGAAGAGATATCGCAGCGGTTAAAAAGTGCAGGCACAAGGCGGATGAGTGCTGAGGGTGTTCGCCCGCTGGCGGGGTGTGTTGATCGTCACGGTCGGGTGCCGACACCTTGGGCGATGGGTGGGTGGATTGTTTATCTGGATACGTCTGAGCGTGTGGGGCAGTGTGTGAAGTATGTCGAAGGTAATCCGGTGAGGCAGGGGTTGCGGCGGCAGCGATGGGGGTTTGTCGCGGGTTTAGAGGGTTAGAGCCGGTCGCAGGGGGGAGTGGAAGAGCCGGTCGCGGGCGACCGGGCTAAACGGGGAGGGGTGGGGGATACCCGTCCCTTCGCTGCGCTCAGGGGCGGCGTTGGGGAGGGGCAAACTGGGGGGGGTTAGGTGAGTCGTTGGATGACGGCGTTGGCGAATTGGTCGGTGTTGAGGTTGCCGCCGAGGTCGCCGGTTTTTTGGTTGTCCTCAAGAGCTTTGTTGTAGGCATTTTTGATGGCGTTGGCGGCGGTGAGGCAGCGGTCATCTTTGCGTGATTCGGCGAGGTGGTTGAGCATCATGACGGCGGACATGAGTAGGGCGAGGGGGTTTGCGATGCCTTTGCCTGCGATGTCTGGTGCGCTGCCGTGGACTGCTTCGAAGACGGCGTCGGTCTCTCCGATGTTAGATCCGGGGACGACGCCGAGGCCGCCGACGAGTCCTGCGGTGAGGTCAGAGATGACGTCGCCGTAGAGGTTTTCCATTAGTAGGAGGTCGAACTGGGTGGGGTCCTGTACGAGCTTCATGCAGCCGGCGTCGATGATTTGGGTTTCGTAGGGGATGTCGGGGAACTGTTCGTCGTGTACTTTTTCGACGCAGTCGAGGAAGAGGCCGTCGCTGAGTTTGAGGATGTTGGCTTTGTGGAAGACGGTGACTTTTTTACGGTCACGTTTTTTGGCGTACTCGAAAGCCCGCTGAGCGATGCGAGTGCAGGCGGTTCGGGTGGCGATTTTGAGGCTGGTGACGACGCCGTCGGTGATTTCGTTTTCGATGCCGGAGTAGAGGCCTTCGGTATTTTCACGGAAGATGACGAGGTCTACGTCTGTGTAGCGGGTGGGGACGCCTGGGAGGCTGCGGACGGGTCGGATGGCGGCGTAGAGGTCGAGTTTTTTGCGTAGTTGGACGTTGACGGAGGAGAAGCCTTTGCCGACGGGCGTGGTGCATGGGCCTTTGAGTGCGACGTGGTGCTCACGGACGGCGTCGATGGTGGACTGGGGTAGGACTTCGCCGGAGTCTGCAAGGGCGGCGATGCCGGCGTGGTGCTGGTGGAAGGCGACGGGAGCGTCGGCGGCTTTGAGTATTTTGAGAACGGCGGCGGAGACGGCGGGGCCGATGCCGTCGCCGGGTATCAAGACGGCTTGGTGGGTTGTGGGCATGGCGGACAGTGTAGCGATGTGGGAGGGAGTTGCACGGTGGAGAGAAGATATCGCTTTGCGGAGTTGCGGTTGCTGAGTGCTGAGGTGAGGAGGGGGAGGGGAGGTATGAATTGTGATTTATGATTGCTGATGTGGGGAGGGGATGTGTCCGCAGATTGCGCAGATGACGCAGATTTGGAATAGGGAAAGGCGTGGCAGGGCGTGAGTGATTGAGGTAAACGGGGGTGGGGGGATACCCGTCCCTTCGCTGCGCTCAGGGGCGGCGTTGGGGGTGGGGGGGGAGTGCTGATGTGTGATTGCTGAGTGCTGATGTGGGGAGGGGGAGGTATGAATTGTGATTTATGATTGCTGATGTGAAGAGGGGAGGGGGAGGTGTCCGCAGATTGCGCAGATGACGCAGATTTGGAATAGGGAAAGGCGTGCCGGGGCGCGGCGTTTCGTGGGGGAGGGGGATTTATGATTTAGCTTCGGTGGCCTATGGTTGTTGATTTATGATTGATGATGTGAGGAGGGGAGCCGGTCGCGGGCGACCGGGCTAAACGGGGGAGGGGGGACGCGACACGTTGCGGCGTTTCGTGGGGAAGGTCAGTATTTTGGTGGTGGGGGGATACCCGCATCTTCGCTGCGCTCAGGGGCGGCGTTAGGAGGGGGGAGATGGTGAGGGAGAAACGTGGGGAGATCCGCGGCAGCTTCGCAGCCTGCGGCTTTGGGGTGGTGGTGTCAGGTGAAGATGGGGTTAGCGGGCTTGTTGGGCGGCTTGTTGGCCGGCGGCGCGTTCGCGGAGTTGGTCCAGGCGTTCGCGTACTTCTTCGGCCATGCGTGTGTTGGGGAATTCTTTGATGATTTGTTCGCCGACGCGGATGGACTTGAGCCATTCCTTGTCGTGGACGGCCATCTTGAATTGTACGCCGAGGTTGTCGCGTTTTTTGCCGATGACGCCTCTTGCGACTTCGCGGAAGGGTTCTGCTTCGCGTTCGGTGAGGAAGGCGTCGAGTTCTGTGAGCAGTGCGATAGCGCCGTCGACGTCGTCTTTCTGAGCGGCGGCGAGGAAGTCGCGTTCGATCTGGTGTTTGTAGGTTTCCTGGGCTTGGTTGACGATCTGGTCGAGGTTTTGGACGCGGACCTGGTCGGGGTAGATCCGCATGATTTTCAGGGCGTCTGAGAGTGCTTGTGGGAAGTCGTGTGCGGCGATGATCTGGTCGAGGCGTTGGAGGAGGACGGTGAGGCGTGCATCGATGACGGTGCTGCGTGCGGCCATGATTTGTTCGCGGAATTCTTCGGACTCCTCGCGGTAGCCGAAGGTCTGGCTCATTTCCTGAACGAGGACGAGAGCGGCGTCGAAGTCTTTGCGTTTGATGTCGTCGGCGATGGCTTCGCGGAGTGCGTTGACGTCTTCCTGGCGGTATGCGATGCGTTTGGCGGTGTCGCTTAGGAGCATGCGGTCGGAGATGATCTGTAGTTGTGTGAGGACGTCGCCGGAGTCGTTGGCGGATTGGGGGGCGGGTGCGCCGGCTCGGCCGTAGACCCCGCAGCGGACTGCGCCGGCGATGAGAGCGAAGAGGCTGGCCATGGCGAGGAGGATGCTGAAGATGTAGGCGGCGTATTGTGAGAGTAGTTCGGTGGCGTGGTCCTGGAAGGTGACCTTGGCGAGTACGACGGAGGCGGTGAGCGCGACGACAGCGGAGGCGGTCATCAGGAGTGCAGATGCGACGAAGATGCCGTCGGATGTGGCGAAGAAGTTACGGCGTTTGGCGGGCTGATTGGGCATGTGTTGACCCTTATCGAAAAAGAAACAAAACCGGGTTGAGGGCTACTTGTCGTTGTCGCGGTCGGATGCGTCAAAGCTGGTGGGTAATATATTCATCGGCGATTAGAACGAGCCGGGAGTAGGTTCGGTGGAGCCGGCGCAGTCAAATTCGGTGGGGACCATGCACATGAACTTCAGGACGTTTTGGCTGGTGTTGCGGAACTGGTGGGTCTGGTTGGCGGGGATGAAGAGGACGTCGCCGGCTTGGGCGGTGGTATCTTGGGATTCGTCATCGCTGGTGCCGACGTGGGCGTGGCCTTCGAGGATGATGATTTCGTGTTCGTAGTTGTGCTGGTGGCGAGGGGTGTGTCCGCCGGGCTGAACCTCGAAGATGCGCATGGCGAAGTTGGGTGCGCCGTCGTCTGAGCCGACCATGAGTTTCATGGTGACGCCTGATGCGCCGGGCATGTCCATGACTCGGGATTGGGTGTCGCTGGGTTTACGGATAAGCATGGCAGATCCTTGGGTGGGGCTAAGCTCTATTGTAATCACAGGTTCGGCTAAAAGCGATGTGTATTTGAGGGGGGAGGAGGGGGATTTATGATGTGTGATTGATGATTGGGATCTCTGAATAACCCTTCAGTGAGTGTGATTCCGTGCAATCACGGCTGCTAAATCAGCCTCCGCCGAGGTTATTCAGAGGCCCCGATTTATGATGTGGGGAGGGGAGCCGGTCGCGAGCGACCGGGCTAAATGGGGGAGAGGGGACGCGACAAGTCGCGGCGCTTCGTGGGGGAAGGTCAGGAGAGAGTGTTTTGGAGGCGAGATCCGCCCCTTCGCTGCGCTCAGGGGGCGGCGTTGGGAGTTGGTGATGAGGTTGAGGGGGGATGGGGGCTTATCCGCGGTGGATGATGTTGATCTGAATGTTGAGGTTGCAGGCTGGGCAGCGGGAGGTTCCGGAGCGTTTTTTGGGGTTCCATTGGAGTGGGCCGTCGTTGAGCATGGCTTGGGTGGCGTGTACGCAGAAGCCGTCGGGGGTGGTTGGGCCGAAGGTGTATTCGTTGCGTGTGGAGCAGCCGGCGATGCATTTGCCGTCTTTGCCGGTGAGTTTGGCGGACCAGCAGGGGGTGGTGGAGAGGGTTGAGGGGTGAGGGGTGAGGCTTGAGTTGGGAGTGGAGGTTGCGGGTGGGGTGTCGGCGGTGATGTCGGCTTTGTGGTCCATGGCGAGGTTGGCTAATTCATCGGCCCGTTGGTTTTTATCGCGGAGGATGTGCTGGATTTTCCAGTCGTCGAATGTGTGGAGGCGTTTGATGGCTTCCTGGTAGAGTGGCTTTAGGTCTGGGGATTTGACGCGGTATTGGCCGGTGATCTGGCGGACGAGGAGCTGGGAGTCGCTGTAGATATCGAGGGAGGTGCCTTTGAGAGTCTTGGCTTGTTCGAGGGAGTGGAGGAGGCCCTGGTATTCGGCGACGTTGTTGGTGCATTTGCCCAGGAAGTAGCCGGCTTCGTGTAGGGGTTTGCCGGTGTCTGATGCGATGATAACGACGCCAGCGGATGCTGGGCCTGGGTTGCCTCGCGAGCCGCCATCGAAGTGGATCGTGAGTTTCAAGGTGATATTTTCCCGGATATTATGGTTGAAGGTTGTGTGGGTTGCCGAGTCGTAGGGACGAGGTCAGCCCGTGGGTGGTTATTTTGCGCCGATCTCGGCTTTGAGTTCCTGCTTGATATACAGGAAGCGGTTGCAGCTTGGGCAGGTGACTAAAGTGTCGGGCTTGACCATAACGGCGTTAACGCGTTCGATGGGTAGTTCCATATAGCAGCCGTTGCAGGTGTATTCACGGCGTCGTCTGTCCTGCTCTTCGATTTGGCCCATGGTTTCGCCGTCGTAGTGGTCGGCGAGTCGTTCGAAGGTGGCGAGGATGTCGGCGGGGATGAGTGAGGCGGCTGCTTCACGTTTTTCGGTGGCGTCGTTGAGTTGGACGCCGACTTCGTTCTTGGCGTTTATGACCTCGGTTTTGGCGGATTCAACGAGCTTGGCCTGGGTGTCGGCCTGGGTCTTGACGTCTTCGAGTCGTTGTTTGAGGTCGTCTGAGGTGGACATCTTTGCAAGGGCCTGGTCTTCGAGCTTGCTTTTTTCGTCCTTGAGGGTGTTCACCTCGACGAGCATGGCTGAGTATTCTTTGTTGTTGCGGACGCTGTTCATCTGCTCGCGCAGCTTGGTGACACGTTCTTCGGCGTCGTTGGACTGGTGCTCGAGCGTGGAGACTTCGGCCTGGGCGTGCTTGAACTGGTCGGCCAGCTCTGCTTGTTGCTGGCGGAGTTGGCCTAGTTTCTTGTCTTGTAGGGTGAGCCTGCGGGTGGCTGCATCGAGGCGGGTCCTTAGACCTCGCACCTGTTGATCCAGCAGAAATAAGTCGTACAGCTTTTCTTGAAGCGACACGCGGGTCTCCATGAGGACAGATTCAGCCGAGCATTAAATGATAGCACATCCGGGGTGGTTGTGTAATAGGGTGATCTGGTCGATAGATGACGGTATTGGAGGCTTCTGGGTCGCTGGAGGCGGGGGGGATCGGGTTGCTGCGGGGGGCTGTGGGGCTTATACTTCCCGCGCCGGGAGGGACACTATGGGGCTGTAGCTCAGTTGGGAGAGCGTCTGTATGGCATACAGAAGGTCGCAGGTTCGATCCCTGTCAGCTCCACTTAATACGGGTTTTGGACCCATAAAACAACGAAAAGCGATCCTTGATGGGTCGCTTTTTTTTGTTAAGGGGAGATTGAGCTGATTCACTATCGTTCGCAACGATGCATTAATGGTTCGGGTGGTCAGTTTAGTGCATCGAATACGCCGCGTGGCCGCGGCGGCTAAACATAACTCGCACGGTTAAATTACACGGCACTCGTGGTTGATGGGCGCATGAAAAAACGCTTCGGGTGGCTGTGCAACACACCCGAAACGTTTGTGGGTTGGGCATCTGGTCGGACCTACCTGGGAGGATAAGCCTGTCCAGATCCCTAGCAAACTACACCGATCGAAACTAGCAGATCGGAAAATTATCTATGTTGGCGGGTGTTCAAGAATCCCTTTGTTGCGTGTGGTTCTGGACTACGCGAAGCCGCGAGCGGCAGGAGGCGGCCGATGAATCGGCCTGTGCCGGGGGTGTTGTTGTTTATGCGTTGCGACGGCCTCTGGTTGTGAGTGCGATGGCGCCCAGGCCGATCAGGGTGAGGCTGGCGGGTTCAGGGATGAGTACGTTGGATTGCTGGTTGGTCGCGTCGAGCCAGCCGTGGAACTGTTCGCCCTGGTCGGGGTATTGGCCCCAGGTGAGCCAGCTTGCGCCGGAGGGGTCGGGTAGGAGGAAGCCGTCTTGGCCGTAGGCTGGGTTCAAGTTCGAGTAGGGGTGGAACCAGACGCCGATGTTTTCATCGAAGCCGATGCCTTGCCAGTCTACGGCGTTGCCGTAGAGCGGGTTGTGTGCGTTGATGGCGGTGGTGTCGATGGTGAAGGAGAGGACGCGTCCGCCTGGGCCATCGACGCTGGAGGCGGCGGTAACAAAGGAGGGGTCGTTGATCGATGAGACGATGGGGTCGGGAGCCTGGTTGCCGGGTGCTGCGGCCCCGTCGAAGAAGGAGTCTGCACCGTTTTCGCCGTTGTAGGCGTAGGCGGTGACGGTGGGTGCGGCGCCGGTGATGGCATCGAAGTACAGGATGGCGAACTCGCCGTCCATGCCGATGGGCATCGGGCCGTTGTTGAGAACGAGGAAGAAGCCGACGGGGAGTTGGCCCGTGCCGGGTTCTGGCTCGAAGGCGGCGACGAAGGAGAGGCTCTGGGTGTCAGAGTTGTATTGGGTGGTGATACTGGTGATGACACCTGCTTCATCACTGACATAGATAGGCCCGGCATTGCCGTCGAATACGGCGGGGCGATCCCACTCAAAGCCATAGACATCCGCTTGCGCGGCGTTGGCCGTTAAGAATCCGGTTGTGAGAATTGCCGCAGTGAGCGACAGGGTACGGACGCAGCTATTGCGCGACCGTGGGGCACTAATTTGACCAGTCATCAGGACTTCTCCTTCACTCCACGCTAATAGAGTTTACGGATGCGAAGTCCCCTCCTTTTACAACAGGTGAATTATACACCCTTTCTCTGAAATTACACCCCCCATGATGGGAAAGAAGGGGTTGTTGGGCGTGCAAAAGTCATATAACCACTTGTTATCAATTAAGATATGAGTGAAAATATTATTTGGCAAAGTTCTTGGGGTGTGAAGATAGGCAAGCCTGCCGCGAGCAAACATTATCGGACGTCTGATGGGTGCGTCTTGAATCGACAAGGCTTTAATGCCAATCCCGTTAAATCTTTTGCGGTTGCCCCCGGACACACGTTATGTGGGGGGGGGCGATTGTCCCGTTAGGCCAACGCGTGGATCTGCGATCCGCCGCTAAACGTCGGGCCTGGGTTGACGGATATCGGAGGTTGGCGGATATCGGTGAACGGTTCGGGGAGGGGATTCCGCTGACGTACGAGTTCTGTTCGGGATTGGCATAAGGAGGTGAATGGCCCTGGTGGGACTCGAACCCACACTGGCGCGATTTTAAGTCGCGTGCCTCTGCCATTGGGCTACAGGGCCGGTGTGTATCAGTCTAGCGGGGGGAGGGGGGTTGGGCCAAGTGGGGGAGGTCTGAGGTGTGAGTGCTGATTGCTGAGGTGAGGAGGGGGTGGGGGGAGATGTATGAATTGTGATTTCGCTTCGCGGACCTGCGGTTGCTGATTGATGATGTGGGGAGGGGGAGGGGTTTGCGTGCTGGGGTGAAGAGGGGCGCTAAACCGCAAGCGTGGAGTGGGTGCGTGGGGTGGGGATGGGGGAGCGCGACAAGTCGCGGCGCTTCGTGGGGGAGGGGGGAGCCGGTCGCGGGCGACCGGGCTAAACGGGGGAGGGTTCTGAGGAGGGTGGGGATACCCGCCGCTTTGCTGCGATCAGGGGCGGCGTTGGGGGGGGGATTGATATTGTGTTGGATGATGGGTGGTTGGGGGTGCGTATCAGGGTTGGCGGAACCATTGTTGGATGACTTGCTCGGCGGGTTGGTTTCTGAAGGAGTAGCCGGGGCCGGTACCGTGGTGATCGCTTCTTTGGGCGTCGGTGAAGACTTTCCAGATGAACAGGCCGTGCCACCAGGGTTCGTCGGCGTAGGTTTGGAAGAGGGCTTCGTAGGCGCGTGCCTGTGCGATGGGATCGGGTTGGCCGCCGCGGTCGAGCCAGGGTTGGCGGTAGGTGCCTGTGGCGGGGCGGTAGCCTATTTCCAGGAAGACGACGGGCTTGTTGTAGAGGGTGTGTGCCGCTTCGATCCGTTTTTTGTGAGGTTGCCAGGCATCGACGAGTTGTTTGACGGTTGCGTTGTCGGGTGCATCCAGTGGGAAGTAGGCGCTGATGCCGATGGCGTCGAGTTGGTCCCAGAAGGTGATGGCCTGGAACTCCTGATCCCAGTGTGCGGCGTAGGTGAGTTTGCCAGAGTAGATTTTTTTGACTTCGCGTATGAGTGTGAGCCAGTCGTCGGGGTGGTGGGTGGTCTGGCTGATGAGTTCGGTGCCGATGCATAGAGCTTCGGCGTTTGTGTCTTGGGCGAGTTGTGCGTGGTGCAGGATGAATCGTAGGTAGGATTTTCGCCAGGATTCGTGGTCTTTGGGTGAGTTTTGTTCGATGGTGCCGTGCCAGGCGTCGCCGTTCCAGAAGTCGCGTGACCAGATGTGAGGCTTGATGAGGACTTTGACGCCGAGCCGGTGTGCGGCGGCGACTTGCTCGGCGAGGTGGCGGTCGGTGAGTGAGCGGTCTTGGCCGGGGCGGGGGGTGAGTGCTGAGGTGTGAGTGCTGAGTGCTGATGTGGAGGAGGGGCGGGGGGAGGTTTGATGTGTGAGTGCTGATTGATGAAGTGGGGAAGGGGACCGGTCGCGGGCGACCGGGCTAAACGGGGGAGGGGTTGTGGTAAACGCGGAGAGGGGTTGGTTGGGGTCGTAGCCTGCGATCTGGTTTTGGTCGGCGGAGCTTTGGTAGCCGAAGGGTGTGATTGCGATCCAGTCGATGCCGAGGTTTTGTAGGTTGGTGAGTTCGCGTTTGGAGGCGTCCGAGCCGTAGCCTTTGTTGTTGCGGTGGATGTGGGCGTAGTTGACGCCGCGGACGGCGTTGGGGGCGAGGGTGGTGGAGGGGGGGGAGATTTCTGATTTTTGATTTATGATTGATGATGTGGGGGAGGGGATATCCGAGCCTTCGCGTTGCTCAGGGGCGGCGTTGGGGGTGGAGGTGGGGGCGGCTTTGATGAGAAGGGCGGCGGTGAGGATGAGGATCAGTACGGCGGTGAGGGCAATGATCGGCTTGTCGGTCTTTCTCATGGGATAGGTTCCGCTAAGGTTGACCCTGTATACCCCTGATTACGCGACCGGGTCAATGATTATTTCCTGGGCGGTCCATCTGTAACGATTAGATCGGGGCAATTTACATCCAAAAATGACAGTCAAGTAGCTTCCCTATGGGCGTGGGATAGATTTCATCTGCACCGGTTTTGTTTGGCCGGTGGGTGCTGGGGGTCGGGGCTGAGGGTTCGATGGGGCGGATGGGAGAAAGGGAAAGAATTGATGCTGAGGTTCAAGTCTGGACAGTGTGTGATGGCTGCTGCTGCGTTGCTTGGGGGGGCTGTGTGTGCTTCGGCAGCGAGCCTGGCGCATCCCGGGGCGGTCGTGGTGGCGGATGGGGTGTATGACAATATTGTCGAGACCTCGATCACCGATCCGTTGCCGATGTACGGCACACCTTCTGCGGGGGCGGGCAATGTGATGACGTTTGCCATGCCTTCGTTCACCGCGAGCGCCAGTGATAACAGCTCCGACCTGACAGCGGGTGCGTTGGAGTTTACGTTTGATGCGGCCCCGGGGCTGTTTATCGGGACGCTGTCGATCTTTGAGTCTGGGGTCTACGATATTGTTGGAGGCGGGAGCGTGTCGGCGGCTGGGGCTTTGACGGTGCGGTACTTTGACGATCTGACACAACAATTCATTACGCTTGCAGAGCCGATTCACATGGTCATCAGCCCGGGTGGGATCCCCGCGCCTGCGGCGGTGTTCCCGGTTGACGGCCCGGGTAGTGGCTCTTGGCTGGGTGCGGCGTTGATCGACCTGGCTGACCTGGGTATCCAGACGACGTATGTGATCGTCGCGATGGATAACAACTTGATTGCCAGTGCGGCGGTGGGGGGGATGGCGACGATCAGCAAGGATGCGTTGACGATTAATACGACGTTTGTGCCTGAGCCGGCGAGTCTGGTTTTGATGGGGCTTGGGCTGGCGATGATTGTGAAGCGGGGGTAGATGGGGGAAGCCGGGGGTGGCCGGAGGGAACCGGGAGTAGCCACAAAAAGGCACAAGATATGCGAATCCTCCGGAGAATGGACCGGGGAATCCCCCGGCAAAGCCGGGGGCTGAGGGAGAATGGGAAGGCTGAATTAATAAGCAACCGGCCAGTCGGGGGGACTGGCCGGTTGTTTGGTTATGGGTTATTTAGTTTTGCGATCGCTCCCCCCCGGAGTTCCCGGAATTTCCGGAGTTCCCGGGGAGTCGGGTTCAGCGTCGTTTGCGTCGGAGGAGGGTGAGTCCGCCGAGGGTTAGTAGCGCGAGGCTGGCGGGTTCGGGGACGGTGTTATTTGCGATCAGATCGGAAAGAGGCGCGGGGTCGGCATTGAGGTCGTTAAAGATGAAGCGATTACTTACATCCATTTCAACGGTGAATTTTGCGCCCGTCTCGTCAAAAAAGAGTCTGGGGCCGAAGATGTTGATGGTGTCCCCTTGGGCAATCACCGACCCATCGCCTACATCCGCTGCAGCAAAGATTTTTGCGACACCACGGAAACCGCTGCCGCCTTTGGCAACGGTCCTCCAAGGTTCGGGGTTGGGGTTGGCCAGAAAGTTGTTGAAGGCCCTGATGTTGTCGCGTGCCCACCTCCATCCGCCACGTGAGAGGCGGGTGTAGTTGGCTTGGCTGAAGAACTCGGAGTTTGCGCGTGTGGTCCAGGAGGTGATGCCGGCCAGTTTGCCGTTGATGAACAGACCGCCTCCGCTGTCACCCACCGACGGTGCAAACTCGTTGCTGATGGGGATATCGTCCTCGTCGATATTGTAGGTGCCGGTGAACGGGTCAAACTGGGGCGGCTGCAGACCGGCCGCGGCAAGTGCGGGGAGTTGATCGGGGGCCGCATCGAAGTCGGTCACCAGTTCGCGATTGGTCCTGCGTGCAAAGGGGCTGTGCGCCTCGACCACGTTTTTGCCAGCACGTTTGACCGGCTGAAAGTTCCAGACCCCAGCATCGTCTGTGCCAAAACCAGCTTCATTAGGGACGGGGGTATCGGGTATGAGTGCGCCTGTACCCGGGGCCGGGGTGTTGATCCCTACGGCCCCATCGCCGCCCCTTCCGAAGCCGACGATGGTCGCGGTCTTGCCGGCTTCATTTCGCCTGGTATTCATCTTGGCTCTGAGATTGCGAGCACCAACCACTCGGCGGTCAAGTTGAACCAAGGCCAGGTCGCCGCCGACGCCAAAAGCTCTCGCGTCGGGATTTCCGGTTGTTGGGTCCCTGCTATAAAATCGGTTGGACACGACCCATCGCTGCATGCCGTAGTTCTGGCCGTTGATTGTGAATGTGGCCCCCGGGGTCATGTCGTCGACCAGGTGGGCTGCGGTGAGCACATAGCGACCACCGATCAATACGCCCGAGCCTCGGGCAATAAAGCCCCCTGTTTCTGTCCAGCCTCCGACGATACTCCCGACTGAGCGGGCTTCCGGAGTCGTTTTGCCTGCGCGTCGATGGATGAATTCGTGTTGGTTGGTCGCAAAGGTGCCGGCGGAGACGGGCGTGGGGGTGAAACCTACGAGTGTGATGGCTGAGGCTGCGAGGGCGGTCAAGAGTCGGGTGGTCGCTGTCATTGCACTACTCCCTGAACTGAAAGTTGGGTGTCCCCACGGGACAAGTCTCGTTCACATAGTTATCGCACTTTGGATGTCGGCTTTTCAGCATTAAAAGCGTAACCGGGGGCGGGGGGGGTGTCAAAAGGTTGGGGGTCTAGGGTCTGGGGGCCGGGGGATTGGGTCTGGGGTCTGGGGGCTGGGGTCTAGCCAGAAAAGAAGAGGAAGCGGGTGTTCTTCACTAGACCCTGGACCCCATCTTCCGGCCAGACCCTGAACCCCAGACCCTAGACCCCACTTTTCCCCTCACGTCGTGTAATCGGCGTTGATCCTTATATATTCGCGGCTGAGGTCGCAGCCCAGCCAGTTTACGGCGGCTTGGCCTTGGGCGAGGTCGAGGTTGAAGTAGACGTCTTTTTGCTGCATAGCGGTGTGTAAACGGCGTTTCTGGGTGGGGGTCAGCTTGGTGGGGATGCCTTTGGTGAAGACTCGGACCTGTTGGGCAGGGGTTTTGCCGATGGTGAGAGAGAGCTTGTTGGGGTTGATGGGTGCTCCTGAGTAGCCGGCGGCGGTGACAATTCGGCCCCAGTTGGGGTCGCAGCCGTGGACGGCTGTTTTGACCAGGGGGGAATCGACGACGGCTTTGGCGACCTTGTCGGCGTGGCGTTCGGAGCGTGCGCCGGTCACGGCGACGTGGAACACCCGCGTCGCGCCTTCTCCATCTTTGACGATCTGATAGGCCAGGTTATTGCATAGGGTGGTGAGTTTTTCTGTGAATTGATTGAGGGCTTTGCCGGGGCGTGTGAGGGTGGGGTTGTTGGCGAGTCCTGAGGCGAGGATGGCGACGGTGTCGCTGGGGCTGGTGTGCTGATCGACGCTGATGCGGTTGAAGCTGACGGCGGCTGCTTTGCGGAGTGCGAGTTTGAGCATGGGGGGGGTGATGGCGGCGTCGGTGGTGATAAAGACGAGCATGGTGGCGAGGTTGGGCGCGATCATGCCGCTGCCCTTGGCGATGCCGCCGAGGCGGATGGTTTTGTTGTTTAGTTTGAGTGATGCGTTGGCGGATTTGGGTGTGAGGTCGGTGGTCATGATGCCGCGTGCTGCGTCGGCGTCTGCTTTGGGGTTGCGGGCGAGTTTTTTGACGAGTTGTGTGATGCCGCGTGCGATTTTGTCCATGGGGAGTTGTGGGCCGATCAGGCCGGTGGAGCTTGGGACGATGTCGCGGAAGGGGATGGGGGTGCCGGGGGTGCCGGGGGTGCCTTGGTCGGCGAGCTGTTGGGCGAGGAGTTTGCAGGTGGCGATGGCGTTGTCGACACCCTCTTGGCCTGTGGCGTCGTTGGCGATGCCTGAGTTGATGACGATGGCCTGGGCGCAGCCGTTGCGTAGGTGTCGTTTGCCAGCGATGACCGGAGCGCCGGGTAGGCGGTTTTTGGTGAAGACGGCTGCGGCGGCGCAGGGGCGGTCGGCGAGTATGAGGGCCATATCCGGCTTGCCGGAGGGCTTGATGCCGCAGGTTGTGCCGGCGGCGCGGAAGCCTTTGGGGAAGGTGACAGAGCGTGGGGGGGATTTAGCCATAGGGGGTTTGTAGCTCAAAGGTGGGTGTGAGGGAAGCGGGTGGTTGGCTTGGTAGTGAAGCGGATTGGTCAGAGGGGAGTAGCCACGAAGAGGCACAAAATGCACAGAGGGGATCGTTGTGTCTGGGCGGTTAGATTTTATTATTTGTGGCGAATCGGTTGACACGCATCCTCTTCTTTTGTGTTTTTTGTGCCTTTTTGTGGCTGAATCTTCATGTTCCGTCGGTTGGTTTCATTTGTTACATATTCGTCGGCCTGGCAATGTTCGGACGGGTTTGGCCGATGGGTTTTGGGCTGCTATACTGCTGTTCTTCGCTCGGGAGCCGATCCCGCACGGAGTGCCGCCGACCGCACGGGTCGGCGAACCAACCGTTTTCCCCATCCAACCTGATCCGACTAAAGGAAAGAGGCGCCACCATGCCCGTAGCCGACTACAAAACCTACTGCAAGATGCTGGACAATGCTTATGAAAATAAGTTTGCGTTCCCGGCGATCAACGTGTCCAGCGATGTCACCGCCAACGCGGCCCTCAAGGCCTTCGCCGACTGCAAGAGCGACGGCATGATCCAGGTCTCCACCGGCGGCGGGGCGTTTGCGTCGGGGCTGGGCGTCAAGGACATGGTTCAAGGTGCGATCAGCATCGCTGAGCACATCCACCGGATGGCTGAGAAGTACAACGTCTACATCGTGCTGCACACCGACCACTGCCAGCCTGACAAGGTTGATGAATTCCTGATCCCGCTGATCGAAGAGTCGGAGCGCCGCGTGGCTGCTGGGAAGCTGCCGTTGTTCTCGAGTCACATGATGGACGGTTCGGGTTCGCCTTTGAAGGAGAACATGGATGTAGCGGTGCCGTTGCTTGAGCGTATGAGCAAGATCGGGCAGATTCTTGAGGTCGAGGCCGGCGTGGTGGGCGGCGAAGAAGACGGTGCCGCAGGTACTGAAGACACCCCCGAAGACAAGCTCTACACGACTCCCGAAGACATGGTCGAGGTTTACCGTCGTCTGGGCGAAGTGAAGGACGGCAAGTACATGTTCGCGGCGACGTTCGGCAACGTGCACGGTGCTTACAAGCCCGGTGCGGTGAAGCTCCGTCCTGAGATCCTCAAGCAGGGTCAGGACGCACTTAAGACAGTCTACGGCGAAGACGCCAAGTTCTGGCTGGTTTTCCACGGCGGCTCCGGCTCCGAGAAGGCCCAGATCGAAGAAACCCTGGGCTACGGCGTGGTCAAGATGAACGTCGATACCGATACCCAGTACGCCTTCACCCGCGCCGTTGCTGATCACATGATGAAGAACTACGACGCCGTCCTGAAGATCGACGGCGAGGTCGGCAACAAGAAGCTGTACGACCCCCGTGCATGGATGAAGGCTGGCGAGCAGGCCATGTGTGACCGCGTCAAGGAGGCCTGCGTCGATCTACACAGCGTAGGTAAGAGCCTGCTGGCGCAGGTTCCGGTCGGCGTCTAAAGCCCCGGCCCCCGGATACCCCCGGTCTTAATGGCTAGGATTACACTACACCCCCAACCCCAGGTATCGCACCTGGGGTTTTTTATTGCGAACACCGATTAACGCCGATCTTTGCAGGGAGACACATACCATGAAAAAAAACCTGCCCCTGATTGCCTTGATCCTGGTGATGAGCCTGCTGCCGGGTTGCCGGGGCGACCGTGAGAACCCCCCTGCCACGACGGATGCGGATCGTGTGATGGAGTCTTACCTGGCGAATGTCGAGAAGATCGGCAAGCTTTTGGCCGATGTTCAGAGCGAGGCGGAGGCGAAGGCGGTGGCGCCGCAGGTGTTGCTGATCGTGCAGGATATGCGTGACCTGATTCCAAAGATGAAAGCGATCACGGATAAAGAGCAGGCCGAGACGATCAGCAAGTACCGGGTGAAATCCAAAAATATCAACGAGCAGTTCGAGAAGGATATCAGGCACTTTGTTGAGATCCCCGGGGCGAGTGAAGATCTGATTCAGCAGCTTAAAAACATGCCCCCGGTGTTTGGGCTTGGTGATGGGTCTTGAAATTGTGGGGGGGGGGTGGGTGGGTGTGAATATACGGGGGCCTGTAAATACTCGTGCGTTCAACCCCGGCACATGGTCTGCGTTGGGAAAGTTTGGCCCGTTGGGCTAACGCGCGGATCTGCGATCCGCCGCTAAACGGCAAACGGCTGTGTTGCGGTACTTATACGCATGACGATAAAAACTCGTGCCCATTACCAAGCCAATCCCCCGGCAAAGCCGGGGGCTGAGGGTCAAACGACCGCCCATGTATTTAATGGAATCCGTATTACTTAACGACAGCTTGTTCCAAGGCGGCGACAAAGCGGTCGGTCATGGGCATGGCGTCGGGGTGTGTGCCGGCTTCTTGTGTGGTCAGCCACATAATCTCAGCGACCTCGTGGGCACAGGGGCGTGGGGCCTGGTCATTGAGCTTCGCCAGGTAGCCGTACAGCGTTAATGCACGGTCCGTGAAGTCGTGACGCCAGACCTGGGCGATAAGTTCGACGGTCAGGCCTACTTCTTCGTGCATTTCACGCAGCGCTGCGGCATCACGATCTTCACCTGTTTCGACGGCTCCGCCTGGGAAGCAGACTTTCAGGGGTGCGGCGACGTTTTTACTTCGTCGGATCATCAGCCATCGGCCGTCGTCGCGTTGGCAGCCTATGATTACGCCGTGGACCCGGCCATCTTCTTGTGTTGGTCTGTTCATCTGCCGATAAGTGTAAGGTAAAGCCCCGGTGCTGTGTGTTGTAATCACGCGGCGGCGGGGGAGGCAATCAGGAAGGAATTCATTTTGGCCATCGACCCGAAAATACAAGCCGCGATCAATAAACAGATCAACCACGAGATGACCGCCGCGTACAACTACCTGGCGATGGTGGTGTACTTCGATCAGATCAATCTGGCGGGGTTCGCTTTCTGGATGCAGAAGCAGCATGAGGAAGAGCTGGCTCACGCCTCCAAACTGTTCAAGTACCTGTCGGATCGCGGTGGGGTGGTCGAGTTGGAAGCGATCCCCAAGCCGTCAGCTAAATTTGATTCGGTCGCACAGGTTTTTGAGGCGGCTCTTGCGATGGAGCAGGCTAACACCGCCTCGATCAACAGTGTCTACGCGCTGGCCAAGGAGATGAACGACTACGCGACGCTGAGCCATCTGCAATGGTTCCTGGATGAGCAGGTCGAGGAGGAGAAGACGATGGAGGAGACGCTGGGGCTGGTGCGTTTTGTGGGGGATGATAAGAGTGCGCTGCTGACGTTGAATAATCAGATGGCGAATCGGCAGGATGAGGGGGAAGGTGCGGGTGGGTGATGGGGGGAGGCCGGCTGGTGGAGTCGATGTGTCGTGAATCGGAAAAGAAGCTGGCAAAAAACAAGTCAAACACAGAGCGCACGGAGTCACAGAGGCACGGAGACGATCGAAGGGAGTAGGAGTTATCCGCAGATTACGCAGATGATAAAGAGGGTGTGTCCGGGTGTGGCTCTCTGAAATCTGCGTCATCTGCGAAATCTGCGGATACTCCCCCTCCCGCCTTTCTCGGCATTCTCTGCGGTGAACTTCCGCCGGGTCATGGACCGGATGGATTGGGTCGAGTATAATGTTTAGTGTTCTTTGACAATTGGGGCCGACTGGTATTGACCGGACAGGGAAGGCTTTCGGTGGCACGTCGAGGTGTACGTTTGGTCCTCGTTAAACCACGTACAAAAAACTCAAATGCCAACGATAACATCGCTGGTCGCATCGGGTTCGCCCCGGCGCGCATGGCTGCTTAATTGCGGTCGAGTCCAACATCAGAGTGTCTACGGCTGTTGTTGGGCTTACAATCAGTAGACTCGTCCAAAGGGGACGCCTTAGCCCCGGCGGATTAAAAAACTCTATGGCTGGGGTCCTGACAGGGTGTTCACGATCGTTCAGGACCCGAGATTAAAGCGTGAACTAAACGTGTAGAGGCCGTTTGCTGACTGTCACGGGACGGGGGTTCGATTCCCCCCGGCTCCATTGTTGATGATTATCAACTAACCCGCTAATTGCCTATTGATAGGTGTTTAGCGGGTTTTTTGTTGATCTTGGGCTGTCGCCAAATCATCTAAAACCGCATAGTTACGATGTAAATGCCATAAAGTTGATGACCACCTTGCCTTGAACCTGTTCTACGCGTATTGCTTGGTCTTGTGTTTGCTGAGGAGGTACACTTCTGCGTTCGCTACGGTTAAGGGTTTGGCGAAGTGGTAGCCTTGTCCCCAGGTGCAGTCGTTCGATTACAAGGCACCGACGATGTCTGGCGTCTCGATACCCTCGACCACAGTGGATGCCGAGGTTTTTAGCAAGTGACGTGATCGACGCCACGACAGCCAGAAGCGAACGATCACGGTCAAGGATATGGATGAAGCTCTGGTCGATCTTCAATACATCGATCGGGTAATCGTGGCGCGTGCTCAGGGAGGAAACGCCGGTGCCAAAATCGTCCATGACGATCGGGAAGCCGTGCTCACGGAGTTCGCGAAGCAACGAGACCACATCGGCGCGGTCATCGACAATGACGCTTTCGGTGATTTCAAGTTTCAGTTCCCCGGGATGCAGGAGACCGCGCGGGCTGGCAAACTGGCTAAGTCAGGCAAGATGGGGCGTGTCGCTTGGAAATCGCACACGTATAGGAACTGCGGCGGCTTTGGTGATAATAAATTAAAAAAAAGATTGACAGGATTCTATTTTAGGTTAGATTCGGGTCGGTCTTTCTCTCATTCTCACCCTTTATTCTGGAGGGCTTATGTTGTCTCTTGATTCCCGGCATTGGGCCAGGGCGCTGGCCTGTGGTTTAGTTGCGCTCGTCACGCTGGCTTCGCCGATTGAGTTACACGCACAGACGACCTCAACCTGGCAAGCGCCTGGCACTGCGGCGTGGAACGACCCGGGGAACTGGGACTTAGGTGTGCCGATGCTTGCCGGTGACGTGGCGATCTTTGGAGCGGGCTTTCCCGCAGCGGACGGGATCGTATTCGTGGCGGACCCGACCACCACCATCGGGACACTGACTTACAACAATCCGTTTCAATCCGAGTTAATAGCTTCGGTGTTGACCTTCGACGGCAATGGCGTGCCGGCTCTGGTCCAGGTTCTTGGCGGGCAACTGAACTTTCAATCGGGTAGTTATGTTTTGGCCAGCGACCTGGACCTGTCCGTGGCGTCGGGGTTGACCACGTCGGTCGGCGCGTCGATCAACCCGGGTGCCTCCTTCTCCGGCTCCGGCGGGCTGAATATCCTCGGCGGCGGCACGGTGGTCCTCAACGGGGTGAACACTTACGGCGGGGCGACACACATCAACAACGGCCTGCTGCGCATCCAACACAACGACAGTCTTGGCCTGGGCACGGGTGCGGATATCGATGGCACATTCATCCATGCTGGGGGCACGCTTGAATTAGGCAAGGACACCCTCACGCTTCCCAACGAAAAAATCATCGTTGACGGCGGGACACTCACGGGCGGGAAGTGGGCGCTAGTGTACCCCGCCTAACGGTCTATAACTTATTCAGCGCCGCCCGCGCCCGCCTGACTTTGGCCAGGATGTCCTTGGCCGAGGCGGTCCAGATGAAGGGTTTGGGGTTGTCGTTGTGCGCGTTGATGTACT
>JAJRRS010000007.1 GCA_024279275.1 Planctomycetota bacterium | reverse complement strand
CCCTCAGCCCCCGGCTTTGCCGGGGGATTCCCCTGCATAATCAAACGACGACGCACGAGTCTTTTACGCGATTGGTATCAGACCCATCCCATTAAATACCCGTGCGCCTGTGAAGCCCACGTTCGCCTGAACGTGGGACGGCACAACGAACTGACGCACGAGTTCTTTTCGGGATTGGTATCAGACCCAGCCCCCACGGTTCACCGCCGATACAACAGCGGCCCACGTCCGATGAACGTGGGCCGCTGATGAATATCTCGTAACTTTAGCGATGACCAGCAAACGCCTGTGAGGGCGTCGGACGTCAGTAGGCCTGCGGCCCATCACCCGGGCCGGAGAGCGCCAACTCGGATTCCAAGGCCAACTCGTTCTGCAGCCGGATACGATCCGGGTCGTTGCGATCGTCTTCCACAGTGCGGGCAGAGATCTTATTCGTGGTCGGGTCCAGGTAGAGCATCCGAACACCGCCGCGGCCTAGCGAGCCGGACGAGGCCTGTACCAGGTCAACCACAACCAGGCCGACGTGCATGTCCAGTTCCAGTCGGTTGCCGGTACTCAGTTGCTTGTCCACGACCTGCCCGATCGGATCGCCGGGGCGGACCTCGAACTCTTCACTGACCCAACGCCCGTCATAGACCTGCCAGACCTCAACGCGCGCCGTCTGGGACTGGGCCGAACCCTTGACCATAAAGAAGTAGTGTTCGCTATCAACACGGACCGGATCGGACCACGGTGAAGCGTCCAGTTCTTCGGCGTCCGGGCCAAGGGCGATCCGGTCGTAGTTCTCGCTCTGCTGCTTTTCTTCAACACGTTTTTACCGGTACAACGGGTTGAGTACACTCACGACCAAGCGGTATCGGTAGGTCTTGCCCGGTTCGATGGACAGGTCGTGTGCCCAGACCTTGATCTTGCGTGACTCGGGTTCTTGCTGCTGGCCCGCTTGACCCAAGCCCGCGCCGTAAGCGTCTTGCTGGCCGTAGCCACCCGGTTGACCGTAGCCACCCGGTTGGCCGTAACCACCCGGTTGGCCGTAGCCGCCTGGCTGACCGAAGCCGCCCGCACCCGGTTGGCCGTAGCCGCCTGGTTGGCTGAACCCGCCCTGGCCGCCACCATAACCGCCGTCCCCATAACCCCCGCCGACGTCCCCCTGATACCCCTGCTTGCTGAGCACATCAGACTCGATGCCGAGCAAATCGTTACGCTGGATTTTGGTTTCGATTAATTGTTGTTGAAGCAGAGCAATCCGCTCCTCAGGTGTTTGAGGCGCATCGGTACGGCGTGCGGTATCGCGTCCACCCGCCCGACCGCGTGTAGACCGGCCACCTGCACTCTGCTGGCCAACTCCGCGGCCAGGACCACCCGCAGATTGTCCTCCCCTTCGTGAAGGTGTACGCCGTGTGCGTTCCGGTGCCTGCCGTTCGGCGCGTTCCGGTGCCTGACGAGCCTTCAAGACCTTCTCCTGAAGGCTTTGGATCCGCTTCTTGAGATCGATGATCTTGTTGTTATACCGGGCGAGTTTTCGCTGGCCCTCGGCGTCCAACTCCTTGGCGTCTTCGTTGGGCGGACTCCACTGGATGTTGCCGGCGGTCATGGGGAAGTCCGGACGTGCGATCCGCTCCTGGCTGGCACGCACGGTCGTGATCGCTTGTTTGGATTGCAGGCTGGTTGCCTTGAACGCGACCGCAGGCTTGAACGCCAACTGCCCGGGGATCGGGTCGATCATCACCTCGTTAATCCACTGTCCGGTCGCTTCATCCAACTCCTGGCGTTGGAGCATGACCCCCGCGACGCCGAGCATGCTGTTCCACCACCGCGCGGGGACTCGGCCTTTCTTGTCGCCCGATTGCAGGCGTTCAACCCACTCATCCATATCGAATGTGGCGGCAACACTAACGTAGGCAAAATCCCTGGGCTGATGGTTGCCAACCAGCTTGATAAAGTCTTCCATCTGACGGGTTGGGATATTATCGCTAAACACCGCGTGGCCCTTGCGGGTCAGGATGCCCTCGGCGATCGGCGGGTGCGGGAGGTTGTACGTCGGAAGCTTTCCCTCAGGCGGGACCACGCTCTGGTCTAACCCGGCCTCCCCCAACGGGGCTAACACCGCCAACGTGGTCGGCTTCTCCGTCATCTGTTCGAGGATCGCTTCGGCGTATTTCAGATTCTTGCGGTCCGGCAGACCACTGGTATTATCTTTGAGCTTACTATCCAAACGTTTGGCTTTAGCTGTGATCGTCTTCTCGATCTCGCCGGGGCCGACCGCTTGACCGCTCATCTCAAACGCGAACGGGTTGCCCATCAGGAACCACCACGCGATAACCAGCAGGACCAGTACGGCAGCCGTGAGGGCCAGCTTCTCGACGTTCTTAAGGAAAAATCCGGTGTCTTTAGGGTTCATCGTGTCATCCCTTTCCATCGCGGCCCCATCGCCGCCGTATCAATCTCCCGGCCCCGCAACTCTATTGCGGGCATCGGGCAGTCGTGCGTGTAATCAGTAATTGACTTCTTCATCGACCACCTCGGCCGACGGATCACTGATCCCCAGCTTGGTCTTGATCTCGTCGGGCATCCATTGTTTAGTCCATTCACGCAGCCAGATTGTTTCAATCAACATATCCACCTGCACCGCGTCACCGGAGCCGTAGACATAACCTTCCAGCAGCGCGTCGTACTCGTCGACGTCCTGGATCTGGCAATCAAGCACCGTCATAAAATTGACTTCATTGATCGCGTCGAAGAGTTTGGGTAGCTGCTGGTAATCGACGATGGCGACCATGCGTGCGTGCTTCACATCGTAAATAACGTTGGAGGTTCGGCCACTGGGTCCGGCGTTGTAGTCCACCGACAGCGCCTCGTCGGGGCTGCCTGCGCTCGCCGCAGGGGCGCCCTCAGCCCCCCCCCCGATTGCGCCACCACCACCGTATCCGCCCGCAGGCTGGCCCCCGCCACCGCCGTACGGTTGTCCCCCGCCGTAACCCGCCGCACCGCCACCGCCGCCAGAACTTGTCTTGATACTTCCTCTGACACTCATCCCACCCAGCGTTTCCAATCCGACATAGCCCGGGATCACATCGATCGAAATCAAACGCTTGACCGGGCCATCGATCACACTGCGCCCGGCCTGGTCCACCTCGTTGGCCAGCGCGATCGCCCGGACGATGTCTTGCTGTATCCACAACTCCATGTGGCCGTCCCATATCTGCTTGAATGTGGGCAGGCCCCTCGCCAGGCTCCAGTTACCCACCTGGAATGGGAACCCGGTACTCAGGATTTCTGTGTCTGCGTACAGGTGGATCGACCGAGCCCGATCGACGAGCATCTCCTCCGCTCGTGCGGACTTCTGACCCTCGATCGCTTTGCGGTCGGCCTCGCTTAGACCTCCACCGCCAGCGCCAGGGCTATAGGTGCTTGGGCGATACCCTTCTTCAACGCGCTGCAACTCGAATTGCAACTCGTCGGGACTCAGCGGCCCCCCTGCATTGAGCCTGGGCGCGCCGGGCCGACTTTCATCGTAAGGCTCGAACATCCGCACGAATGCGTCGCGGTAAGCAGTCCGGGTTTCGTAAAGCAGGTTGCTGGCATCGGTCGTCGGCAGCACGCCGGGGACCAAAAGATAATGCCCCTCGCGGTTGATCCGGACGAATGGCCCATAGATCTTGTCGTACTCGTTATTCATATTCCCGTACACCTCGCCGAGGTGCTTGAGCGTCGCTGGGGTGATCGTTACCCCTGAGATATCCTCCGGCGGGGCATCCACATCCTCCGGCGGAAACGTCACGGATACATTCATGTGGCCATCCAACTCACGCGCCATCTTGGTGACTTCACCCGACGCTTTATCCGCCGCCGCCTTGCCATGCGAGACAGCCCAGACGATCACGCCGATGGATGCAAGCATCACCACCACGCTCAACACGGTCACCATGTTCGATTTTATCCAGGCAAGAACGCTCTTCATAATGCGCCCCTTTCATCATCTGTTTGAGGTAAAACCGCCGTTGGCCCGGCCTCAGTACTCTCGGGCGTCGGCTCATCCGTCGGGGCTTGGGGCGTCTGCTCGATGTCAAGCTGGTCAGCATCCAACGGCTCCGCCTCATCCCCAGCCACTTCACCCTTGGGATTCAACAACTCAACCTTCCACTGAAGCTCAAACTGATAGTCGTTCGATCGGTCTTCATCACGCATCGGTCGGCTCGGCAGCAAGGCCGCTAGGTCCGTGGCCGCCGCACCGCCGCCACCATACGCCTGACCGCCCGCCTGACCGCCCGCCTGGCCGCCGCCGTAGGTCTGCTGACTACCACCGTATTGGTCTTGCCCCGGACTGTATCCGCCCGCGCTGTAGCCCACACCACCGACGCCGCCGGTAGCCCCGGCACCCTCCGTCGGGGCCGCGATCACCTTCCCGAAATTCTTCACCACGTTTGAGTCAATCACAAACCGGTACAGCCGATCCTCCGTCATCGGATCGCCCTTCTTCGGCTCCGCGTGGGCCTTTAACCAGTTCACGAAGTTCGTTTCCAGAAACTTCGATCCCTCTTCATTCGGCGTGGTGCCCTTGATCGTCACGATAAAGTGCGGGGACTCCTTACCTTCACCAAAGAAGTCTTCGATCGTATGCGTGGCCCCCAACTCACCGCCGCCGCCGCCCATCGCGCCGTAGCCTCCCCCGCCGTAAGAATCCCCGTAGCCACCGCCACCGTAGCCACCGTCGCCACCCGGACCGCCGTAGCCACCCGGACCGCCGTAGCCACCGTCGCCGCCGGGCTGACCGCCGTACCCCATACTCGGGTCGCCGAACCCATAGCCGCTCTGGTCGTCCAGCATCCCCGCCGTGCCGTCGTCAACCGTGTCGGTTCCCCCAGCAACGTACACCGACGTGATGGACTGGATATAAATCCGCTTGCGCTTATTGCGTTCCATCGCTGCGATCTTGGCGTAATCGTTGGTCATCATCTCAGGCTGCTCACCGTCCGGGTCCAATGCCTGGCACGCCCGGGTGATGTCTTCCAATAGCTCAGGCCAGATCGCCCGTGCCCGGAACACACCCCGCAGGTTTTCGATCCGCTGGCGTGGGTCTGAACTGGTGTCGATCTGATCGAACTCCTGCCTCAATGCGGCCGCCTTCTGATTCACCGATCGGTACACCTGCTGCGCATCCTGGACCGCTGTTTTGTATTCGCCGGACGTCTTCACCGCCGTCCCCGCAGCCACCCCCGCCATCACCACGAAACACGCCGCCGCCGCACCGATCCAAGGCTGCTTCGCCTTCCACATCCGCTGCTTGAGAATATGCCCCGGCAGGATGTTCGCCGACACCGTCTCCAGCCCCAAGCCCTGCAAAGCAAGCCCGTAAGCCGTCGCCATGTTCAACGCCTGGTCCGCAAACTCCGACTCGTGCTTGTCTTCCACGCCGATCCGCTTAAAGCCGTCCGGACGCTCCACATCCATCTGTAGCTGCTGCTTGAGGAACTTCTGCAGCCCCGGCAGCTTGAACGTCGAACCAACACAAACTATCTTCGTCAGGTTCGCATCACGGTTCAGGCTCTGGTAATAACCCAGCGACCTTTGCAACTCCTGCACCAGGTCCGCGAACACAGGCCGCATCGCCTGGAAAATCTGGCGGGCGTATTTGCTTGTCGCCGCCTCGCGCTTAAGCTTCTCCGCCTTGTTGTAGCTGAGCTTAAAGGCCTTGACCAAGGCCTCGGTAAACGTGTTGCCGCCGATTGGCAGCGTCCGCAGCCAGATCCCCCCCTCTTCCACGATGATCACGTCCGTCGCCGTCGTCCCGATATCCATATAGATCACGCCGTCCGCAGGCGGGTTCTCAGCCGTGTCATATACAAACGCATTAAATACCGCCAAGGGCGACAGCGTCAGCCCGTCCACCTGCATGTTCACCGCGTTGTAGTTTGTCAGGTAGCTCATCACCTTTTCTTTGGTGATCGCAAAGATGCCCACCTCAACGTCCGGCATATCGTCCTGCTGAAATACCTGGTAGTCCCACTCCACCTCCTCGATCGGGAACGGGATCTGCTGGATCGCCTCGTACCGAACGACCTTGGGCACATCCTTAGGCGGGACAGGCGGCAGCTTCGCGAACCGTGCAAACGCCATATGCCCCGGCACGGAGATCGTCACCGTGCTCTTGGTCATATTGTGCTTGGCCATCAACTGGTCCAGATTCACCTGGATCGCCTCGCTGATATTCAGGTCAGGCGTCGTGAGGATCTTCTTAAACCGCAGCACCTCGTGGTCCACCATCTGGACCTTCCCCTTAGCCCCGCCGCTGCGGGTCAGATGCACCGCCTTGATCGCGTATGTCCCGACCTCGATGCCCCAACTGTCATTGCCTTTTGCCATTGCAGATCTCCACGGTTTTGGATAGCCGGACATCTTAACGGACTTCGCCGCCACGGGTTGCAGAACCTATTCGAACCACCTCTAAACACCTTCTAGAGCATTCTCAATCCAACCGTAGCCTCACAACTATAGCCCCCAGCGGAAGCTGGAGGATCAACCGTAAAATCACCCCCACTGCTAGCGAATAAACCGCTACGCTTGGATTGAAAATGCTCTAGGCTCACGGATGCACCGCCTTCGTTGCTTCGGGGGGGGAGGATCCGGGGGGATCCGGGGGGATCCGGGGGGATCCGGGGGCTGCCAGGGTTTCCAAGCCCCAACACCCACCACCTACGCCACAGCCGTCGAGTGACCGGGGGCCGTCCGGGGGCCGGGTCCGGGGGGGGCCGGGATCAATTCTCAGCTAACCTGCGACGTGTGACTGACCTGTCCGTTTCTCGATGGACCCGCCTGGGTATTAAGGAATGATTCAGCGGGATCCCGGGTGCCGAAGGTATCCATAAGGATTTCCGGGGCCGGGGGTGCCGGGGGGGCGGGGGGGCGGGGGGGCGGGGGGGCGGGGGTCGAGCCTGCTGGCCCGCAGCCTCTGGCACCCCGCGTTGCAGGGCATATCCAAAGGCCGATCCATCTACCGTATGTTAACCCTACTCCCACGCTCGGGTCAAGGGTTTTTTACCAGATTTACATTCTCGGACCCAACTTCTTCCACCCCCGCCACGCCTCCCAGTTTCTACGATCAGCAGGGACAGACAGTTCTCACCCAGATCAGCGATCAGCACTCACACCTCAACAATTCCTCTACCCCCTCCCCAAATCATCAATCATCAATCTAAAATCATCAATGCCCACCCCCCTCCCCCCGCCCAAACCAACCTGTTAGCATGAGACACACCTATCCCAACACCCGGAGGACGTGATGCGAACCCCACTGATCCTGACCGCAGCCCTGACACTGCTCCTGGCAACCGCACCCGCGTCAGCCCAAGACACAACCTACACCCCCGAGCAGATCGCCGAGATAACAGCCGAAGCGGAAGCCGGCGATGCCGAACAACAATTCCTGCTCGCCGAAAGTTATGACTACGGCCAAGGTATATCCATCGACGACGCCCAAGCCGTCAAGTGGTATCGAATGGCTGCGGAACAAGAACACGCGATCGCCCAGTGCAACCTGGGTGTGATGTACGACTCAGGCGAAGGTGTCCCCGTAGACGAAGCCCAAGCCTTGAAGTGGTTCCGAAAATCCGCAGACCAAGGATACGCCGTCGCACAGTTCAATCTGGCCACCGTGTACGACTATGGAGAAGGTGTTCCCGAAGATGATGTCGAAGCGATCAAGTGGTACCGCATGGCGGCAGATCAAGGTGATCCAGACGCACAGTTCACTCTGGGCGTTATGTATCAAAACGGCGAAGGGATCACCCAAGACATTGCCGAAGCGGCCAGATGGTATCGCAAGGCCGCAGATCAAGGATATTCAGACGCCCAGTACAATCTGGGCAAAATATATTTTGACGGCGAAGGAGTTACCAAAGACATATCCCAAGCAATCAAGTGGTATCGCATGGCCGCAGATCAGGGAGATGCGGACGCACAGGTTTCCCTTGGTGTCATGCACCACGACGGTGAAGGCTTCCCCAAGGACGACAACGAGGCGATGAAGTGGTATCTCAAAGCCGCCAAGCAGGGACAGCCTAACGCACAATTCAACCTGGGAGTCATGTACTACAAAGGTCAGGGTGTCCCCGAGGACTATGCCCAGGCGGTCAAGTGGTACCGTAAATCGGCGGAGCAGGATTACCCAAGTGCACAAAATAATCTGGGCTTCATGTATGACAACGGCCATGGTGTCGCCGAAGACAAAGCGCAAGCGTTTAAGTGGTACCGTAAAGCGGCGAAACAAGGAAATCTCAATGCCCAGAGAAGCCTGGGGTACATGTACGACACAGGCGAAGGCACCCCTGAAGACAACCTCGAAGCGATCAAATGGTACCGCATGGCGGCTGAACAGGGAGACGCCGTTGCGCAATACAACCTGGCTCTCATGTACGACAACGGCGAGGGCGTCCCCAAAGACAACACCGAGGCCGCGAAGTGGTACCGCATGGCCGCCGAGCAAGGCGATGTAGATGCACAGTTCAACCTTGGCTACATGTATGACCACGGCGAGGGCGTCCCCGAAGATAACACCGAGGCCGTGAGATGGTACCGCATGGCCGCCGAACAAGGCGATGCCTCGGCACAGTACAACCTGGGTGTGATGTACAACAACGGCGAGGGCGTCCCGATCGACGACACCGAAGCCGCGAAGTGGTATCGCATCGCCGCGGAGCAAGGCAACGCGGATGCACAGAACAACCTGGGCTGGATGTATTCCACTGGCGAGGGTGTAACTAAGGACTTGGTCCTGGCCTATGCCTGGACTCGCCTCGCGCGGTCCGGCGGCAACAAGATCACCAAATCAAATCTGGAATACTTCAAGAGCCAACTGTCTCCCACACAGGTCACCGAAGCTAAAAAGCTGGCCCGAAAAATCCAAGATCGCATCGACTCAAACAAAACGAAATCGGAAACCACCGCCAACGAGTAACCCCCAATACATCCTCTCCACCTTCTCCGGGACGGACAAAGCCACCCCCCTGATCCCCGGCTCACCCACCCTCGCCCAACACATCCTCGACACCTACGACCACCTCAAAGCACTCGGCTAATACGGATTCCATTAAATACATGGGCAGTCGTTTGACCCTCAGCCCCCGGCTTTGCCGGGGGATTCCCTTGTGCTATCAAACAACGACGCACGAGTTATTATTGGAATGGGTATGAGTTCAGACCACGACGCGTCGCGCTTGTGCGCACCAAACCGGTAGACCCCTGTATATACGGAGGGCCGATTTTCGCAGCCTCCATGCCAAACGCCCCGCCACTCGACCCGGTCATGGGGCGGACACGTTGGCAGGCCGCGGTGAGCCTTGATAGTGCAACGACTTGGATGCGTTTAGGCCCGACACCAGCGTGTCCTACCCCTTGCAGGCGGACACGACGTAAGTAGCTCTTTGACATTTGATTATGACAAAAATCCACCCGCAGGGGAGGGAGGGGGGGGACATGACCGGGGGCATGACCGGGGACATGACCGGGGACGTACCGCCCCTGGAAAGGCTTAAAGGGTAATGGAATTTGACCGCCCGCCGACCTGTCGCCACAATGCTCTGACTATGGGGCCGTAGCTCAATTGGGAGAGCGCTGTGTTCGCAATGCAGAGGTTGTGGGTTCGATCCCCGTCGGCTCCATTTTGGTCGGATTTATGATTGAGGATGGATGATGGATGATTGGGGGAGGGCAAGGATCGGGTCCGGTATGGCTACTCTGCCCCGGGAGCCTACCAGGTGACAGGTCATCTGTTTATACGCGGCAACCTCGCCACGCCGTCCACCCCCGCGATCCCGGGACTGACATATCAACCGAACACACTCACTGCCACACAGCAAGCCGATCTACAATCCGCTACCCACGGGTGATGACCGGCCCTCACTACCGCTGCTCCTGCGCCTTTCGCAGCAACACCAACGTCTCCTGAATACGCTGATGCGTCTTGTGTCCCGCAATCACAACCAGCATGTCGTCGTACACCGAGATGGACCCGGCGTTGCCGTCGTCTAAAAGGTTTCTCATCACATCCAACAGCTCGTTGGCATAATTATGCGTCGATCTGACACGGGTTGCCGTAAACCGGGTGACCATCTTGGCTGCACGAGACGACGTTTCTTCGGCCCCGTAAGCCCCACCATATCCGCCTGCGGCTTCCCCGTAACCGCCCCCGCCTCCCATGCCGCCATACCCACCAGCGCCGTAACCACCTTCGTCACCGGATGCCCGCTCGCTGCCACGCCTGGAGGTACTTTCGCCGCCGAACGATCGGGACTCCGTCCGCGAGACATCTCTCGAACGATCGATCAGGTCTACGCAGTCATAGATACGCACCACACGTATGTCATTGATCTCGGATTCACTGGCAATCACCACCACACCATCCATCACCGCGTAATCCAGAGACTCCTCCAGCGTCGGGTTGATTAACTGGAATAACAGCGACAGCACCGTGTCGGCCGGCGTATCGTTCAGTGATAATGTCACCGGGTAATCCGCGCCGGCCCCCAGGATATCCAACACCGTCCAATTCACGAAGATATTCACACCCGTGGCGTCGCCAAGATGACGAATCACATTCTCCAATCGCTGATCCGAAAAATCTACCGATATCCGCTGTGATAAGAATACAAGTGTGGGGTCCGCCTCCCCGGCGGTCACCACGGGAACCCCAGACAACTCACCCGTCACACCCACTTCCTCGGCGTGCGTCCCCGCCGGTCCCGGCACACCCGGACGGTTCTGCGGCAACATATAAAGGAAGGCCAGTGCGATGGCTGCCGCCGCTGCGAGTGCTCCGATGCTACTTCTCATGATCCGTCTCCTTAGGGTGTGTTGTCGTGTGATGCGTGTGAACTGACCCGCCAACCCGGCCGCGTCCCCGAACTCCTCTACCGCCGAATGAATCGCCTGTTCCCGGCTAAGCCCTGTATCCATCAACTCCTCAAGCCTCGCCTCCATGTGATCCCGCAACTCATCCGAAATTGCCTCCCGCTGCGCGTCACTGAGCCGAAGCAACTTCGCTATCAACCTCAGATAAACCTCGAATTCATTTTCTGACATGGCGGTTATTCCTTCGTATCTTCAAGAATATTCGTTCTACTTCGCCGGCAGCGCCGCAAGCGCCGGCGTCAGCAGTTGCTGGATGCACGCGACATACCGATCCCACTGCGCCGCCTGGTCGCGGATCCTGCGCCGCCCGGTCGCGGTCAGTTCATACCACTTGCGTTTCCGCCCGGTGCTGTGATCCCACTTGCTCTTGATCACCCCCGCCGCCTCCAGCCGATGCAGCAATGGATACAGCGTCCCCGCCTGGAGTTTCACCGTTTCATCACTGGCCTCACGGACCCGCTTCTGGATCAGGTAGCCGTACTTCGACCCGTCTGCCAGGACCGACAGCACCATCAGGTCCAGACTCCCCCGCATCAATTCACGCTCAAATCTCTCAGCCATGGTCACGTCGCCTTTCTTCACTATCTATCGCACAACAATATATCGCTGTACGATATATGTCAAGGGTATATCCACACCCAGATCAAATACAATCAAATAATGGACGCCGATATCCCAAACCCATCCATGACACCCAATTAACAAGCACCGGCCCAATCGGGCAATTCATTTAATAACAACACTTTACAGCGTGCATAACGGATATCCACCCAGATACTCCGGTTTGACGCCGGGACGCAAGACCACTAATCTCTTCGATTCGGGATACCCGGAGCCAAGCCCGTGTCGGCCGGTGGATTGAAGTACCCGGCCCAACGTCAGAACCTAACGAGGATGCCAAGCGATGTTACCTGTTCAACGCCAGACCCGAACCCAGGGCCGTAATCGCCGTTCACACGACGCGCACAAGTCCGTGCATGTCGCCAGTTGCCCCAACTGCGGCAGCCCACGCCTACCCCATACCGCGTGCAACCAGTGCGGCTACGTCCGCCCGGGACTCTCACTAAACCTGTCCAAGGAAGACTAATCCAGTGCGCATCGCCATCGACGTCATGGGGGGCGATCATGCCCCCGACGCGATCCTCACCGGTGCCTTGGACTCGGTCGAACTGCTTGATAGCGGCGACCAGATTGTCCTCGTGGGTGACGGCCAGGTTATCCGTGATGGGATATCCAAGCGCGGCCTAAGCGACGATGCTCGCCTTGAAGTTGTCGAGACCACACAGATCATCGAGATGGCCGAGCCTCCGGTCGCCGCTCTGCGCAGCAAGCCCGACAGCTCGCTGGTCCGCATGGCCGAACTCGGCAGCAAAAAAGCCGGGGACAAACGCTGCGACGTAATCATCAGCGCCGGGAACACCGGTGCCTGCGTCGCTTCTGCACAGATGGCGATGCGTCGATTGCCCGGCGTACACCGCCCAGGCGTCGCGGTCCCACTACCAACATTCCACGGCCCGATCGTCCTCTGCGACGTCGGTGCCAACCCCGAACCCCGCCCCACCCACCTGCACCAATACGCACACATGGCAGGGGTCTACGCTCACCGCGTCCTGGGCGTCGAAAGCCCACGCATCGGGTTGATGTCCATCGGCGGCGAAGAGGGCAAGGGCAACACGCTAACCCGTGAATCACACAAGCTCATCAAGGCTGACACCTCGTTGAACTACGTCGGGTATGTCGAAGGTCGAGACCTCTTCGCCAACAAAGCCGACGTCGTCGTCACCGAAGGATTCACCGGCAACGTCGTCATCAAGCTCGCTGAAGGCCTGGCCTCTGGTTTGTTCCAAACCATCATGCGTGAAGTCGCGGATCACGACCCCGAGTTTGCTGTGCAGTTCAAGCCGGTCATCAAGAAGATCTACGCCAAGCACGATTACCACGAGCTTGGCGGTGCCCCACTGCTGGGCGCCAACGGCGTCTGCATCATCTGCCACGGCTCCAGCGAAGCACGCACCATCGTCGCTTCGGTCAAGGTCGCGATCAACTACGTTCAACACCATGTAAACGATGGAATCATCGAGGCGTTGTCTGACAAGACCGCCGCCGAGGTGACGGCATGAATAACAACTCATCACGCCCCGCCGGTGTCCGTATCATCGGTACGGGCATGGCGGTTCCACCGCGATTAGTCAGCAACCACGACCTCGCCAAGATCGTCGATACCTCCGACGAATGGATCCGCCCACGCACCGGGATCGTCACACGCCACCTAAGCGACGACGACCAGCAAACAAGCGACCTCGCCGCCGAAGCCGTCAAGCAGGCATTAGATAACGCAAGCCTAAAGCCTACGGACTTGGACCTATTGGTCGTCGCCACCATGACCCCCGACCTGGTCTGCCCCTCGACCGCCGCGCGGGTCGTCGATAAAATCGGGGCTGTGCCCTGCGGTGCGATGGATGTGAACCTGGCCTGCACCGGGCTGGTCGGCGGGCTTTCGATCGCCGCGAACTTCATTAATAGCGGCTCATTCAAGAACGTCGCCGTCATCGGGGCCGATTGCCTCAGCAAAATCGTCAACTGGGAAGACCGCAAAACCTGCATCCTCTTCGGCGACGCAGCCGGGGCCATGATCGTCAGCGCCTCAGACAACCCCCAACAGCAGTGCCTCTTCCAGAAGCTCAACTCCGACGGCGGCATGGGCAAAGCCCTTTACATCCCCCGCAGCGAACGGGACATCCCCGAGGGTGGGCACGAGGGATTCAACGGCAAGTACGACACCCTTCAGATGAACGGCCGAGAGGTCTTCAAGTTCGCCGTCAACGCCCTCAAAGAGTGTGTCCGCGAAGCCCTCGAACACACCGGACTTACCCACGACGACATCAAGATGGTCATCCCCCACCAGTCCAACATCCGCATGCTCAAAAGCGCATGGAAAAAACTGGGCTTCCCCAACGACAAGATCTACATCAACATCGACCGCTTCGGCAACACCTCGGCGGCAAGCATCGGCCTGTGTATGCACGAGCTGACCGAGCAGGGCCGACTGCAAGAAGGCGACCACGTCATTTTCGTCGCCCAGGGCGGCGGGCTGACCTGGGGTGCGAGTCTGTGGCGGCTTTGACCACAGCACTTGCGATCCGGGCCAACCTCACCTATTACCCTCACTATTATGAGTAACGAATCCAACACAATCGTTCTGCTTTGTCCCGGCCAAGGCGCGCAACACGTCGGCATGGCTAAGGCTTGGCACGAACAGCACCCCGTGGCCGCCGAGGTCTTCGCCCAGGCTGATAAGGCGCTGGGTTTCGACCTTAGTAAGCTCTGCTTCGACGGCCCCGAGGAAACACTCAACCGCACGGACATGGCGCAGGTTGCCATCTACACCGCTTCGGTTGCCTGCCACAAGGCGCTGGTCGCATCCGGCATCATCGGCGAACCTCAACTCACCGCAGGCCTCAGCCTCGGGGAGTTCACAGCTTTGCACCTCGCCGGCGCATTCGACTTCCTGACGGGCCTGGAGCTGGTCAAGCTGCGTGGCCAGGCGATGCAGGATGCCGCCGGGCTGACCGAGTCGAGCATGGTCGCTTTGATCGGTGCCGACGAAGCCCAGGCGATGGCGTTGTGCGAAGAAGCACTGGACGACCCGGAGAATAAAGGCGAAGAGGTGCTGGTCCCAGCGAACTTCAACTGCCCCGGGCAGATCGTGATTAGTGGGACGCTCAAGGCCTGCGAGCGTGCCGAGTCGGTCGCCGACAAGATGGGGATCCGTTCAACCCAGCTCGCGGTAGCCGGTGCGTTCCACTCGCCACTGATGCAGCCGGCTGCGGATCGCCTCGCCAAAGCTTTGGATAAGGTTGACTGGAACCTGCCGACCGTCCCGGTGATGTCCAATGTCACCGCCGAGCCGCACGAAAACGATATCGCGTCCATCAAGCAGCGTCTGGTCGATCAACTCACCCAGCCCGTGCGGTGGTCCCAGTCGATGCAATACATCCTGGATAACCCCGTAGGCCCGGACGCCCGGCTGATCGAGCTGGCACCCGGCAAAGTCCTCTCGGGGCTGATGCGCCGCATCGACCGCAAAATAAAACTCGAAAACCACGCCACCCCCGGATTAACCCCCGGATTAACCCCCGGATAACCCCCGGATTAACCCCCGGATTAACCCCCCGGCTTGACCCCTGACCAGCTCTATATAGACTCCCCACCAATCCAACTCAAACGGATCGTTAGCTATGGCTGAAAAAACAGAACAGAGAGTCGCGGTCGTCACCGGTGCAAGCCGGGGCATCGGTGAGGCGATCGCTCATGCACTGGCGGAGCAAGGCCGACACGTTGTTTGCGTTGCGCGCGGGGCTGAGAAACTGGAAGCGGTCGCCAAAGCGATTACCGACGCTGGCGGGCTTGCCTCCACGAAGGTGTGTGACATGAGCGACACCGCCGCCATCACCGAGATGATCGAATCGGTCGCCAAGGAGCATGGCCGACTGGACATCCTTATCAACAACGCCGGGATCACCCGCGACAACCTGCTGCTGCGTATGAGCGACGAGGAGTTCGACGATGTGATCCAGGTGAACCTTCGTGGCGTGTTCGTGGCCTGCCGGGCTGCGCTGCGTCCGATGATGCGTGGCAAGTGGGGCCGGGTCATCAACCTCGGCTCGGTCTCGGGCCTTGTGGGTAACGCGGGCCAGGCCAACTACGCCGCCTCCAAGGCCGCCCTGTCTGGCTTTACCAAGTCGCTGGGCAAGGAAATGGCCGCCAAAAACATCACCGCCAACGTCGTCGCCCCCGGGTTTATCCAGACCGATATGACCGACGTGCTGCCCCAGGTGGTCAAAGATGCCGCCCAGAAAGCCATCCCCCTGTCCCGGTTCGGCCAGCCCCGAGAGATCGCCGCCGCGGTCGCCTTCCTCGCCAGCGAGGACGCGGGCTACGTCTCCGGCCAAGTCCTGGCTGTGGACGGCGGCATGACCATGTGCTAAACCATGCACCAGCTAGGCTTACAAAATTGCTCGATACCGGTTTGGCACCGCCGCCGGGTAACGATATAGTCCACCATCCGAAACCAGGCTAAAAACCACCACTGCCGCCCACGGGCAGGTAATAAGGAGATGTCATATGGAAGAACAAGAAATTCAGGAAAAGGTTATCTCGATCGTCGCCGAGCAGATGGGCGTCGATAAAGGTGAGATCAATCGGGACACCAACTTCGTCAACGACCTCAACGCCGACAGCCTCGACACCGTCGAGCTGGTGATGGAGTTTGAGGACGAGTTCGAGACTTCGATCCCCGACGAAGATGCCGAGAAGATCCAGACCGTCGGCCAGGCAATCGACTTCATCAAAGAAGCCGGCAAGTAAAGCCGCACGCTTTGCTTGAAACCCCAATGCCGGGTTATGTCGCATGACGAGATTGACGCTATGAGTGACCGCCGAGTTGTAATCACCGGGATGGGCTGGATAACCAGCCTCGGGGATTCCGTAGACCAGGTCTGGAGCAGCCTGACCGAAGGCGCCAGCGGGATCGGCCAGATCACCCGATTCGATACCGAGAGGTTCGCCACCAAGATCGGCGGGCAGGTCCCCACCGACTGGCAGCCCGACCATATCGAGAAGCGCGAACTCAAACGGGTCGATCGTTTCACCGCCTACGCGCTCAGTGCAGCGATCCACGCGGTCGATGACTCGGGCCTTGACTTCGAGAAAGAAGACCCCTGGCGCTGCGGCTCGATCATCGGCACGGGCATCGGCGGGATCGAAGAGTTCGAGACAGGCTCGGGCAAGCTCGTCCTCAAAGGCCCCGATCGAGTCAGCCCATTCACCATCCCAAAACTCATGTGCAACGCCGCCGCAGGCAACGTCTCGATCCGCTTCGGGCTTAAAGGCCCCAACTGCGCGATCACCACCGCCTGCGCCTCAGCAGCACACGCCATCGGTGAAGCCGCACACAGCATCCGCCACGGCACCTCAGACATCATGGTCACAGGCGGCTCCGAAGCAGCCGTCACACCCCTTGGGGTCGCCGCCTTCATCGCACTCAAAGCCTTGTCCAGACGCAACGACGACCCCACCAAGGCTTCCCGCCCCTTCGACACAGACCGAGACGGCTTCGTCCTGTCTGAAGGTGCCGGGATCGTCATCCTCGAAGAATACGAACACGCCAAGGCCCGCGGCGCCAATATCTACGCAGAAGTCCTGGGCTTCGGCCAGACCGCCGACGGCTCGCACATCACCGCCCCCGATGAGCAGGGCCGCGGCGCAGCCATGGCCATGCAAATAGCCATCAAAGACGCCGGGCGAAACCTCGAAGACATCGATTACATCAACGCCCACGGCACAAGCACAGGCCTGGGCGACATCGCCGAAACCAACGCCGTCAAACGCCTCTTCCAGGACCACGCCAAGAAGCTCGCCGTCAGCTCCACCAAGAGCATGACAGGCCACCTCCTGGGCGCGTCCGGCGGCATCGAAGCCATCATCACCGCCAAGACTCTCCAGACAGGCATCATCCTCCCCACCATCAACCTGGATAACCCCGACCCGCAGTGTGACCTGGACTACGTCCCCCACACCGCACGCAACGCCGAGGTCAAAGTCGCCATGAGCAACTCCTTCGGCTTCGGCGGCCACAACGTCAGCCTCGTGATCGGTAAGATCTAACACACCGCCGAGGCGCACAACACCCCCCTCAAGCACAAAGCCTCGGATTTTATCCGGGTCTTCAATTTAACGAACAGACCACCACAGACCTGTACCCAAAACCCTATACCGGCCACCCCCAACCCCACCACGCTTGCGGTTTAGCGCCCCGATCCCCTCCTCACCTCATCAATCATAAATCCCAAATCATAAATGTCCCTTTCCCCACACCCGCGCCGTCATTCGCCACCACCGCATGACGGACTTATACTGCCACACTTTTCCGGGTCGGCTCACCCCGACTCCCACACGATCCCCCTGGCCTTCTTCCCGAGGTTTGTTGCATGAAATTCGCGGTCACGATCTTCGCGATCCTACTCGGCCTGGCCGTCATCCTTGGCGTGATAAAAAACGCTCAGGACACCAACGCCCCACAAGACACAACCGCCGTCGTCACCGACGAGGCTCCCGCAGACACCCCCCCGGCGGAGGGCGATTCATCGCCTGTCTCTACCCCTGTCGATGCGCCCGTGTCTGAACCCGCCACCGTCACCAATGCCCCGGCCCAGACCGCCATCGTCGCCCCCCAACCGGCCCTCGGTCCGGCCCAACCCGGCCTCCACGCCGTCAGCGTCACCACCGGCCGCGAAACCGTCCTGGGGCATGACGACCCCAGATCACCTTTCAAGCTCCGCGTAGAGATCAGCCGTTACGGTGCCGCCGTCAGCAAGATCACGCTCACTGACTATCTCATGACCGTCGGCAAACCCGACCACTACATCGTCCACGACAAACTCGCACTCCCCGACCCCAACGACCCAAAAAATCTCACCAAGTTCCAAACCTTCTGGTTCGCCTACGCCGCCAAAGCCGTCACCGTCAACGGCACACGCATCGTCATCGAAAACAACGATGTCTGGGCACCCGGCGACGTCACAAACAACCGCCATCGATCCTCCGTCACCTACACCGCGACCATCGCCGACAGCGACGACCAGCCCGTCCTCAAGATCATCCGCACCTACACCGTCCGGGCCGACAGCTACGACATCTCACTGGATCAACAACTGGTCAACCTCACCGACCAGCCCATGACCGTCCGCTGGGAACAGAACCTCCAAGGCGACCTCGTCAACGACTCGGGCTACCTCGGCGATCGCCGTCAGTTTGTCGCCGGCTACTTCGCCCTGTGGTGGGACACGCAACGCGAGAGAATCACCACCAAAGACGCCGATATTTTGCGATCCAAACTGGTCAACGCCACCATCCCCGGCGTCTGGCCCGTGCGCGGACTCAACCCACAGGCAGAGATGGCCTGGATCGCATCCCTGAACCGTTACTTCGCCGTCATCACACACGCGGACATCGACCCAACGGTCTCCGTCACCGCTGACATCCCACCGCTACAGGCAATCTTCCCGAACATCTACCAGGCCATCGAATCCCGGCCGGCCATCCTCGGCGACCCAAAAGACCACGAAAAGATCATGGTCCTCAAGGTCGCCACCGACACGCTGACAATCGCACCCAATGCCCAGATCAATCTGGACCTGGGCATCTTCGCTGGCCCACGCAAGCCCGAACTCTTCGCCTCCGTCCCCTACTCGACACTCCACCTCGACCAGACCATCGTCTACAGCCTCGGGGGCATGTGCTCGTTCTGCACCTTCCAATGGCTCGCACACGGCCTGCTCTGGCTGCTCAAACTCTTCGAGGGCCAGATACTCGTCCTCGGCGGCATCGGCATCGGCGTCCACGACTGGGGACTCTCCATCATCCTCCTGGTCCTGGTGGTCCGCCTGATCCTCCACCCGATCACCAAGCGCGCCCAGATCAACATGATGAAGATGGGCAAGATGACCCAGGCCATGCAGCCCGAGCTTGAGAAGATCAAGAAAAAGTACAAGGACGACCAGCAGAAAATCACCGCCGAAACCATGAAGCTCTACAAGGAAAAAGGCTTCAGCCCCGCGAATGTCCTGGGCTGCCTCCCCATGCTTTTGCAGACTCCCATCTGGATCGCACTCTACGCGATGCTCTACTTCGCCATCGAGCTGCGCCACGAACCCGCCTTCTGGGGCTTCTTCCAGTGGATATCCAACGGCCAATGGGGCTTCCTCGCCGACCTCTCCAGCCAGGACGGCTTCATCCCCATCTTCAGTGAACCCCACTCGATCAACGTCCTGATCACCACCGTTCAATTCCAGTCCATCAACCTCCTCCCCCTGCTCATGGGCGTCGTCTTCTACTTCCAACAAAAACTGACCATGCCCCCGCCGGCTAACGAACAGGCCGCACAGCAGCAGAAGATGATGAAGTTCATGATCTTCCTGTTCCCCGTCTTCCTCTTCTTTGCACCGTCCGGCCTGACGCTCTACATCCTCGCCTCCACCGCCGCGGGGATCATCGACAGCACCATCGTCCGCCGACATATCAAGCAACAGGAAGAGTCTGGCGAACTGTTCAAGCCCAAGCCCGTCAAGCCCGGCGGCTTCCGCGACCGCATCTCCAAAGCCGTCGAAGCCAAGCAGCAACAACTGGCAGCCCAGCAGAAAAAAGGCGGTAAATCCCGTAAGCGACGATGACCCCGGGGCCAGGCCAGAGCGTTGACACCCTCGTCGCGGTCAGCTCGCCACCGGGCCGATCGTTGCGCGGCCTGATCCGCTTCAGCGGGCAGGACACACGACGCATCCTCGCAGGCCTGATCGATAAGCCCATCGCCGATCTACTCCCACGTCAACTCACAACAGTACGGTTAATCACGCCCACCCTCCCCGCGCTGCTGACGCTGTTCGACGCACCCCACAGCTACACCGGCCAGGACTCCGCCGAGCTGCAAGTCCCCGGCAACGCCGCCTTGCTGGACCGCCTGCTCCACCTCGCCATAGACGCCGGCGCACGTCTCGCTGAACCCGGCGAGTTCACCTTCCGCGCCTACCTTGCCGGCAAACTCGACCTCACCCAGGCCGAGGGCGTCGCCGCCACCATCAACGCCACCAGCCAAGGCCAACTCAAAGCAGCCAAACACCTCTGCGACGGCGAACTGGGCACCCTCGCCCGCGATCTCGTAGACGACCTGGGCACACGCTTAGCACTCGTCGAAGCAGGCATCGACTTCACCGACCAGGAAGATGTCGTCCCCATCACCCCCGGCGATCTGGATACCCACCTCAGCCGCATCGAAGCACAACTCACCAACCTCCTCGCTAACAGCCGATCCTGGGGCGAAGTCCAGGCTCTGCCCTGGGTCGTCTTAATGGGCGCACCCAGCGCAGGCAAGAGCACACTCTTTAACGCCCTACTCGGCCAACAACGCGCCGTCATCGATCCCCTCCCCGGCACAACCCGCGACATCCTCTGCGAACCCATGACACTCACCGCAAACAACGGCACCCCAAGCGAACTCATGCTCGTCGATATCGCCGGCCTAAACGATCCAACAACAAACCTCACCTCACCGCTTGATAAACAAACCCAAGCCGCCGCCCAAAACGCACTCGACCGCGCCGACCTGATCCTGCACATCATCGATCTCACGCAAGATCAAGACATTCCACCATACCACTCCACCAGCACCCCGACCCTCACCATCCACACCAAAGCCGATCTCCACCCACCACCCACCACCAGCCACCCACCCCTCCCTGTCAGCGCCCTGACCGGCCACAATATCGACGCACTTAAAAACGCCATCGCCAACCAACTCGGCGACCTCCCCGTCAGCATCAGTGCCGACATGCTCGCGCTGCAGCCCCGCCACGAACACGCGCTCCGCTCCGCCCTGACACAACTCACCCACGCCCGCGAACACTTGGCCACCCAACTTACCCACCGATCCCTCGATGATGTCGAACTCATCGCCGACCACCTCCGCCAGGCCCTGAACGATCTCGCGGGCCTGGGCGGCCAACTCACCCCCGACGACGTCATCGGCAAAGTCTTCGCCACCTTCTGCGTCGGCAAATAGACACAACCATGATTCTGATTTAACTGTGGCTTCCCCCCTCAGCCCCCGGCTTTGCCGGGGGATTCTTCGGATTCACCAACATACCAATCTTCAACCCCCAACCCCGCTACAATCCTCCCCAGCATGGCCAAGAAGAAACCCACCAAGCCCAAGAACCTCAGCCCTCGGATCGCCAACCGCCGGGCGTACCACGATTATCACATCGGTGATAAGTTCGAGGTCGGCATCGTCCTCAAAGGCAGTGAAGTCAAGTCCATCCGTAACGGCCAGGTCTCACTCGCCGAGGGCTTCGCCATGGTCGAAACAGCTACACTCGAACTCTGGCTGCACAACGTCGAGATATCCCCCTACACACACGCCGGACCACACCACCAGCACGAACCCAAACGACAACGCAAACTCCTGGCACGCAAACGCGAGATACGAACCATCCACGACAAGATCGTCGGCAAGGGCGTCACACTCGTCCCCCTGGCGATGTTCTTCGTCCGCGGAAAAATAAAACTCGAGATCGGCGTGGGCACCGGCAAGAAAGCATTCGACAAACGACAGGACATGAAAAAACGCGACGCCGACCGCGAGATCCGACGCAGCATGTCAAAACGTATGTAACCCAACCGGGTGGCGTACCACTGCTTCCGCCCCTCAGCCCCCGGCTCCGCCGGGGGATCATCCGTGGGGTCATGTATCACCAACCCTCGACCTGACCACCCCCACCCGATCCACCACGGAGCGACCTTGCTACGCCTGATCATCGTCATCACCTTCATCGAGTCGTTCGTCTCCGCCATCGTCGAGCGGGGCGTCATGTTCTACGCCGAACATGAACTGAACTTCTCACAATCCCAAACCCTCTGGCTCGCGTTGTTGTTTGGCGCAGCCTATGTGGCTGGCGCACTTTTCAGCCATCGCGCAGCAAAAAAGTTCGGCGAACGCCGATGGCTGGTCCTGCTGATCGTTACGCACATCGCTCTACACCTGGCGATGGCGATGGACCCAGGCGTGCAGACCCTATTTATCTTCAACACGCTCTTAGGCGCAGCGTCCGGCTCCAAATGGCCCGTCGTCGAGAGCTACGTCAGTGCCGGGCAGACTCCGCGCCGGGCCGCCGCCTCGGTCGGGCACTTCAATATCGCATGGTCGTCCTCCGTCGTCCCCGCCGTCGCCCTGGGCGGATTTCTGATCGAGGCCTGGTCCCCCAGCCTCTTCCTGCTCCCCGCGATCTTGAACCTGGGCGTCCTCGTCCTGATCATGCGCCTCCCCGCACGACCCATCCACCTCCCACTCGACCATCCCAAGCAACCCACCGTCGGCCAAAAAATCCGCATCCAGGCGCTGCTGCTATCCAGCCGATGGCTGATGTTTGCAAGCTTCACGCTCCTATTCCTGCTCGCACCAATGCTCCCCTTCATCTTCAAGGACCGCCTGGGCTTCTCCCCCGGCCCCGCAACCGCGATGGTCTCCCTGATCGACCTGGCACGCTTCGCCACCTTCGTCGTCCTCCAACGCTACGTCGGGTGGCACGGCCGAATCTCGCTGCTGCTCTGGACCGCTGTGCTCATGCCCGTCGGATTCCTGATGATGCTGATTAGCGACCACCTCCCCCTAGTCCTCTTCGGTGAAGTCGTGTTCGGCATCGCCAGTGGAATGACCTACTACGCCGCCCTGTATTATGCGATGGTCATGAAGAACGCCGCCGTCGAAGCCGGGGGCGTACACGAAAGCCTCATCGGCTCAGGGTTTGTGGTCGGCCCAGCAATCGGACTCGGCGCTATCTACCTGTCATCAGGCGCAGCCGGCACCCCCGGCACCGCCATGCTCGTAACCGTCGCGCCTTTCCTGATCTTCTGCACCGCCGGCGCCCTGTGGTCGATGCGCGGAACCCGCAAAACAGATCACTTCCATTTCCCCGATTAATAGCATCACGGACAAGGCCGCCGCAATGTACAGGCTTGTCGTTTAGCGGCGGATCGCAGATCCGCGCGTTGCCCCAACCCCTACCGTCCCAACGCCACCCGCAACGCCCCGCCCAACTCGGGCTGGACAAACGTATACCCACAACGCTCAAGCACCCCCGGCTCAACCCGCTGACTCGCAAACAACGCCTCATCCGCCAACGCACCAAACGCCAACCGCGCCGCGAACTTGGGCACCGCAAATACCGCAGGACGGCGTAGCACTCCCGCCAGCGCCCGCGTGAACTGCTTGTTGGTCACCGCCTTGGGCGATACAAGATTCACCGGCCCCGATACCGCAGTATCCGCAATCAGATGCAACACCACACCGACCACATCATCAACACTTATCCAGCTCATCCACTGCCTGCCACTACCCAACGGCCCACCGAGTCCCAACCTAAATGCCGGCAGCATCTGCTTGATCGCCCCACCCTCACCCGATAGCACCACCCCCAACCGCGGATGCACCACACGGATCCCCGCCTCCACCGCAGGCTGCGCCGCCGCCTCCCAATCTCGACACACCTCAGCTAAAAAACCTTCACCTCCACCGGAAGTTTCATCCAGCAATTCATCGCCCCGATCGCCGTAATAACCCACCGCCGAGGCGCTGATTAGCACCGCCGGTTTGTGTTGTAGATTCGCCAGTGTGGCTGCAAGCAGGCGCGTCCCATCTACCCGGCTGTCACGGATCGCTCGCTTCTTATCGTATGTCCACTTCCCGACGATCGGCTCACCCGCCAGATGGATGACCGCGTCGAGTCCTTCAAGCGAAGGTCCGTCGAGCTGCCCGTGCGGGATCGACCAGCGCACGTCAGGGGGATGCGCCGACACATATCGACCGACACGAATCACCTCGTGCCCATCATCGGCCAGCCGCGCCCGCAGCGCCTTGCCGATCATCCCCCCCGCGCCCGTGAGTGCTATCCGCATCTTGGCCCCGCTTGTTTATGTCTCTGGCATCAGTACACCGCCCGTCCCGCCACGCCGCCAGTCGGCAAGGCTTCACCCCCAGGTAATACCCGATGATACACGCCTGGTTCACCATCGTCGCACAAATAATCCCCTGACCCAGCCAACGCCTCGCCGACGTCTTCACGCTTGCCCCAGCCAGCCGTACACGACCCAGCTTGGCGAGGCGGCGCACCAGTTCGTAATCTTCCATCGCCGGCATATCCGCATAGCCCCCAAGACTACGGAACGTGTCGGCACGCATGAACAATCCCTGATCCCCATACGGCAACGAGAGCCATCGGCTACGCAGATTCACAAACCATTCAATCAAACGTAGCAACCGGTTCGGTGCATCAATGTGTAACTTAAACGCCCCCGCCACCACGCCCGGCTGCGCAAGCACCCCTCGGATATGCTCTGGATATTCCGGGGGCACCAGCGTGTCCGCATGCATAAACAACAACACGTCACCACGCGCCACCGCAGCCCCCGCATTCATCTGCCGCCCCCGCCCCGGCTCACTGACTACGACCACCGCACCCATCGACCGCGCGATCTCTCGTGTAGCATCCTCGCTACCACCATCCGCAACGATTAACTCAAGCCGACATCCCACACCACAAGCCTTCAACGCACCGAGCGTCTCACCAATCACACCCGCCTCATTGAGCGTCGGCACAATCACCGACAGACTCGCCACCCCCGGTACCCCCGGCACCCCCGGTGCCCCCCCCGGTGCCCCCGGCTCAGCCTCACGGTGCGTTGTGCACATCATTGAGTTTCCAATCGTAATCCAGCCATCGAACCTTCGGCTCACTTCCCGAATCAATCGCCTTACGCACAGCCGGGGCCTGACCCGCGACATAGTCTAACACGCTGTCCGCCACCGCCTCGAAGTCACCGCCATACCATTTATACAGAGGCGTCAGATAGACCGTGGTCTTCGCCTGATCGAAGCGGAACCATCGGCCGTGGCTGTGTGCGTAGGCCATCTGATCCCGCAACTGTTCTTCAATCCGATCCCCCGTGTACGCCTCGTTGCGCAGCTTCGGACAACTATACGCCGCACAAACCAGTGCGAAGTGAACCCTCGGCTCCTTAAACTTCGGGCGGATCAACTTATGTTCGATCTGATTGAGGCTATACAGCCCCCCGGCCTGACCCCCGGCCTGATCCCCGGCCTGACCCCCGGCCTCATCCCCAGCCTCATCCCCAGCCCCACCGTCAACACCCGCTGGCAGTGCCCAACGCACCGCGTCCCACCGTTTCGCCGAGGGGATGTCCTTGATGCTCTTCACCGGGTAATAATCCAGTATCAACCTCAACGTAAATGCGTTATACGCATTGATCAGGTAAGCCAACTTCTCATCGCGCCCGAACCGATCAAACGGGGCCTCCGCCAGCGAAGCGATGTAGGCGTCCAGCGATACCGGATCATCAGCCAGCGCCTTGTAATCCACCCAGCCATCCGCATCGACGTGCTTGCTTAACAGCGCATCGAAAACACCATGATCGAAGACCTCCGCCTCGTCCGGGGCCGGGTCGTCGTACACCTCGGCCAACGTCACCGCTGGCGGGCCTGCCAGACAGGCCAAAAACCCCTGGATACATTGCGGATTCATCCGAGCGTAAGCGCCCGCACCGAGCACCACGACAGCAACACCCGCCATGGCAATCACGCCCCACTTACCAACACGTTTCTTTCGCCCATGTGTATGCTTAGTCATATCCGACTCCTCGATAAGTTCAGGTGATTCAGTGTATGACCTGACAGCACGGGCCGACAGGCGTGTCACATAAACGGTGACGACAACCGTCGCGAGCAATCCAACCCCCATCAGAACAGACTTCCCAACGCTCCCCGTCCCACCGCCTTGCACCGCACCCGCCACCTCCCGCCCCGCGTAACCCACATACACATACATAAACGTCCCCGGCAACATCGCAACCCAACTCGCCAACACCGTCGGCCAGAAACGAATCGACGTCAAACCATAAAGATAATTCTGCACGTTAAACGGAACCACCGGGCTTAGCCGAAGCAACGCGACAACCTTCCACCCACCCTGGCCCAACGCCCCATCCACCGCACGAAATAACGGGTACGCTTTCACCATCCCGGCAACACGATCCCGTGCCAGGTATCGCCCGATCAAAAATGTCATCGCCACGCCCATCGTCGAACCCAGCGACACCACCGCAGTCCCGATCCATAGCCCAAACACCGCCCCCGCCACCAGCGTCAACGTCGAACCCGGGATCATCAGCACCGTCGCCACAATATAAATCCCCACAAATACCATCGGCCCCCACACACCCATATCCTCCACCCAGCCCCCCAACCGTTCGCCGACCTCCCGCATCGGCAGCACACTCATCAATAACAACACCCCCGCCACCAACCCCATCACCGACGCCCACCGCAGCCAGACCATCCGATCCGGTGCGCCTCGAACCTGATCCTGTATCACAGAGGTTGCCTGTTCCATAAAGTCCAAACCCTGCCGCCCCGATCGACCACCCGCTCGATAAAGGTAACAACCCACCAAACCCATAAATTATTCGCCCCCCCAACACCCCCGTTTATCCGCCCCTACAATACCCCCAAACCATCATGCCCGAACAAAGATTCCAACTCGTCAGCGACTTCACACCCAAGGGCGATCAGCCTCAGGCGATCGACCAACTCACCGACGCCATCATGGCCGGCCAACGCTACCAGACCCTCTTGGGCGCCACCGGCACGGGCAAGACCTTCACGATGGCCAACACCATCGCACGCGTCAACAAGCCCACCCTCGTCATCAGCCACAACAAAACCCTCGCCGCCCAGCTCTATGAAGAGTTCAAGGATCTTTACCCCGACAACGCCGTCAGCTACTTCGTCAGCTACTACGACTACTATCAGCCCGAGGCCTACATCCCCCAACGCGACATCTACATCGAGAAAGACGCCTCGCGCAATGACGACCTGGATAGGCTCCGTCTTGCCGCGACGACCCACCTGGTCAGCCGCCGGGATGTCGTCATCGTCGCCAGTGTCTCCGCCATCTTCGGCCTCGGCTCACCCAACGAATACAAAGCAGCCGTCCTGACACTGCGCAAAGGCGAAGAAATCGATCGACAGGACTTCCTCCGAACCCTCACCGACCTGCAATACACACGCAACGACTACGAACTGAAGCGCGGCAGCTTCCGCGTCCGAGGCGACGTCATCGAACTGCACCCCGCAGCAGAAGAATTCGCCTACCGCGTCGAACTCTTCGGCGACGAAATCGAAGGCCTGCAATTCATCGACCCGCTCACCGGCGAACTCCTTGCCGATGAAGATGAACTCATGGTCTTCCCCGCCGTCCACTACGTCATGCCCGAAGACCGCCTCGAATCCGCCGTCGCTGGCATCAAAGACGAACTCGCCACTCAACTCATGCACCTACGCAGCCAGGGCAAACTCCTGGAAGCCCAACGCCTCGAAGCACGCACCAAGTACGACCTGGAAATGATCCAGGAGGTCGGCTACTGCTCCGGCGTCGAGAACTACTCACGCTTCTTCGACGACCGCCCCGCCGGGTCGCGTCCCTTCTGCCTCTTTGACTACTTCCCCAAAGACGACTGGCTCCTGATCATCGACGAGAGCCACGTCACCATCCCCCAAATCGGGGCCATGTACCACGGCGACAAGAAACGCAAAGAAACCCTCGTCAACTTCGGCTTCCGCCTCCCCTCCGCACTCGATAACCGCCCGCTTAAATTCGAGGAGATCGAGGAACTCTGGCCCCAGGTCGTCTTCGTCTCCGCGACCCCCGGCAAGTACGAGCTGGAAAAATGCCAAGGCGAAGTCGTCGAACAAATCATCCGACCCACCGGGCTGATCGACCCCGTTATCGAAGTCATCCCCGCGCAAGGCCAGGTCCCCGACCTACTGATCCGTGCTAGAGAACGCGCCGCCGCCGGGGAACGCACGCTCGTCACCACGCTCACCAAACGCCTCGCCGAAGACCTCGCCAGCTACCTCACCGCCGAGGGCATTAGCTGTCGATACCTCCACAGCGACATCGAAACCCTCGACCGCGTGCAGATCCTCCGCGAGCTGCGCGAAGGCCAGTTCGACGTACTCGTCGGCGTCAACCTCCTGCGTGAAGGACTCGACCTCCCCGAAGTCTCGCTGGTCGCCATCATGGACGCCGACAAAACCGGCTTCCTTCGCAGCGCCACCAGCCTGATCCAACAGATCGGCCGAGCCGCACGCAACGTCAACGCCACCGTCATCCTCTACGGCGACACAGTCAGCCCCGCCATGCAAACCGCCATCGAAGAAACCAACCGCCGACGCGACATACAACTCGCCTACAACGACAAACACAACATCGAACCCCAAACCGTCAAAAAAGCCATCCGCATGGGCCTGGAACTTGAACTGCGTGCCCGCAAAACAGCCCGAGAAGCCCTCGCAGGCGAAGGCCCCGACGGCGTAAAAGAATACGACCTCGCCGAGCTGATTTGCGAATACGAAAAACAAATGCTCGAAGCAGCCGAGGCGCTCGAGTTCGAGAAAGCCGCCCACCTCCGCGACAAGATCAAGGAAATCAAAGCCACCCCCACCCTCGGCAAAATCAAAGCCACCTCATCCCGCCCCCGAAAACCCAAACCCGGCACCCCCGGGACCAAGGTCATCAAGAAAAAAAAGAGGCACAAGCCGGCATAAAGGTTTCTGTCATGTCCGCCTTCGATGTATTAAGCCAAGTATGGCGGCCATCAGCAGTATCGATGTACCTGGCTCGGGCATGTTCGCATTCTCAACCGGCGGTGTGCCAGCGTTCCAGTTCCCCAAAACCGTGTTCAGATCCTCAATGCCAACGAACCCGTCACCCGAGGGGTCTGCCAGCGGGTTGCCCGGCGGGACGACTTGATTCCAGGCACCCAGGATGACGTTGAGGTCGTTAATGCCGACGAAACCGTCACCATCAAGGTCACCATTCAAGATGGCAAACAGGTGCGCCTGGCCGACGTTGTCTCCGTTGGTATTATCGAAGGGTGCCCCGATGAGCACGTTACCGCCGTCAAGGGCCACAGAGTCGCCGAAATTGTCACCCAACCCCCCGCTGCTCGTGGGCGTCGGGTCATCGAATGTCTGCAGCAGGTCGCCCGTAACCACGTCGAACAGGTGTGCCTGACCAACAACGCCTATCCCTCCAACACGGGTAAAGGGTGCCCCGATCAGCGCTAGGCCACCATCAAGGGCAACAGAGGCACCGAAATTATCCTGCCCAGACAACAAACCCGTTGGATCGTTGAAGGTCCACAGCAAGTCGCCATTGGACACGTCGAACAGATGTGCCTGCCCGCGCCCTGTACCCAAAGTGCTGTCAGTACGAGCCCCAATAAGTGCCAAGCCTCCATCAAGGGCAACGGAGGATCCGAAACCTTCACGAGTCCCGTACGCCGTCGGTTCGTCGAAGGTTCGCAACAGGTCTCCGGTGAATGCGTCGAACAGATGCGCCTGACCGACGCCGATCCCGTGGGTACTGTCTCCGCTTGCCCCGATGAGTACAAGGCCGCCGTCAAGGGCGACAGTGGAACCGAAAAAGTCACCGAACATACTGCTCTTGGGCGTCGGGTCGTCGAAGGTCTGAAGTAAACTGCCCGTGGCGGCGTCGAACAGGTACACCTGGCCAGCATCGGTCCCGTTGGTATCGTCGAATGGAGCCCCGATGAGCACAAGGCCTCCATTGAGAGCAACGGAGACGCCGAAATTGTCCCTGCCTGTGGGCGTCGGGTCGTCGAAGGTCCGTAGCAGTTCGCCCGTTGTCACGTTAAACAAATGCGCCTGGCCGATGTTCGTCCCGTTGGTGTCGTCGAGGTATGCCCCAATGAGCGCAAGATCACCATCAAGGGCAACGGAGATGCCAAAATTGTCGAAGCCTGTGGCCACCGGGTCGTTGAAGGTCTGTAGAAGATTGCCAGTGGCGGCTTCAAACAAGTAAGCTTGACCGACGTTGGTCCCGTTGGTGTCGTCGTTGGGCGTCCCGATGAGTACAAGGCCGCCGTCAAGGGCGACGGAGAAACCGAACACGTCGGCACTTGTAACCGTCGGGTCGTCGAAAGTCCTTGACAGCGAGAACGATTGGCCGAACGCCATCGGGGGTGCCGCGACGACCAAAGCGATCAGAACGGCGAACACCTGACATTGGAACGCCAAACCGATACGACCCGCGGAGAAACGATCGGTAAAGCCGAACGTCGCTAGCATGACCTTGTACCTCTTCTTGTCAGAATCCCTAACAACATCTTACAGATTCATTAAGCATACCACATGCATGTATAGCCAAGGCCGGGGAAACATGCCCGCCCCAACACAGAGAAAAATAGCCATATCACGGGCGATCCACCCGTGATACGACCGGTGTTTCTTTGCTTACGCACGACGCCGCAGCATCGCCAACCCACCCAGGCCCAGCAGCGCCAGGCTCGCAGGCTCGGGGACGGCTGCGAAGTCGGAGACGACGTAACCTTCCGCACCTGAGACATAGTTGCTCAGCGTGTCGCCGAAGACCCAGTTAAACCCATAGGCGACTTCGGTGCCCAGGATATCCGGTGCACCCGAACCCACGCCATTCGCCGCGTTCTGGATATAGCTCGCCGGGGGAGGCGATATCTCAAGTGTGGCCACATCCGCAAAGGTCAACGGGCCCGCGCCAAACAGCGCATGCACCCAGGATGTGCCAGTATTCCAACCCGGCGTCTCAAAAACCTTGGCCACCTTATTGGACAGGTCACCGTAATCCAGATCATACGTTTTGCTGCCATCAATGTTCGAGGTAAACAAGGCCTGGAACGCACCATTAGAAGGCTCATTAGCAATCACCGCGTAGTTACCGACACCATCGGTCACCCAGAGGTTAAAGTAAGGTGCAACCGCAGGCCCCGATCCGGCCGTAAAACGAGTCGTGTCGTCGTGACGTGTGATACCCAGTTGCGTGATGTCCGCGATGGTGATCCCGTTAATGTCGTTAGATCCTAATGCGGCCTTCATCCCGCCAGCACTGATAACAAACTCCGTGGCCCCGGGGACATAAACATTGTTAGGCAGAATACCAGGCGCATTGCCTCCGCTTTCGCGGATCACAAAAGAATCAAATCCCGCCTGGGCAACCCCGCTAAGACACAACACCGCCGCACACATCGTAACGCTTGAAATCTTATAGTTCATTGCAAAAATCTTTCTCCGCCGGATTGGGCCGGCACCCCCACTATTGCCCTGTTTGGGCAGGATTATTGTTGCACCTGTCCTGCATATCTATTTCGGACCAAGCACAGTGATGCGGGATTGAATCCGCTTACTCAATCCCCCGGTCTTACACACCCCAAAGTCACTTAAAACCGCCGTATCACGGGCTATCCACCCGTGATACGACCAGTTACGTTTTATTTACGCACGACGCCGCAGCATCGCCAACCCACCCAGGCCCAGCAGCGCCAGGCTCGCCGGCTCGGGAACGACGATGATCTGCGCATCGACGCGGGCGAGTTCACCGGCTCCGTTCGATGCGGTGATGTAGAAGTCGTAGGTGCCCGTTACTGTCGGGTCGAAGCCGCCGATGAACCAATGGGGCTTCCATGAGTTCTGCGCGACGTTGTTGTTGGCGATCAGCGCTGAGTAGGTGGCGAAGTCACCTGGAACGCCGTCCTTCCCCGCAACGCTGTCCGTCGCATCGGTCGTGCTGTTATCGCCGATGGAATGATCCCAGAAATCAGGGCTGACCACGTTGATGGGATCAAACGTCAGGAACGCGGTGCCGGCACCGGGGTCGGTGTCGATGCCCATGACATACGTTAAAGCATCAAGGTTAACGCCACTGCCATCAAAATTGCTGTTGATGGACCACTCGAAAGACCACTCGGCCGTGGGGGATGCCTGCGTCGGCGCGACACCGGCCTGGAAGGTATAGGTGCCGTCACTGTTGCTGTTGAAGGTGTTTTCGGGAAAACCCGTCGCGTTGTGTCGCAGCTTGCCGCGGAGGGCCAGTTCGACGCCGTTAGCGCGGTCTGTCGTGAAACTGCCGTTGGCGTTGCCGCTGCCGAAGATCACATCCGGGGTCACGTTCTGGTCTACCTGCGTGACCGCCTGGGCCGAGGACACCATGGCAAAGACTGCCAGGCTTCCCGCTGCGACGACAACAAACTTCCGTGTACTTTTCATCATTTCTCTCCACTCCTAATTAGAGTTACCTGTCCCGAAACAAGCGGTCCACTGACCGCATAAACACAATATCAACCGCCCACTGCAAACAACTTGCAGCAAGCGAACAGACCAACCGCCGCCTTTCTCAACGACGAACTCACGATATTTGGGACCCCGCCGAAAAGCTGGTGTCCCCTCCGTGCCCAAGCAACTCCCGGCCATCACTTCCTCAGCACCGAAAGAGCCTGTGCAGACCCGAATATAACATGCTCTCACACACCTGGCAATCCCAATCCATACCCATTTTGCATTTTTTTATCCCGCCCACGCCTCATCTAAACGTATATAAAGCTAGACCTTGCATGCACCTGAGCACCCCCCTCGTTCAGGCCTCTTCGTGTCTCCACATGGCCCCTGACCGTAGCGAAGAGAGGACATTGAAATAAAATAACCCTAAAATCTATTCTCTCTCCGCTTGCCCTTTACGTTCAATCCGTCACAATACGCGTTGTGGCCGACACGCGACGCCGCCTTCAGACACCCCTGCCAGAACCGACCCGATATGGAAAACCGACGACCACCCCGCTCGAACCGACCCTTCCGCTCAAACCGTCCCCAGCGTGGCGGGGGTGGCGGACCACCCCGTGGCCGGCGCGGCGGACCCGTCGAGCCACCGATGCTCTTAGGCGAACCTTCCCCATCGCTCGCCAAAATCAACACCATGAATATGGTCAAGCTGACCGAGAAAATCACTCAGCTCGAAGAAGAAGAAACCCGTGTCGGCGCAAAGCTCTCTCGCCTGGAAGCCGTCGACCCCCTGCCCGAAGAAAAAATCGCGGCGGTCAAAGACCTGCTCGCCCGCCTGGATGCACTTAAAAAAGCAGCCGCCGAACGCCTCGCCGGCAAAGCCGAACGCAAAGCCCTACGCGAACAGGGACGCCTGTAGCATCGACCGACTCTCTGCCTCAGAACGCCCAACCCCAGCCCACCAGCCGCCACGCAATCCAGAGCCTTGGCTGATTCCCCGCCATCACATCTTCCCATAAAAAAACGGAGCCGAAGCTCCGTAAATGACCCCTACGGGATTTGAACCCGTGTTACTAGGATGAAAACCTAGTGTCCTAGACCAGACTAGACGAAGGGGCCTTTGCCGCCTGTAATGGCTTAGCGGGGGCATTCTAGCGTGTCGCCCACCGCTGGCAAACACAACCCCCACCCGCCCCCGCCGCCCATTCCCCCTAACCCCCTCCCATAATCTTTCCACACCACAAGTCTTGCATAATTCTGGTCCCCCGCCCGGGATTGAGGTATTATTCACTGACTCTGGCCAGTGGGGGTCGGATCGTTCATTTTTGTGCCTTGAGGACCGCTATCCATTGCTGACGCTAACTTCGCTAAACGGCCAGGAGAAAGGCCGAGTGTTTCAGCTTACCGGCGAGCAGCCCGAGCTGTTGGGTCGCCAGGCGGCTACCATCAAGCTGTCCGACGCACAGACCTCCCGTAAGCACGCCGAGGTCCTGCTCGAAAATAACACCTGGCTCATCCGTGACCTCGACTCAACCAACGGCACCTGGGTCAACGGCCAAAAAATCACCCAGATCACCGAACTCGAAGCAGGCGATCGCATCGTCATCGGCCGACACCAGTTCCGCGTCAGCCAAATCACCGACCTCCCCGCACCCTCACCCAAACCCCTCGCTCCCCCGGTTCCCCCGGTTCCCCCGGTTCTACCAACACCCTCAGCCGAACCGCTCATCGGCCAGGAAGAACTCGCCGACATGGGCGTCGACCTCTCCGAAAGCCTCTCCGCTGACCTCCTCGATGACGCTGACCTGGAACTTCCCGAGATCCCCCAATCGTCTCTTGATGACGAACTCGAAAATATCCTGGCACCGACAGGCTCCCCCACCGCCCAGTCACCACCCCAAGACCCCGACGCACCCGACTCAACACCCGACACCGCGTCCGACACATCCGACGGCGTGATCGATCTGGACGCCCTCTTAGCCGACGAACCCACCGACGATAACCAAACCCCCGCCACCACCACACCAGCACCCCAGGATCAAGACAACCAACTCGACCAGTCACCCTCCCCAACGGATTCATCAGAGCAAGGCGTCATCGACCTCGACGCTCTACTGGCTGACGAACCCACCACACCCTCACCCGCTGACACCGCCACTCCTCCCGACGCACCCCCCGCCCAAGACACATCCACCCCCGATGCTATCGCCGCACCGGGTGAAGTAGATTTCGACCTCGACGAGATGCTCAACGAAGGTGACGACCCCACCCCCACCCTCTCCGATCCCCCCCCGGATACAACCTCGGATGCCCCCCCGGCCCAGAGCGATTCATCGCCCGTCTCCACCCCCGCGCCCGTCATCCCCACACCGCCACCGGCCGACCTCCCCGACCACAGCGAATCGGACTCGATCGACGACATCGACGCGATGCTCGATGACTTGGTCAGCGATCAAGACAGCCCAGATAAGCCTGACGTCATCGCCGAAGCCACACCAACGCCCGACCAAGAGCCTGACACCCAACCACACGCAGAACACGACACCGCAGCCACAGATGCCGCCCCCGATACCGATGACCCCGATACCGATGACCCCGACAGCCTGATCGACATCGACATCCTCGCATCCGCAACACCCACCGACTCCTGGCCAAAGACACCCCCCGCCACAACCGACGACCAGGACCCACCCCCCACCGTCACTGACAACGAATCCTTCACCACCCCGGACGCCCCGGAAGACACCCAGCACAGCACCCCCGACGACTCCGGCCCGCCCCCCGATGATTCCGACATCCTTGACTCAGCCGACACCGGCCGGGGGCTTGACCAAGACCTGCAAATAGATGCCGACGCCACCCCCGCCGACCAACCGGACACCCCCGATACCGCCGACGACTCCGCCATTGATAGTCCCACCGATGAGTCCCCCCAGGCGAAAGCCATCGACGATGACGAACCCATCCAAGACACCGCCGAAGATGAGCCGAAGTCAGTTGAACCCGAAGTAGTTGAACCCGAGTTGGAAGACTCCGAGCGTGAGTTGCTTCTCTCCCCCGACGAACAAACCCAGGCCGTCGCAGGCTACAAACGATCTAAAATAAAAACCCTGGCCACCCTGGCCCTGGTCATCGCAGCCTTAAGCGCCTCCGGCTGGTTCGCCTTCAGTTACTTCACCAACCGCGCCGACGCAACACAAACCAAACAAGACACCACCCAACCCAACACCCGCCAAGCAACACACGCCACCGACCTCCCAATCGATCCCCCACAACAAGACACCACGCCAGTCGACCCCATCGCGCCCGATGCCACGACAGATACCACACCGTCGATCCCCAACACCGACACACCACCCATCACGCCGCTCCCCGAAGACCCACCGACCAACGACCTCACACAAGACACCCCCGAACTCGAGCCTGAACCCGAGCCAAAACCCCTTGCAACAAACAATGTTGAATCCCCGACACCAACACCCACACACAACGCCCTGATCGCAGACCCCTTCGCCGACGTCACCACCACAGTCTTCGATACCACCCCGGATGTTTTCACGAATAGCACCCCGAATAGCACCCCGGCTGCCTCACCGAATACCTCCCCGGCAGAGGGTGATTCATCACCCGGCTCTGACACCAGCAACACAACCGACACAACCCAAGAGCAACAACCCACCACCGCCCCACCCGCTGAGAACATCGTCACACCCGACCCGCTCAACGGCACGCCCCCACAAGCCATCGACCCCCCAACAGATCCCCTCGAACCCGATCCCGCCACCCCTGACCCCAACACCGCCACCGACTTGGACCAATCACAACTGGACATCCTCGCCGGCGTCATCGACGCCCAGCACAAGCCAGGCACACAAGTCGCAGACCAGGCCGAATTCGCCGGTGCCCGCCGGGTCGTCTACGTCGTCGATGCCTCAGGCTCACTGGTCGACAGCTTCCCCCGCGTCCTGAATGAACTTAATCTCGTGATATCCCGTCTCCCCAAAGACCAGGCATTCACCGCCATCTTCTTCGGCGCCGACGGCGTAATCGAACTGCCACCCGTCGGCCTCAAATGGGCCAACCCCCAAACCAAACGTCAGGCTCGCCAGTGGATCGACCCCGACAGCGGCAACGTCACCGCATGGGGCCGAGGCGATTTTCTGCAAGCACTCCAACTCGCCACCGACTACGACGCAGAGGAAATCATCCTCCTCTCGGACAACCTCATCGGCTCACGCCCCTCACAAGAAAATATCGACGCACTCCTCAACGACATAGACAACCTCACCGCCGACAAGGTCCAGCATATCCACGTCATCCAATTCTTCACCCGCGACCCCAAGCAGATCCTCAAGTCCATCGCCGAGCGATTCAACGGAACATATAACCACATCCCCGCCATGACAGATTCCTCCGCTGAACACCCAAGCGAAGGCCCGCTCGTTCAACCGTAACACGCACACAACCCCAACCATTCACAATCAACGCAGGCTAACCCCCGATCGGCTAGCCCGTTTGATCGCTGTATCTCGCGTAATCCACCACTTTATTCAATATTCACCCCCTAAGCAGACACTCCCCACCGATACATACATTGACAGGATACAACACCCCCTCAAACCGACGGGGTCAAACAATTAAACAACTTTGCCTCGCCGGCGTTCCTCCTGGACCCCCCCCACCGGCGAGGCTTTTTTATAGCTGTAATTCTCCGGAAACAACTCCCTCTCCGATCAAACGAAACCAAACGCCACACGAAGCGCCGCCACTTGTCGCGCCTATCGATAACGCTTGGTTTAGCCGTCGCGGCCACGCGACGCCCTCACACAATAGAAGCAACACCAAAGGCGACTTCTAATAATTCGAGTTGCGCCGAAGAAAAGCCGCTTGCGGCTTCGCGAGACTGGGCGATTGCCTTGCGAAAGTGAATTCTTAGAGGTCGCCTAAAGAGTATTGATTAGGTTCTAATCGTAACGGAACACGCCCTTACGCCAAGCATACGCTAACGCAATCAACGTCGTCAGCACAAAGAACAACATCCGCCCCAGAAATAGCGGTGCCAGCAAATCGCCCTCAGCCCCACCCAGGCTCGGAAACGTCACCGCCCACGGATACAAAAACACGATCTCGATATCAAACAGCAAAAACGTCATCGCCACCACGAAAAACCGCACATTAAACCGCCGGCGGGCGCTCCCGATCGGATTCATCCCCGACTCGTAAGGCATCCCCTTCTGCTCACCCTTACGGCTCGGCCCCAGATACGTCGTAATCACCAGGTTCGCCACCCCAAAAATAATCCCCATCAGCAACAGCACACCCAGCGCCGCATACTGATTCAGGTCCGCATTCGCCAATACCATCAGGGGGGTCGGTTCGCTCATAGCACGACAGTTTACCGCCCAAACCGCCCCCAGCAACCCCACGCCACACCCTCCCACCCCCAAAGCCCGGTCATGGCCCCCGGGGCCTTGGCCGGGGTACTTGGCCGGGGTACTTCGCCGGGGTACTTGACTCAGGTAAACATCACCCCCAACCAACCACACCTCCCCCATCATCCGACACCCTCTTACCGACACCCGATACCCCACCCCCCCAAACCCGATTACAATCCCATCATGCGTCAATACCTCGACCTCATGCAGCACGTCCTGGACCACGGCCACCTCAAAGACGACCGCACCGGCACCGGCACTCGCAGCGTCTTCGGCCACCAGATGCGCTTTAACCTCGACCCACACTCAAACATCACCGACACCCAAGACAAATCCGCAGACGAGTCCGGAAGCGAACCCGGGGAAACATCCGGGGGAGTATCCGGGGGCGGGGGCGGGGGCGGATTCCCCCTGCTCACCACCAAAAAAGTCCACCTCCGATCCATCACACACGAGCTGCTCTGGTTCCTCAAAGGCGAAACCCACACACGCTACCTCCAGGAAAACAACGTCCGCATCTGGGACCAATGGGCCGACGACCAAGGAGAACTCGGACCCATCTACGGCTACCAGTGGCGCAACTGGCCCGCACCCGCAGGCCAACACATCGACCAGATCACACAGGTCATCGACCAGATCAAACACACACCCGACTCACGCCGCATGATCGTCTGCGCATGGAACGTCGCACAGATCGACGACATGGCACTCCCCCCTGCCACTGCCTCTTCCAGTTCTACGTCGCCCAAGGCCGACTCTCCTGCCAACTCTACCAACGCAGCGCAGACATCTTCCTAGGCGTACCCTTCAACATCGCAAGCTACGCCATGCTCACCCTCATGGTCGCCCAAGTCACAGGCCTAAAGCCAGGCGAATTCATCCACACCCTCGGCGACGCGCACCTCTACAACAACCACATCGACCAGGCACACGAACAACTCACACGCACCCCACGCCCACTCCCCACCATGAAACTCAACCCCGACATCAAAAACATCTTCGACTTCAAATACGAAGACTTCGAGCTAATAAACTACAACCCCCACCCCCACATCAAAGCAGCCATCTCAGTATAAAAAAACCAGTTGACCGCCAAGGCGCAATGATCGCTAAGATCGCAAAGATGAACACCCAAAATGCCAACACCCAACACGACCCAGCCTATCACAGCACCCGATCCTTCCCCCGCATCTATCTGTGTTTATCCGTGTTCATCCCTGTTCCACTCTTCTTCGCGCTCTTCGCGCCTTCGCGGTGAATTAACTACCTTGCAAAACTGACTATTCACATGACCCCTCAACGCCCAACCATCAACATCATCGCCGCCATGGCCGAAAACCGCGTCATCGGCATCAACGGCCAACTCCCCTGGCGACTCCCCGACGAGATGAAACACTTCGTCCGACTCACCACCGGCCACACCCTCATCATGGGCCGAAAAACCTTCGAGTCCATCGGCAGCAAACCCCTCCCCAACCGACGCAATATCATCCTTTCCTCCAATCCCAACCTAGCCAACGATAACGTTGAAATAGCCCCCTACCTAACTAAAGCATTCAACCTGCTGAAACCCGGAGAAGAGGCGTTCCTCTGTGGCGGCGAACAGGTTTACAAAGACGGAATGTTCTTCGCCGACAACCTCTACCTAACGATCGTTCACGCAGAAATCCACGGCGACGCCTACTTCCCTGACCCGTCCGTCTACTGCTGGAAACTAATCGACCAAATACGCCACGAAGCCGACGCCCGCCACGCCCACGCCTTCACCTTCCACCACTATCAGCGGCTCCGAGGCGATCAACCCCAATAACCATCACACTCGCACAACACCCCTTAGCCGCTATAATCCCCCCGTCGGGCGATTAGCTCAGTTGGCTAGAGCGCTTCGTTTACACCGAAGAAGTCGTGGGTTCGAGTCCCTCATCGCCCATTTCATTGCAGCAATCTTCGCCGATATGCACTTCCCCACGCTTCTCCGCCAGATCAACCTGTTTCTGTCGATCCCTAAACCGCTCGCACTGCTCAGCCGTGGTCTTCCCATAACACCGCGGACAACTCACACCCTTCTCAAACGTATCCGCCTGCTTGTCCGCCTCGCTGATCGGCTGCCGACACGCGTAACACAAGCTGTACCGCCCCGGCTCCAGATCATGGGTCACAGACACCCGACCATCAAACACAAAACACTCACCCCGCCAAAGCGATTCGGATTCAGGCACCTCTTCTAAATATTTCAGTATCCCCCCCTGCAGGTGATAGACCTCCTCAAAGCCATGGGCCTTGAGATACGCAGTCGACTTTTCACAACGGATCCCCCCCGTGCAAAACATCGCCACCCGCTTGTGCTTCCCCGGGTCCATCGCCTTATCAACATACTCAGGGAACTCTCGAAAACTCTCCGTCCCCGGGTCCACCGCATTCTCAAATGTCCCCAACTCAAACTCATAGCTGTTGCGTGTATCGATCACCGTCACGTCCGGATCAGAAATCAACGCGTTCCAATCCCTCGGCTTCACATACGTCCCCACCACATCTTTCGGATCAACACCCGCCACCCCCATCGTGACGATCTCTTTCTTCAGCCTCACCTTCGTCCTGTTAAATGGCTGCTCCTCACTGCACGACTCTTTCCGACTCAACCCCGTTAGCCGTGGATCGGATTCGATATGCGCCAACACACAATCAACCCCCTCACGCCCCCCAGCAATCGTCCCGTTGATCCCCTCGCTTGCCAGCAGAATCGTCCCACGCACCCCCTGCCCACGCATCACCTCAAGCAACGGCCCACGCAGTTCCTCGTAGTCATCAAGCTCCGCAAACTTATAAACCGCAGCAACAATATAAGACAAGATTCAACTCCCGACAGCGTATAAACAGGTCCAAAAACCCAGCCACCCATTCTAGCTATCAGACCCCCCCCTTAAAATACACCCCAAAAAAACAAAACCCTCCCCTCACCCCAAAGCCCGGTCATGGCCCCCTGGGCCTTGGCCGGGGTCACACCCCACCCAAACACCAAGTCCAAGCGCAGCGAAGGCTCAGTTACCCCCGCACAACTATTTTAATAGACAACCCCCATCACGCCGCAGCCGACATGCTCAACACATCCACCATCCGACTGACACAGCCCGTATCACCGATAAACACAATCTGATCGTCAGCCTGAACCACCTCGTCTGCCTTGGGATGAATGATCCGCGTGCCATCACTCCGCACCAACGCCGCAATAATCACCCGATCCCCGATTATCGCCTGCACCTCCCCAAGACTCCGCGACGTAAACCCAGGGAACCGGCTCAACGAAATACGCGACAGCTCCAAATCAGGCCAAAGCCCATCCAACTCCAGCATGTCGTCAACCTGCGGGTTCAACAACTGATCCGACGCACGCGCCGCACCGATCACCGCCGGGCAGATCACACGATCCGCACCCGCACGACGCAGCTTCGGCTCGGTCCCCGCCTCATCACAACGTGCCGTGATATTCAACTCCGGCTTCATCCCGCGTGCCGTCAGTGTAATCAAAACATTGTCTGCGTCGTCAGACAGACACGTCACCAGACCCTGCGCACGATCCACCCCCGCCTCTCCAAGAATCGCGTCCTGCATCGCGTTGCCTTCAATACATAGATAACCCAGCTCCTCCGCATTACGAAGCCGCCGCTCATCCAACTCGATCAACACAAACGCCTGCTCCCGGTACGCCAGCGTCGCGCACAACGCCTGACCCATCCGCCCAAAACCGACCACGATGAAATGCCCGTTTAGTTTGTGGATCCGATCCGTCACTTTACGCCTCCCAATCAATTGCTTGAGGTGCCCCTCAACCACGAATGAAACCATCTGCCCGGTCGCAAAAATAACCACCCCCACACCACCCACCATCAACAGCAACGCCCACACACGCTGCCCATCCGACGTCGGTGCCTCCATCCCCACCGTCGTGAGGATGATCACAGTCAGATAAAGCGAACGAAAAAAGCCATCGTCCCCCGTCACCATCAACCCAAGCGCACCTAAAAACGTCAGCCCCACCAAGAGCAAAACACTCAACAGAAGCTGACGAATCGAACCGCTGATAGCCAAAGCCTCCTGATCCGAGCCAAATCCACAGCCCGCTGAAACGCTAATCGGGTGTTACCACCGACCAGTTAACCCACCCAATCATTATCAGACCCCCGACCAGTCGGCTATAATTACCCCACATAACCAACCCCAACACACGATCCGCAAACCTAACAAATCCACAGGCACCCTCGTGACTTCAATACAAATTATCCAGGCCGACCTCACCAACCCACGTCACCAGGCAGACCTCATCGCCATGCTCGACGCCTACGCGCAAGACCCCATGGGCGGCGGCCAACCCATGCCCGACGATGTCAAAACAAGACTCATCCCCGGCCTCCAAGCACACCCCGCAACCTTCATCTTCCTCGCCTACCAGCAAAACCCCGACGATCCAGACGCCATCCACAAACCCGTCGGCATCGCCAACTGCTTCCTGGGCTTCTCCACCTTCGCCGCCAAACCCCTCATCAACATCCACGACCTCGCCGTCATACCCAACGCAAGACGTCTGGGCGTCGGCCAAAAACTACTCGACGCCGTCGCCGACAAAGCACGCTCCCTGCACTGCTGCGCCGTCACACTCGAAGTCCGCGACGACAACCCCGCCGCACGAAACCTCTACCAAGCCTACGGCTTCCACGACAACAACACCCCCCACCGCTTCTGGAAACTAAAACTCTAACCACACAAAACTGTGTCACCCCCGACACGATCCGATCAAAAAATGAAACAGTGATAAACGCTGATTAACGCAGATAAGACAAAGCGATAGACACCCCTATTCCATCTTCTCCTCATCACCGTTCATCAGCGTTCATCCCTGTTCCATACTCATCTCCCCTCTGCCTTCTCTTCTCCGCGCTCTCTGCGCCCTCTGCGGTGAACCCTTCTTCCCTCCCATCCGACTCATCCGATTCATCCGAGCAAAACTCCTCCGCTTCTCCTAACATCCTCAAGCCAACGGCAGCCGAACATGCTTCACCGGCTCCGCCCCGCTGTCATCCACAACCGCCGCCGCCATCCGCGGACAGACCGTAGCCGCATCGCCAACCTTAAACCCACAGTGCGCATCAGCCTGCACCAGATACTCCGCCGAACCAATCCGCACGTGATAAGTCATGTCATGCCCCTTAAACTCCCGGGCAATCACCTTGCCACCAGGCCTCCCCTCGATCGGCTTGTGCAACTCAAGATGCTCAGGACGCAACGACAACGTCACCGCACCCCTCACCTCACGCTCCAGCTCAACCTTCCCAATCGGCGTCTCCCCCACACGCCCCGCCGCATCACACTCAATCAAGTTCGTCCGCCCCAAAAACTGCGCAACAAAACGATTCGCCGGATGGTTATAAACAAACTCAGGCGGCCCAAGCTGCTCGATCACCCCGTCACGCATCACAGCCAACCGGTCAGCCGTCGATAACGCCTCCTCCTGATCGTGTGTCACCAGCACCACCGCCATCTTCGCACGCTCCGCCAGCATCCGAACCTCACCCCGGATCGTGTGCCGTGTATCAGGGTCCAGACTACTAAAGGGCTCATCCAACAGCACCACCCGCGACCCCGGCGCAATCGCACGCGCCAACGCCACACGCTGCTGCTGACCACCCGACAAATCGTGTGGCCGACGATCCTCAAGCCCAGCCAAACCGATCATCCACAACACCTCGGTCGCAATCGCACGCTTCCGCGCCTTAGGCACACCACGAATCCCAAACATCACGTTCTGCAACACCGACAAATGCGGAAACAACGCATAGTCCTGAAACACAAAACCAATCTTACGCAGCTCCGGCGGAACAAACGTCACCCCATCCTGCAAAACCTCATCCCCACGCTTGACTTCCCCAGCGTCCGCGTGCTCAAAACCCATGATCGTGCGCAGCGTCGTCGTCTTCCCGCAACCCGAAGGCCCAACCAGTGTCAGCACCTCCCCGGGATACACACAAAACGATACATCACGGATCACCGGCGAATCACAGCCCGCAAATGTCTTCGTCAGATTATGCACACAAAGCTGCGGGACTTTCACGCCATCCTCCGCTCATTAAATACCAACACACCCACGAACAACGCAGAAACACCCAGCACCACCAGCGCATACGGCGCCGCGCTCCCATACATCGCGTCCTCCGTGTACTGCCAGATATTCATCGATAGCGTCTCAAACCCAGGCGGCGCAAGCAACATCGTCAAAGGCAACTCCTTCATCACCGACAGAAACACCAGCGACAGACTCACGATCAACCCAGGCCTTAATAAAGGCAGCGTCACCCGCGCAAACGTCGAAAAAGGCCCGTACCCAAGCGCCCGCGACGCCTCCTCCAACCTGGGATTCGCCGTAAACAAACCCGCCCGGATCGGCCCAACCGCCTCCGCCAAAAAATGCAAACTATAAGCATATACCAGCACAAACGCCGTCTGATACAGCCCCGGCACAACACGCAACGTCACCACCAACAACCCCAACGCAAAAGCCAAAGGCGGCGTCGCATAACCCACAAACCCCAACCGCTCCAGACTCGCCGACCACCGCGAAGGATAACGCCTCGCCATATATGCAATCGGCAACGCCAACGCCGTCGCCACCACCGCCGAAGGAATACTCACCGACAACGAATCCACCACCGCGCCACGCAACGCCCGCCACTGCGATCCCATCTCAACACCAAGAGCACCATACACAATCGTCAACACCGGCAACACCACACCCACCATCAACAACAAACACACAAACACCACCCCCGGCCAAGCCCACCGCCGCAACCGCAACGGCCGACGCACCCGTGCCTGACCAGCACCCGCACGCGTCAATACCACTCGACGCAACATCAGCAGTTCCGCCACGATAAATACCCCCGCCAACGCCATCATCAACAACGCGATCGGCGCCGCACCCCGCGTCCCATACGCACCCTGATACGCCTGATACAACGCATAACTAAACGTCTCGTACCGCATCAAACTCACCACACCAAAATCGCTGACCACATGCAAGCTCACCAGCAACGCCCCCGCCAAAATCGCCGGCCTAAGCTGTGGCAACACCACCGTAAAAAATACCCGACCCGGCCTCTGCCCCAACGACCGCGCCACCTCCTCCAACGACGTGTCATACCCCGACAAACCCGCACGCAGGTTCAACAACATGTACGGAAAATTGTAAACACTCAACGCCACCAACGATCCCCAAAAACCCCGAAGCCTCGGCACACTCACACCCGTCAGATGAAACGCCGCCCCGTAATCACCGCCCAGCGACAACAGTGTGTACGCCATCAGATACCCCGGGATCGCCAAAGGCAGCACCAACGCCAGCGCAAAAAACCGCTTCATCGGCAAATCAGTCCGGCTGGTCAACCACGCCGCCGGCAACGCCGTCACCGTCGTCACCACCACCACCGAAGCACACAACAAAAGCGTGTTACTCAACTGCACCAGGCTCTGCCACCGGAATACCGCCCGCCCAACCTCCCCCGCATCCGCACCCAACGACCGCACAACCAGATACCCCAACGGCAACATCACCGCCACCGCACAACCCAGTGCAGGCACAACCAAATACCAAGGCGGACGTCGGCTTGTGTGTGTTTTCGAGCCTATCGCAGACCTACCTCAGCAAGCAATTCAAGCGTACCCTTCAGATCCTCCAGCGTGTCCAGGTCAACCACAGGCGACTCGCCACGCAGCGACTCCAAAGGCCGCAGCCGCGGACTCGCAATCACATCCGCCACCACTGGATACTCAAACGTCTCACTCGCAAAATACTGCTGCGCCTTGGACGACAACAGATAAGCAACAAACGCCCGCGCCGCCTCCTTGTGTTCACTGGTCTTCAACACACCCACGCCCGCCACATTCACCAGGTTCCCGATATCCCCCGTCGTAAACGCCGTCTGCTCGACCGGGTAATGCTTGTCCGCCGTCTTAAATCGCAGCAGGTAGTAATGATTCGGCAGCCCATAGTCCACCTCCCCCGCAGCGATCCCCTGAATAATCGCCGTGTTCTTAGGATACGCCTGCGCATCATTCGCGAGCATCGCAACCAGCCACGCCTTGGTCGCATCCTGCCCGTGTGTCTTGCGCATCGCCGTCACAAACGCCTGGAACGACGCGTTCGTCGGCGCCCAACCCACTTTGCCACGATACTTCGCATCCGTCAGGTCAAACACACTCCCCGGCAAATCATCCTCGCCCACCCGCACCGAAGAATAAGCCAGCACACGCGCACGCCCCGATGTCGCTACCCACAACCCATCCGCACCCCGATAAGTCTCCGGCACCAACGCCAATGTCTGCTCATCCAACGCCGTAAACATCTCCGCCGAAACCAACGCCCCAAGCGCACCCGCATCCTGCGACCAGAACACATCCGCCGGGCTGCCCTCCCCCTCCTCCTGCAACATCACTGACAACTGCGCCGTCTTCCCATACTTCACCCGCACCCCGATCCCCGTCTCCGCCGTGAACCGCTCAACGATCGGCCCAACCAACGCCTTGCTCCGACCCGAATACAACACGATCTCTTCCGCCCCCACCGAACCACAAATACCCAACACCACCAACCCCCACACAAGGACAGCCTTCGCGATAACACGAATTGATAATGCCCCCTGCCGGGCTTGCGAGATAGACATGAAATACTCCTGGCAACGCCAAAAAAGCCTTTATAGATGCAACAAAGCCCCAAAGATAACTTATTGAGAATGAGTGTCAAGTTAAATACCCCCTCCGCTACCCAACCGCCACCCGTCTACCCGCATAAAAAGATTGATTACACCTTATGGCTTTTCTAGAAAAGCCTTTATAAAGCCCGGCTGATTTACAACAATAATTCTCTGGCAACTGTGTCTTTTTCGTGTGGGTGAACCCTGTTAAATGTGAACCCTTGGGCAAGGGTTCAACCCCGTCAACCGGCGCACCCTTGCCCCCTCAAAGCCTCGGCTCCTCCAACGGCACAGGGCAAAAATCCTTCCGCTGGCAATCCTCACACCGCTGCCCTTCCCACAGCATGTTGAACTCCGAAAGCACCGAGTCGATCAACCCCGATGCATGGGTCCATATCCCCATCTCAAAATTCCGCCGCCGAGCCGACTTCGCACCCAGACCCGCCCCCGTCAGGTTCGCCGACCCCAGGTACATCGCACACGCATCCACGATCACCGTCTTGGTATGAAGCCTCGGGCACCGTCGAACCACAAACGACCCACCCGAACCTTTCACGCCAGGCAACAGCCTCTTCAACTCCCGCAACGCCGGCCCACTTGGCACCCCCGCATGCAACAACCGAACCTCCACCCCCTTCTGCGCCAGCTTCACCAAATGATGCACTATCGACGGCGCGTTCCTTGAACCCCGCCTTGAAACTCCGGGGGCGGGGGTGGGCACCAGCATCGCCTTGAAGTCCGCCGTCATAATGTCCAGGCTCACCGAGGCCTTGAGCATGCCATCAATCACCACACGCTGAAGGTGGTCTTCATCAACAACCAATTCAACCTGTCCGCGTGCGGGAGTCGATCTTGAATCAACCGGGTGCGCCTTAGCCATAACAACTTCATCGGCAACCACCGCCGCCCGGCTGTATCTCACCCACAACAACACAAACCCCCCACGTCATACGCGCAACCAAACCAATGCCCTTACAATCACTAAAACGACAGAGTCAAACCCCACCCATACCCCGCCGACAATGCCAACGAAGCCCGCACCCATCACTCAAAGCAGCCTGCCCCCCGGTCGACTCACCGACCCGCCCCCCCATGATTGGCATGCACCCGGTAATCAATATCCGTATACAACCGCTTACCCTTGGCGATCTGCGCCTCGGTCATCTTCCCCGCAAGCTCTTTGAGCATCCCCTCAGCCCGCCGCCCGATCGCCCCGCTATCCCGCCCCGCCTCCTTCAACCACGCATACGCCATCTCAACATCCTTCACCACACCCACGCCCTCCCGGTAACGCTCCCCCAGCTTGATCTGCGCATGCCCCAAACCCTGCTCCGCTGCAAGGACAAACCACCGTGTCGCCGTCTCCGCATCCGCTTTCACACCCTGCCCCTTCTCATACAACACCCCAAGCTGATACTGCCCCGGCCCGTAACCCTGATCCGCCGTAAGACGGTACAACCGCGCCGCCTCCAAATAATCAGTCTCCCCCGATCGGCCCGAATGAAAAAACTCGCCAACCATATACATCGAATCAACATACCCCTGATCCGCCGCCTTGCGGTACCACGTCAACGCCTCTCCAGCATCCGCCTGCACCCCGATCCCCTTCTCATAACAAACACCCATCATGTGCTGCGCCAGCACCTGACCCTGCTCACCCGCCATACGGAACCACTTAAACGCCAGCCCGTCGTTCCGCCTGACCCCCGACCCCTTGTAGTACATCAGCCCCGTCTTATATTGCCCGCCCGCATGACCCTGCGCCGCCGCCCTCTGATACCACCGCGCCGCGAACTTCCGATCCACCGGCATACCCTTGCCGTGAAACCGAACATCACCCATCAGAAACTGCGCCTCCGCATCTCCCTGTATCGCAGCCTTCTGAATCCAACTCGCACCCGCCTCTAAATCTACCGCCACATCCTCGCCCAGAATTAACTGCAACCCCAAGGCCCGCTGGCTCACCACATCACCCTGCTTCGCCGCTCGCGCCAACCACACCGACGCCTGCGCCCCATCCTTCGCAATCCCCACACCATAAAGATACGCCATCCCCAACCCCCGCTGCGCATCCCGATCCCCGCCCTCCGCAAGCCCGCGAAGATTCTCAACAGCCTCCGGCCGAGTCTGCATCGGATCAGCACCCGAAAGACCGATCAAGCCCAACGACTTCGCCGCCTCCTGATCCCCCTGTTCCGACGCAAGACGCAGCCAACGCGCCGCCTCCGCATAGTTCGGCTCAATCCCCGTCCCCAGACGATACAACTCCCCCAGCGTAAACTGAGCCTTGACATCTCCCTGCCTCCCCGATTTACGCAACCAACGTATCGCTTCCTTTGTATCCTGTAGCACCCCACTCCCGTACAGATACATCACACCCACATACATCTGCCCACGGGGATCTCCCTGTTCAGCCGACGCGCGGTACCACTTCATAGCCTGTAAAAAATCCTGCCTGACGCCCCGCCCCTCCTGATACATCCCCCCTAAATAAAACTGCGCCTCCGCTTCCCCCTGCTCCGCCGCCAGACGCATCCACATCTCAGCCTTGGCATCGTCCTTCGCGAGGCCCTGCCCAAATAGATACATCGAGCCTAGCCCAGCCTGTGCATCCAAATAGCCCTGATCCGCGGACAACCGCATCCATTTCACCGCTTCGGCCGGATTGACCTGCACTGCAACACCCTGGAGGTAACAATAACCCACGTTGTACTGACCCGCCGCGTAACCCTGATCCGCAGACTGCCGGAACCAGCGCAACGCCTCGAACCCGTTCTGCTCAACACCCTGACCGTCAAAATACCGCACCCCCAAGTCACTTTGAGCCTGCGCCAAACCAAGCTCCGCCGCCTTCCGCAGCCAACGTAAAGCCGCCGCGTCATCCGACTCGACCCCTTCCCCATCCTCATATATCTGAGCCAACCCGTGCATCGACAGCGCATACCCCTGTACCGCAGCCAGCTTAAATAGCCGCAACGCCTCGCCAGGGTCTTTAGCGACGCCTTGACCATAGATATACATCACCCCCAACTCGTGCTGCGCTTCTATATAACCTTGGTCCGCCGACAACTGCATCCACGCAAACGCCGCACCCTCATCCTGTGCAACACCCTGCCCAAGGATATACGCCCCCGACAACGCATACTGCCCCTGCGCAAACCCCTGACCCGCCGCCAGCCGATACCACTTCACCGCCTCCGCATGATCAACCGGGATGCCCCAGTCAAGCGTGTACATCAACCCCACATTATATTGCGCCTGAGCGTCCTTCTGCCTCGCCGCCAGCTTAAACAGCCGCAACGCCTCCACAGGATTCGCCGGCACACCCTCACCCATCAAATACAAATAACCCAACCCACGCTGCGCCTTCGCATGCTTCTGCTTCACCGCCCGACGAAGCCACCTCGCCGCGGTCGCCGCGTCCCGCCTTACACCCAGCCCCTCCCGATACATACTGCCCAGAGCGTTCTGCGCATCCGCGTTCTTCTGCGCCGCCGACAGACGCAGCCACTTCAACCCCTCAACATAATCCGGCTCACCCAGCCAACCCTCAGAGTACAACACCCCCAGGTAATACTCCGCCACATCGTGCTTCTGTTCCGCCGCGAGCTTCCACAACTTAATAGCTTCGTCATAATCCGTCTCCACCCCGTCACCCAGCGCATACACCAATCCCAACTCAACCTGCGCATCAATATCCCCCTCCCCCACCAACTCCTTCAACTCATCCACCGGCAACATCGACAAGTCACGCTTGTCCCCACCCCCACCCATCGCAGGCAGACAAACCCCCAGACAAACAATCACCGCCAACAGACCGGCCATCAAAGATATGAATTGACGCATCAACACGCTCCCGGGCACATAAGAATTTCGCGTCTATCTTCCGCAATACACCCACCCATGACAAGTCTAAAAACAACAAACCGCCCCATCACCCCTATACATTGTTTAGCCGTCGCGGCCACGCGACGCACGCCCATATCATCCATCCACCCCTCCCTTTCACGCCCCACTTCTTATCGGACAGCCCCGCAACCATCACCCACTACCAACCCACTACCTCACAACATCAGCAACCACCGGCAAATGATCCGACAAATCCGAATCACCAACCTCCACCCGGATCAAATCCATCTCAAAACCCACCAACACCCAATCGATCGTGCGGTTCGGCTCCCACGACGGAAACGTCTTCGCAATCTCAGAACCATAAACCCTCCCAACAAACCCGCCCTCTTCTACAAACACATCCACCCCCGTCCACCCTTGCGAATCAACCTGCGCCCTCGGCAAACCCGTCAGCGTAGAATTCAGATCCCCCGCAATCACCGTCGGCAAATCCGATCCCGAAATCGCTTCTATCACCGCCCGGGCCGACCGGACACGGATATCTTCATCCCCTCGCGTATCAAAGTGCACCCCCACCACCTGAATAAACTCACCCCCCGCCAACTCAATCTCGCAAACCACCGCACGCTTCTTCCCCCCAAGCAGCGTCTCCCACCACGAGTACCCCGGCAACCCAATCACCTCAGCCCCACGGATCGGATGCCGACTCAATATCACGTTCCCAAATCGATAGCTCGCAAATGGCACCGACATATCAATGTTGCTTAACTCAACCCGGTAACGATACCCCGCCTCCGCCGCAATCAACGCCGCCTGATTCTCGTGCCCGCTCCACACACTACAAAAATCCACCTCATTCAACACCACCACATCCGCATCCATCTCACGCAACAACCCCGCAATATCGCGCAGCCGCTGCCCCCGTGTATCCGAATCCGTCCAATTAGAATCCCCCGTCCCCCGACCATGCGCGATGTTGTACGTCACAACCCGCAGCAACCCATCCGCATCTAACGACGTATCCGAGGCCCCCTCGAATCCAACACCCCCATCCATCACACGCACCACACGCCACGGACTCGTCGCCCGCCCCACCCCGTACCACGCAAGCACAAACACCACAACGCCTACCACCACCCGCACCACAAGCCGCACCCGTGCTTTTCTTGTCTTCAACCGCATGGCCAATCCAACAATCTAATCTCACACTGCAAACAAGCCGCTTGCGGCTTCGCGAATCCTGACAAACGCTTTGTGTATAAATATTATGACAGGTGCCCACATAGAATAATCATCCAGAAATTACACCACCCCCAACTCATTCCACCGGCACATCCTTCAGCCGCGTGTCCTGCGCCGACGAATCCTCCGGCTGCGCCTGACGGGCCATGCGATCCGTCAACAGGCGTTGCTTGATGTTCGGCGTGATATCGGGAATCGCTACCTCCGTATAAAGAATACCGCCACCATAGCCATCATTAACCACGAGTCGGTACCGATCGCCAAACATGTCCTCGATCAAAACGATCAGCTCGCCCCTGGCGAGATCCTCAACCGCACGCTCGTTGTCTATCCGATCAAATACAAAACTGCGGGCCGCCTCCTCGATATCCACCTCACCCGAACGCATCGCACGCTCCTGCTCCTGAAGCTCGGCATACCAGTCTCCAAGTCGCTGGTTCTCCGGCTTCGCAAACGCCACCTCCAACAACAACGGCTCAAGTTCACGCATATCAACCTTGGCCACACCCACCCCCAACTCGCCCGCCTGGCAAACACTAAAAACACAAAGGATGACGGCTATTGCGATGCTGTTCTTAATCACGAGAACTCTCCTTGCTACAAACCCTATTCAGACGCAGTGACATACACACGATGATCCGCCACCAGAACCCTACCTACTCACGGCACCGGCACAACTCAACACCCGACCCGTCTTTCACAAAACCTCAAAACGCTCCCCCTACCGAACAACCCTTTGACAAACTACATTATGGAGACTCGGCCGGAGTTGCCTTGTAGTTTTCAATGAACGCGGCAATCTCCAGATAACCCGCCTCCTTGGCAATTTTACTTGGGATCTGCCCTTCCTCATCAAGGATGCTTGCGTCTGCTCCGTGTTCAAGCAGAAGCCTGACAACCCCCGTGTGCCCCCGGGCAGCCGCGCAGCTAAGAGGCGTCATACCACTATCATGGACATTCGCATTCACATCGGCGCCGTGTTCGATCAGTGTCTTGACAGTCGACCATCGACCATAAGTAGCGGCAAAACTTAGCGCCGTCCGCCCGAACTTATCCTCTTGTTGGATGTCGGCCCCGTTGTCCATCAACAGCTCAACAATTTCTATATGACCCCAGATAGAAGCCACATATAATGGCGTCGTACCATTGCCGATTGCATGGTTGACGTCCGCCCCACTTTCTACGAGAAGCCGAACGACTTCCAAATGCCCCTCCTTGCATGCAAAGAACATCGCTGTTCTGCCCCCGTCATCAGGCGCATCAGGCTCTGTCCCGGCATCAAGCATCGCCTTAACCTGATCGACAGCTCCCAACCTCGCCGCCCAGTGATATGACAGACCATCACCAACCATTGGAGGCCCGATGTCATAGCCGTATTCGTTCAACAGGAGTTCACGATGAGCGTCCGAACCATACGACTCGCCTTCCAACTGACGCACACGTTTATTGATAGCTCGCCCCAAAGGCTTCACATATTGATTGCTTCTCCGGAATCGACCAGAGTCACCTCGCGCCACCTGATCCATGACTTCTGCTGCCAGTCTTGCCAAGTCACGAATATGGGCAACTTTACTCACCTGATCCAGTGGCGCATCAGGGTTACGCTTGATGAGATCGTCCAGCGTTCGTGCGATCTCTGAATACTCCTCTCGACTCTCCAGAACGTAATCCAGGTCGGAGTGCGATTCTTCCATGACATAAGGCTGATCTAACGCCCATATCTCGTAGACCGCATCAACCGCTTGCTGAGATAGCGTCTTTGGCCCCTCATCATCTTGGGCATATGCCATAGACGCACAGCAGATCACGATTAATAGTAATGAAGTCGCAGGTGCTTGAATCAAGCGCATAGGACACTCCCGTGTTGAATACTGTCTCAAGACCATTCTCCACCGCCTATGCTCCAAGCACAAGAAATACCCACAAAAAACCTCCCGAATAAATCCGGGAGGCAAGGTTAATTCCATGTTGATTTTACTGCCCGCTTCCGCACTACCCCCCCTGCTCAACCGCCTCCCCCACAACCGGCCGACGCCCAACCGAATGATAAATAAACCCCATCTCGCGCATCTGTTCGGGACGATAAAGATTACGCCCATCAAAAATCACCGCAGACTTCATCGCTGCCTTCGCCGCCTCGAAGTCCGGATACTTAAACTCATCCCAGTCCGTGCAAACCACCAACGCATCCACGCCCGCCAATGCACCCACCGCATCCTTCGCATAACTAATCTTGTCCGCCATGACCTCTCGGCACGTCTGCTCCGCCACCGGGTCGTAAGCAACCACCGCCGCACCACGCTCCAGCAGATATTCCATCAGCGTAATAGACGGCGCTTCACGCACATCGTCCGTCCCCGGCTTAAACGCGATCCCCCACACACCTATCTTCTTACCTGACAGCCCCGCACCACCACCAAAATGCTTGTCGATCTTCGCCATGAACGCATCGCGCTGACGCTGATTCACCTCATGCACCGCTTCCAAAAGCCGGGCAGGCGTATTGCTAAGCTCCCCCATCGAGATACACGCAAGCACATCCTTAGGAAAACACGACCCCCCATACCCTAACCCCGGATACAAAAACTGATTACCAATCCGCTTGTCCGAGCACATCCCCCGGCGGACCTCATCAATATCAGCCCCATACGACTCGCACAGGTTCGCGATCTCGTTGATAAACGAAATCTTCGTCGCCAGCATCGCATTCGACGCATACTTCACCATCTCCGCAGACGGAATATCCATCACAAAAATCGGGTTGCCCTGCCGAACAAATGGCTCGTAAAGATCACGCAACCGATCCCCCGTCCCCTTGTCACTCACACCGATCACCACCCGGTCCGGCTTGTTAAAGTCATTGATCGCCGCACCCTCTTTAAGAAACTCCGGGTTCGACGCCATGTAAAAAGTCTTGCTCGTGCTCGCCGAAATCGCAGCACTAACCTTCTGATTCGTCCCCACAGGCACCGTCGACTTCACCACCACGATCTTCGCACGACGTTCGCCATCGCCCCCGCCCGTCGCCCCCGGCCCAGCCTCGATCGCCTTACCGATGTCAGCAGACGCCGCCAAAACATACCTCAAATCCGCGTGCCCACGCTCATCGCTCGGCGTACCCACACAGATAAAAACTATCTCCGCTGACTGATACGCCTTCACCTTGTCCGTCGTAAAAGATAAACGCCCCGCCGCAGCGTTGCGCTGGATCAACTCATCCAAGCCCGGCTCATAAATCGGGCTGATCCCGTTGTTCAACTTGTCGATCTTCCCCTGATCAATATCCAGGCACGTCACATCGTTCCCCGTGTTCGCCAGGCACGTCCCCGTCACCAGCCCGACATAACCCGTCCCGACCATCGTGATACGCATCGTAATTCCACCTTCTCGTACGCTGATAAATAATGTCTAAATACCACAATACACGCCCGGAACACTGATTATCGTCCAAAACCCCGGGCCAGTATACCCAAAGCCCCCACGACCCGCCGCCCACAGCCAACCCACTCCGTCCGCATAAAACCAGCCCCCACGCCGACACGCGCCACATTTCACCCTTATAAAGTGGTCCACTCACCACACGGTCACTATAGTGTCCCACCCAGACACACGGGACCATACCCGATACCCGATACCCTACAACCGATAACCGAACCATGGCACCACGCATCAACAAAGCAGAAGAACTCAAAAAAGCCAAAGACGGCTTCGACGTCCTCAAAGACCTCATACGCTACTCCGAAGTCGGCGACTACGACGCCATCCCAGAAGACGACGCCGCTCAACGATTCAAGTGGTTCGGCGTCTACCGCCAAAAACCAAACACCGGCCACTTCATGATACGCATCCGCATCCCAGGCGGACAACTATCTCCACGACAACTCAAAACCATCGCCGACCTCACCCACCAATACGGCCGAGGCTTCGCCGACATCACCACTCGACAAACCATCCAGCTACACTGGCTCACCACCGCCGACCTCAAGCCCATCTTCCAAAAGCTCTGGGACATCGGCATGACCAGCCAGTTCGCCTGCGGCGACGTACCACGCAACGTCATCGGCTGCCCACTCGCAGGCGTACTCGATGACGAAATACTCGACTCCTCACAACACGCCCGCGACATCGACACACACTTCATCGATTCAGGCAAAGAGTTCTCCAACCTACCACGCAAGTTCAAGACCGCCATCGGCGGATGCCCCCTGCACTGCCACCAACCACAAATCAACGACATCGGACTCTACGGCGTCAAACGCCCAAACGGCGACACAGGCTACGGCCTGCTCGTCGGCGGCGGACTCTCCTCCACTCCACACTACGCCCAACCCCTCCGCGCCTTCATCAAACCCGACCAGGTCGTTGATGTCTGCCACGCCATCGCCGAAGTCTTCCGTGACCACGGCTACCGCGAAAAACGTACCCGCGCACGACTCAAGTTCCTCGTCGCAGACAAAGGCTGGGCATGGATGCGCGACCAGATCGAAAACTCCCTCGGCTACACTCTCGAACACGACGACACACTCCTGCACCCACCCGCCATCCACTCCGACCACCTCGGCATCGGCAAACAAAAAGACGGCAACTTCTACGTCGGCATCCCCATCGGACGGGGTCGCTGGACCGCGAAAAATATGGCCGACATCGCCAACCTCTCAGAAAAATACGCCACCGACGACAAACGCATCCGCACCACCAGCAAGCAAAACGTCATCCTCCTGGATATCCCAGAGGCCAACGTCCCCGCCCTCCAAAAAGACCTCACCGGCCTCGGCCTACCACCCGTCGCACACTCCCTGCGCACAAGCCTCATCTCCTGCACCGGCAGCGAGTTCTGCAACCTCGCCGTCGTCGAGACAAAAGCACGCGCAGGCCGGGTCCTCCAATGGCTCGAACAAAACGTCGACATCGACTTCCCCCTCTTCATCAGCTTCACCGGCTGCCCCAACGCCTGCGCCCAATACCAGATCGCAGACATCGGACTCACAGGCATACCCGTCGTACTCAAAGATAAAAAAGACGCCAACGGCAAACCACTCAAAGTCGACGGCTTCAAAGTCCTCCTAGGCGCAGGCCTCGGCATCGACCCAAAATTCAACGAACTCATCGCCAAAAAAATCCCCGGCGACCTCATCCACCTCGCCATCAAAAACCTCATCGATACCTTCAAGTCAGAACGCATCGACGAAGACGAAACCTTCCAATCCTGGACCACCCGAAGCGAACCCGAATACCTCCAAACACTAATCACCGATCCCACCGAAGCACAAAACGCCACCATGCTCCCCGCATAACACCTCCCAGCCGCTTGCGGCTTCGCAATCACAACAAGAAAAACAAACTTGCAGACATCACAAGTGGCGGGATATAATATTCACGTCTCAGGTATCATGCGCAACCCGGCACACATCCCCATTCCCCGGCCACCCCGCGCCAAAACCTGGAGCGTCTGGAATGAAAAAGAAAAATCTCAAATCTCGAATAAGTAACCAATAACACCACACCCAACCCCTTCACATATTGCGTCCACACAACGCTTGCGGTTTAGCGCCCTTCCCCTCAACGCCGTCCCTGAGTCCCCGAAGGGGCGGGTATCCCCCACACTCCCTCCCCCGCTTAGCCTGGTCGCAAGCGACCCGTTCCCCTCCCCACATCATAAATCACACATCACTACTGTCCCAACGTTTGAGCCGTGATTTCGTATAAGTGTTGCCAAGCGAATGATCTGCAAGAGAAGATGACCTGCATCAACTTGAACTTGCTGCGACCATCGGGCCTTTCCTTGAATACAGGAGAGGCTCATG
>JAJRRS010000127.1 GCA_024279275.1 Planctomycetota bacterium | reverse complement strand
GGGCTTGCTTGTGGAATGTGTTACGACGCGATTAATACAAACCGTATTTTTTAACCCAAGGAGAATTGAGATGCAGACAGTAAAAACAATTGGTACTATCGTTGCCGCTCTGGGCCTGACATTAGGCGTGGCACCCTCGGCTAACGCAACGGTTATCTTTAGTGATACCACCATGGCGAGCACTACCCCTGGTGCCCCAGACACCCTCGAGCACTTTGTTAGCGGCTATACGATCGAAGATACCCTCGCCGCACAGTCCGATGGCAATACCTTTGCGGGGTACACCCAGGCGGGTCAGTTTACTTTCGCGGGGAACTCGTCGCATGTGAACACCTTCCCGACGCTGGCGACCGGCAACGTCCTGCGGATGTCAACGTGGGTCATGCAGGACCCCAGCAACAGCCCCGCCTGGACAGACCCCGACATTATGATCTTGAAGATGGAGTTTTACGACGCCTTCGGCGGAACCCGATTGCTGGATACGGAGATCGACGCAGGCAAGAGCACCTCATTCAAGGGTGTCACTAATGATGTCGGCTGGACCCAGGTAGTCTTTGAGTATGAAGTCAATGCCTTCGACCTGCCTGTCCCAAGCGCGATCGGCGAAATCCGTCCGGTTATGTTTGTCGGCGACTTCACCAGCGCAGGCCCCGAAGGAGGCCGGATGTTTTTGGATAACATCAGTGTTGAGCTTTACACCAACCTCGCTGATGCTGCAGCCAACGACCCACTACTGATCAACCCAACCCCCGGTGGCTTTGACCTCGCAAACCTCGCCGGCGACATCAATGGCGACGGGTTCGTTGGGATCGCTGACCTGAATATCGTCCTGGGCACTTGGAACAATGGGACGCTTCCGCCCGCCGGTAACGCCACCATCCCCGAGCCTGCCTCGATGGCTCTGCTGGGTTTGGGTGGTTTGACGCTGCTGAAACGCCGCCGCTGAATGCACACGACTATCCGCCTCCTCTGATTTTACGGCCGCCCGTCTAACCGCGAGCGGCCGTCTTGACTGACTGAACGATAGAGATGTCTGCTGACGTCGACTATGATGTCCCAGCCGCCATTGCAGGCCAGCAAGTGTCACTCTCATGCGTAAACGGTGCCTTGTGTTGCAATGGTGTACAGGATGGAGTGGATAGTGATACGCTTTTTCTGCCTGATTACAAACATAGTCCGGCCGGGCTTGGTGGTTGCTTGTTTTGCCTGGGCATCGGTCATCCAACCGGTCCGAGCACAGGTGCCCAACCTCCCGGGTTGGGACCTGGTCTGGAATGACGAATTCAACACCGGTGCCCTGGACACCGCCCGTTGGGAGGCGCTTAATCGCAAGGACAGCTTCAACAACGAGAAGCAGTACTACCTGCCTAGCCAGGTCACGGTCAGCGGCGGGCAACTGCACCTGACCGCGACCGATCAGCCGATCGGCGGCAAGCAGTACCGCTCGGGCCTGGTTCAGACAACGTCGGAGCAACTCTACGGCCGATGGGAAATCCGCGCCGACCTACCGGCGACCCAGGGGATGTGGCCGGCGATCTGGCTGCTGCCCAAAACCGTCGCCTGGCCTCTGGGCGGCGAGATCGACATCATGGAGAACCGCGGCAGTCAGCCGAACCTCACCTCCAGCGCCTACCACTGGAACAACGTCCCGGGCACCAGCCAGTTCGTCTTCAATGAATACACGGCCACCGGCTCCGGGGGCCAGCCCGTCAATTTCCAAGCCGGATTCCACGACTACGCGGTGGAATGGGAGGCCAACCAGATCCGATACTACGTCGACGACAACCTGCACTTTACGGTGAATAACCCCGGTGCCCCACAGACCGTCCCGATGAGCCTGATCATCAACCTCGCGGTCGGCGGGGACTTCGGCGGCGACCCGGATGGCTCGACCGTCTTCCCCCAGAACTTGGACATCGAATACGCACGCTATTGGCAGAAATCCACCACCCCACCGCCTCCCACCGCGCTGGTCAACGGCGGTTTCGACGACGCCGGCGGCTCGCTCAATAGTTGGACGACCTTCGGCAACACCATTCCTAACGTCAATGCCGAGCCAGGGACTGCGCTCAACGGGACCCATTCGCTGAAGATATTTGGACAGTTCAACGGCAGTGAAAACTTCTCGGGCGTGTCACAGGGGATCACCGTCACAGAAGGGCAAACTGTCACCGCAGACGCC
>JAJRRS010000126.1 GCA_024279275.1 Planctomycetota bacterium | reverse complement strand
CTTGACTACCCGCTGGACGTGCGGGCCGAGGTTGATATGAATGTCGCGATGAACCACAAGGGCGACTTCATCGAGGTGCAGGGCACCGGCGAGAAGGGGACGTTCAGCCGGGACGAACTCGATGCGCTGCTGGACCTTGCGGGCAAGGGGATACGCAAGCTGATCAAGGTGCAGCGTGCCGTGGTGAAGTAGCGGATTATTTGTAGCGGTTGAATTTCACCATAGCGACCAGGGTTAAGCCGCCGCGGCCAGGCGGTGCGATCGAAACCTTACCTGACCACCCGAACCCTTAACCCAACCCTACGAACAAGACGACCTTGCGTTAAGGTTGTTCGCTGGTGTCAGACGGTGTCTCACCCGGCTTGGGCAGGCCCGACCCGGTCATCAGGATCACAGCACCCGGCAGCGTGGAGATTACAGAGCAGACGCCGATCAATAGCGACATCGCCAGCACGGTTTCACCATCGGCCCCGTAGCGGGTTAGCAGGCTGACGAGTATGACTTCGCGCACACCCCAACCCGACATCGAGATCGGAATAAGCATCACAAAGATCACCACCGGCGTCACGACGAAATAGGCGCTGATCGGGATATCGATCCCCAGAGCAAGCCCGCCGGACCAAACCACCGCGATCCGCAGCACGTTGAATATCAGCGACTGGATCATCGCCCAGGCCAGCAGCCCCGGTCGGCCGCGGTAGGCGTCCAGGCTCTGATACACCTTGTTCTGTTTGTCCCGGATCGCGTGGAGTATCTTCATCACCAGCCGAACCCCACCTCGCCAGACCCGAACCCACAACCCAGGGTGTGTCTGTGAGGGTCGCTCTTGACTTGCCGGTTGATATTGAAGTTTGCCGATCCTGGATTGCACACCGGTTAACACCCGATCGGTGAAGCCACGGAACCTTTGGCTCATAATCGCCAGCCAGCCGCCCAGGATCAGCGCGATCGCGCCGACGGCCCAGAACTCGATCCCCGCCACGGTTTGGCGCGACTCCATCACGACCCCGATTAAGATCATCAGCGACAAGCCCGTCAGCCCCAGCAGCCGATCCATGAGGATGGAAGTGAAAGACATCGCCAGGTCTTTGGTGTAGCGCGCCAGGCCGTACATGCGAACGACCTCGATCGTGACCGCACCCAGCCCGAAGGTTCCGATGAAGGCACTGAGGTAGCGGATACGAAGCATGGGCCCAAATGGGATATGGCTGGCGGTGTGCCGCAGCAGGATCATCCACTTGTAGGTCCCGTGCAGGTGTTCGATAAACATCAGCACGAAGATGACCAGCACCATGACCGGGTCGGCCGCGCGGATCGCGCCAAATATTTTGTCGGGCCCTATCTTATAGAAGAGGAACGTCAGCAGCCCGACACTGATCACGATGCGCAGGGCGGTGAACAGGTGTTTCTTTGTCGATTGCGGGATGGTTTGATCGGTCACTCGATGATGTCCGTGTGTGTCGGCAGGGGGGTGGGGCCTCGCCGCCGACCCGTTTCAGGTGGCCGATACGATAGCGCGGTCGATGATAGATAGATCGTCCCAGTGGTGCCCGTGGCTTTGAAGATGGTGGCGGTATGGACGGATCGTGCGTGGGGGGCGGGGTTTCAGGCCCTGCGATCCCTACCACCGTCAGGCAGGTTCACCGCAGGCGCCGAGTCGAGGTATGAAATTTACCCGAATCGTTTGCTGTATCGTAACCACAGGAGGCTGCCCATCGCTGCCCTGCCTTGGCCTGGCAGCCTTCTGACAAACTCGCCGCTGACCCGGACGATGTGGTTGGCGCAGTCATCGGGGGAACCGGGGGAGTTTGGGATGGCGGGGCGGTTCAAGGATCTGCCCGGTAGGACACCCCACCAGAAGCCGCGATACCCAAGCTCACGCGCCACCCGGATCGCGTCATCGGTCCCGTTGTACTGTGGGAAAGCCATGTGTTGCGCCGTTTTATTGAGTCGGCTTTCCAACTCCGCTTTGGATAGGCGAAGGTCTTCATTCAGGGGCGCGGGCTTAGGCCGAAGGCGCTCAACCAGCACCGGGTCCACACCCGCCAGGGGTAATGCCTTAGGCCAGTCAGGGACATAACGGTGGCTGTTTGTGTGGGGCTGAAAATCGAACAACCCGCTGTCGTGCATCTCCTGTAGCTGTGGCCAGGTACACAGCCCAGCCGCCCGGTCCTCACCCGCCTGGTTCTCCTCGCGGTGTAGCGCGGGGACCACAAACGCAACCACCCGGCAATCAAACTCGCGCAGCAAAGGAAACACCGTGTCGTATAGATTCGCGTGCCCGTCGTCGAAGCTAAGGACCACGCTCTTGGCCGGCGCAGACTCGCGCCCCTCGATGTGATCCAGGAGCTGGTCGGCGGTGAGCGTCGTATAGCCGTTGCGTTTTAGAAACGCCAGATCGTCTCGGAACAGGTCGCCGCTGACCACGTGGTAGCAGAACACCGGCACGCCCGGGTCACAGCCCTTGGGGTTCTTCGAGAACAGAAACCCCGGCATCCCGCCGGTCAGACCGCAGCGAACCTCCGGCCAGTTCTTGCGCCAGGTATCTGCGATCACGGCCAACGGGTTAATCAAGGTCTGGTATCCGTACTCGAATGTGTCTTGGCCAACTGAATTTGCTCCGCAGCAACATCATCAACACGAATAACTGAGGCCACCGCGTGGTCGCAGTCAGTATCAACGCGGTCCGGAACCCCTTCACCCGCCGCCAGTGCCCGGTAGATCGTCACCAGCCGATCGATATGGCTGGCAATATCAAATGTCTTGATGGTCTTGCGCCCGCCCCTGACGATCGTTTCGACCAGCAACGGGTCTGTCAGCACTGAAACCAGAGCTTTAGTCAGGGCTTGGGCGTCGCTGGGCCTGACCAACACGCCGTTTTCACAGTGGCGCAGTGTTTCCGCAAGCCCGCCCACCGCCGACGCCACGACCGGCTTGCCCATCGCCATCGCCTCCAACAACGCATAAGGCAGACCCTCGCTCAGTGATGGCATCGCACACACATCCACCGCACGCAACGCCGCATACACATCGGTCACCTGTCCTGCGAAAAAGACATAACCACTTAGGCCAAGCTCGTGCGCCCGGGTCTCCAGTATTTGTCGGTCCGGCCCGTCACCAATAATCAGCAGCCTGGCAGACGGCACCTTGGCAAGCACACCGGGCATCGCTCGCAGTAACGCATCGTGACCCTTCACAGGCACAAGTCGGCCGATGATCCCGATCACTTTCGCGTCTGCTGTGATCCCGATTTGTTTACGGAACGCTACGCCATCTTCGGCGGAGGTCTTCTCGATCTCATCAATCACCATCCCGTTGGCCAGCACCTCGGTCCCGGCGGGGTCAATGTTTAATGTCTCTTTTGCGAATGACGCAACCTCCCGCGACACCGTCAACGTGTGCGCAGCCAATCCCGAGGTCCAACGCAACGGCCTGATCAGCATCGCCGAGACAGGCATGTAGTCGTGCAGGTGCGCAACGACCGGCACACCCGTCAACCGACCGGCAAGCCTTGCTGTCAATATCCCCTTCATCCCCGCCGCATGGATCACCTCCACCCGCTCCCGCTTGACCATCCGCCACACATCCACCACCGTCCACGGGTTCCACTTGGCCCGACTGAAAAAGCGAGGCTCGACACCCATCTGCCGCAACCGATCCACCGCCGGATGTGACTCACGCAGGAAAGCCGCAGACAACTCAACATCCCGCTCCTGCAGCTTTGGAAGCACGGTCAGAAAATAACGCGTCGCCCCGTGTATCACCCCGCCAGCGTGCCCGAAGTGGTCGCTGAGAAACAGCACACGCACGCGATCCGTCCCTTGTTTCTGAATCATGCGTCACCCCTCAGACTGGCGAATGCCCGTGTCCGATAAAATCAGGCTCAGCCCGTGAGAAATGCTTCCCGCCGCTCCCACAGACAAGTGAAATGTACCACCCACAGCAAAAACTTCAACCACGATCCACCCACCGGCCGCAATATTTGATGAATGGCTGTGGCTCCAGTTATGATCGGCTCATGACCAAACCACCTACTCTACTGATCGGGGCCGTCCTGGGACTGTCGTTGGGCTGTGCCCTGGCCGAGCCTGACCGCACCGCGATGGCGCAAAACGTGATTCCAGCTGATCTTGAAGGGGTCGACGCCATCGTCCAAGCCGCCATCGAACGCGGCGAAGTCCCCGGGGCCGTCCTCATCGTCGGCAACGCCGACACCATCCTCTACCGCAAGGCCTATGGCCACCGTGCCCTCAAACCCGACCCCATCCCCATGACCCCCGACACCGTCTTCGACATGGCTTCCCTCACCAAACCCACCGCCACCGCCACCAGCATCATGCTCCTCATCGAGCGCGGCCAACTCAAACTCGACGACCGCATCGCCCAGCACATCCCCGCCTTCGCACAGAACGGCAAGCAACTCATCACCGTCGAACAACTGCTCCTGCACCGCGGCGGACTCACCCCCGACAACTCACTCAAAGACTACATCGGCACACGCCATGACATGATCGAGCGCATCTACGCGCTGCCCACCCGTTATGAAGTAGGCACCACCTACAAATACACCGACGTCGGATTCATCGTCCTGGGCGAACTCGTCAAAGCCATCGACGGCCGATCCGTTGATGTCTTCGCCAAAGAAGAAATCTTCACACCGCTAAAGATGAACGACACCACGTTCAAGCCCAAAGGCAATATCGCCGAACGTTGCGCACCGACCGAGTTCATCGATGGCCAGTGGCGGCTCGCCGAGGTCCACGACCCCCGCTCCTACCGACTCGGCGGCGTCGCCGGCCACGCGGGCCTCTTCTCCACCGCAGACGACCTCGCACGCTATTGCCAAATGCTTCTGAACAAGGGCCAACTCGACGGCGTCCGCATCCTCTCCGAAGACACCGTGAAAACCATGACCACCCCCCGCGAACTCCCCGGTGACGACAACGGCTGGCGCACCTACGGCTTCAGCACACACACCTCCGACCGCTCCGCACGCGGCGCAGTCTTCTCCCCCGACTCCTCCTTCGGCCACACCGGCTGGACCGGCACCGCCTACTGGATCGACCCCGACAACAACCTCTTCTACGTCCTGCTCACCAGCCGATGCCACCCCAACGGCTCCGACGGCCAAGCCGGCCCCATACGCCGAGAAGTCGCGACGTTTATTGGGGAGGTGTTGATTGAAGGAGACGCGGCGGAGTAGTCATATCTGAGAGTATTATGAGGCTTCATTATGTCTTCGTTGAAAGAGTCACGTCAGAAGCTTCTGGTCTGGTCGATGGCGACCATCATATGGTTAGTACTTTGGCTGTTTCCGTCGGGGACTATGACAGTCGGACTCAATGGGCGGATAGATAAATACGATCGATTCGGTGTTTTTATTTGGCTTGAAGTGTATTCGACGAACGCGCCATTCCCATATAAAAACATCGGGCCGTTGATCTTCAGCGTTCATGCCTCAGCACTCGTCTGGACCGTCTTATGCTCACTATTGATTGCTGTGATCGCTTACGGAATTGCCAAGAGTTTGCCGTGGTGGGTAGACCCGAATAAGTGTCGTGAGTGTAGTTACAACCTGACGGGGAATATCACAGGCAAATGCCCCGAGTGCGGCGAGGTAATCAGGCCAAATATTAACAAAATACCGATTGATTAATCACTATAGCCTGCGGCAAAATTTTCACACCGCGACCGTTTGCAACAACGCCTGTCCCGTCGCACACACGCTGCTATCCCCGCCCTTAACCCGCCCGCTATCCAGCGCGAGTTTTACATCGCCGCCAACGATGGTTGCGATCGCTCGCCCTGTTACGTTCCACCCATCAAACGGACAGTTACGGCTGCGTGATGCAAACTGATTTACATCGATGGTCCAACTCTGCTTCGGATCGATCACCGTCACGTCCGCGTCGGCACCGACGTTAAGTTTTCCCTTGCCAGTAAGCCCGCACAACTCCGCGCCGTTGACCGTCATCATCTCAATTAGCTTCGGCCAATCGATTGCGCCGGTGTCGATCAAGGACTTGATATACAGTGGTAGCGCGCACTCCAGGCCGAGGATGCCGTAGGCGGCGGCGGTGAACTCGACCTGCTTATCTTCCAGCGTGTGCGGCGCGTGGTCGGTCGCCAACACGGTGATCGTGCCGTCCTTGATCCCCTCGATCAGTTCATCAATGTCTCGCTGCGCACGAAGCGGCGGGTTCATCTTGTAATTCGGATCGTAGGTCGCGCAGCTCTCTTCGGTCAACAGAAGGTGGTGGGGCGATGCCTCAGCGGTGATGCTCACCCGGCCCGCCTCATCAGCGCGCGCCCGACGAACTAACTCGACACTGCCGCCGCTACTTAGATGTTGAACGTGGTAGCGCGCCCTGGAACCCTGCGCCCGGTTGAGCATGATGTCGCGCTGGATCATCAATTCCTCTGCGACCCTCGGCCAACCCGCCAGCCCCAGCCGTGTCGCCAGCGCGCCAGCGTTCATCGACCCGCCTCCAAGCTCCGGGTCTTCGCAGTGCTGCATTAAAACTTTCCCGGTCATCGCGATGTAAGTTAGGGCGGTCGCCATCACCCCAGCCGACGCCACGCCGATCCCATCATCGCTGAACCCCACCGCGCCGCTGGCCGCCATCAGGACGATCTCGGCCAGTTCCTTGCCCTCCCGCCCCTTGGTAATGGCCCCGATCGGGTACACATTCGCCAGCCCCGCCCGCTGGGCCTGCCGGGTGACAAATTCGATCCGTGAGTCGTCATCCAGAGCCGGCTGGGTGTTGGGCATGCAGCAGACACTGGTGAATCCACCCGCCACCGCCGCCGCCGCCCCGGTCGCGATCGTCTCTTTTTCTTCCTGCCCCGGCTCACGGAAATGCACATGCACATCGATCAGCCCAGGACAGACGATACACCCCGAAGCGTCCAGAACCCTTGAACCTGCCGAGACTTCCGGCTTGGAAACCCTGCCCAGCGAGGCCACTTTCCCGTCCTCCAGGACCAGGTCAGTTTGCTCGTCAATACTGTTTCCGGGATCGATGACCCGGCCGTTTATGATCGTCAGGCGTGCCATGGTCGTAGTTTACCGGGAATCACACGCCATCACCGGGCCGACGGTCCCCATAGGTCCGCCGGATACCGGACTTGCCAAATCGATGCCTCCCGGGGTAGAATGCCGAGGTAACTGAGTTGCGCGGTTGTCCGCGTGACGTTCCTTAGACTCGTGATGCCCACCTCGGCCTCCAAGCCTCCCGTGAGCTCACCGCTTGGAGACTGATTCGATGAAGATTTATGTAGGCAACCTTAGCTTCCGTACCACCCAGCAGGAGCTGGAAGACCTGTTCACCAACTACGGCAGCGTTCAGGAAGCCGCAGTGGTGACTGACCGTGAGACCGGCCGTTCACGCGGTTTTGGTTTCATCACCATGCCCGAAGATGGCGAAGCCAGTGCAGCTATCGAAGCCCTCAACGGCACCGAAGTTGAAGGCCGTACCCTGACCGTTAACGAAGCACGTCCTAAGACCGATCGCCCACGCGGCGGCGGCGGTGGCGGTGGCGGCGGCGGCGGTGGTGGCTACGGTGGCGGCGGCGGCGGCGGTGGCCGCGATCGCTGGTGAATCCAGCGCCCAGTGGCAACACTGGCCTGAAACACAATAATCTATCTACCCCGTCGGGATTACCCGGCGGGGTTTTTCTTTTTCTATTTATCGTACGTTCACTAAAAACATTACAACCATCCCCTTCATAGCCGCCGGCTTACAGCCGGCGAGTCCCTCATCGATTACATGACCGCTACCTTGGCACGCCGGCCTCAAGTTGCGAACGCTTAGAGCGGCCCCAGTCCAATCGTAGCGGTCTTTTATAGCCGCGGCTGCCTGCCCGCGAGATTCGCCGCGTGTCACACGACAGCGACCACAGTTTTTTTTGATCGATCCATACCGTGTCTCGTTACGATTGGATTGCGAACGCTTCGCCCCGCCCCGCAATGCCCCGTGCCGTTATCCTATGACCATGCACATCGTCGCATGCCAACTCGACATCGTCTGGGAAAACCCTGACGCAAACCGCGACCGCGTCCTGACCGCACTTTCTAACAACCCGATCCCCGCCCGCTCGCTGATCGTCCTGCCCGAAATGTTTCAGTCCGGCTTCACCATGAACGTCGACAAAGCATGCGACGCCGACGGCTCATGCCGCCGATTCCTTGCTGACCTTGCAAAGTCCTATCAAAGCACCGTCGTCGCCGGCATTGTCACCAAGCACGCCGACGGGAAAGCCTTGAATCAAGCAGCCGTTTTCGGCCCCGACGGCATGCCGGTGCTGACCTACACCAAGATGCACCCGTTCACGTTGGCCGGTGAATCCGAATATTACCTGGCCGGCGACGCCGTGAAGGTCTTTGAGTGTGAAGGTTTCAAGATCGCCCCGCTGATCTGTTACGACCTGCGCTTCCCCGAGCGGTTCCGCGAAGCGGTCAGCCTGGGTGCTCAGGTGCTGATCGTCATCGCCAACTGGCCAAGCGTCCGCGCTGCACACTGGTCCGCGCTCCTGACCGCAAGAGCCATCGAGAACCAGGCCTACATCATCGCCGTCAACCGCGTCGGCCGCGACCCCAACCACACCTACCCCGGCCTAACCACTATCATCGACCCGCAAGGCCAAACCCTCACCCAGGCCAACGACCAACCCACAGTCCTCCACGCCGACCTGGACCTCAATGCATTACTCAGTTACCGAAACGATTACCCATTCCTCAAGGATATGCGAGGCGACCGCTGACGGGCATAAGGCAGATGCACGGAGCGCACGGAGACACAGAGGCACGGAGAAAGCAGATAAACAGTGATGAACGCTGATAAACGCTGATAAAAACCAAACTCACATCACTTCATTTTATTTTTTCTCTTATCACCGTTCATCAGCGTTCATCACTGTTTCATTTTTCTTCATGTCTTCTCCGTGCCTCTGTGTCTCCGTGCGCTCCATGTTTAACTTCCAAACGCACCCTATCACCCCGCCGCGTCGGCACCCGCCTGCGCGACCGTGTGATCGTTCTCAACACTCGACCCCGACACGCCGATCGCACCGATGATGTTGCCTTCGCTGTCCTTGATCGGGATGCCGCCGGGAAACGTGATCAACCCGCCGTTAGAGTGTTCGATACCAAACAACGGCCCACCCGGCTGCGACAGCGCACCAATATCGCCGGTGTTCATATCAAAGTACCGGGCCGTCTTGGCCTTCTTGATGGCGATGTCGATGCTACCCAGCCACGCCCCATCCATACGCAGAAAAGCCTTTAGATTCCCACCCGCATCCACGATGGCGATGTCCATCTTCGTGTCGATCTCCGCGGCCTTGTCGACAGCAGCAGCGATGATCGCATGCGCCATGTGATCGCTGATGTCATTGGCTGAGATCGTCGTCGCCAGGGGAAGCCCCGGCCCATTGTGTGCCGCCTCGTGCTGCGCAGTTGCCACAGGCAATGTGCTGAGTGTCAGCCCGACCGCCCCTGCTAACACCGCGCCGCACAACATATACCCAAACCTGATCGATCGCTTCATCGTGTGTCTCCTGTGTGTTGAGTTAAAAGTAAGTAGCTGTATTGCGGAGCAGAGCCTATCGTCACTCCGGGGGTCGTCAACTCTCCGGCAGATCAAAAGTCTTCGCCGCATCATTTACCATCCCCGACGGGGGATCGTCTCCCGTGATGGCTTTCACGATCCGCGTGACATGCTGATGGCAGTTCTCAATGAACAACCGAAAATACTTCTGCGTCCCCGCCGCCGCCGTCCCCGCAATGAACAGCCCCGGCACATTTGTCATCATCGTCTCAGGATCGTATTTCGGCCCACGGTTCTCACCCACCAACTCGACCCCCGCCTCTTCCAATAGCGACGTGTCCATCCGATACCCCGTCAGCAGCAGCACGAAATCAGCAGCCACATCAATCGCCCCCGGATTGCCCCCCGATTCACGCCCGGCTCTGCTTCCCGGAACAATCAGCCCCTCCGCACCCGTCCGCGCCAGCCGCACATGCGTTTCACACACCCGCGTCGGCGTCGTGTTCGGCAGATACGCCACCTGCCCGGACTTGATCAACGCCAGTATCTCCGGCAGCAGCCAGTACTTCACCGACGTCGCATCAAACTCCGCACGGCGATACGACAGCGTGACTTCCGCCCCAGCCCGGCCACATCGGATCGCCGTCTCCACCGCCGAGTTGCGACCGCCGACGATCAGCAATTTCTGACCGAAGTACTGGTGCGGCTCGTCGAAGTAATGGCTCACATGCGCCAGGTCTTCCCCGGGGATGTTCAGCTTCTGGGGATAGTGCAGATCACCGATCGCCATCACCACCTGCCGCGCCTGATACACACGTTGCTCGCCGCCACGCCGGGTCTGCACCGCGAAGCCGTCTTCATTCTTCTGCACGCGCATGACCCGCTCGTAGGTATTCACCCGCAGCCCGAACTGCTGAACGATCCCCCGCAGGTAAGCAAGATACTGCTCGCGGGTCGCCTTCTCCTGATCGTGAGTCCCCAGCGGAACCCCGGCAATCGCGATCCGCTCCGGACTCGAAAAAAATCTCACCGCCCTGGGATACCAATTGATCGTCTGCCCGACCTGCCCCGCGTCGATCTGCTCGTAGCTCACCCCCATCGCCTTGAGCACCACCGCCAGCTCCAACCCGATCGGCCCGGCACCGACAACCAACACATCTGTCAAAGTAATATTTTCACTCATGGGCTTAGCGCATCCTGAAGGCTAACACCCATGATATCAGACTCAGCGGGTCACTTAAGCCGCCAGATTTCGAGAAGGCAGCGGCTTGCGTTCTTCCCCCGGCTTCTCCCCCCGTACCTCCGGCTCAAGCAGATCAACCTGGCCCTCCAGCATCAGGTCGATCTTGCGCATCCGCCGACGCAGTGATGCGTAATTGAAGTGCCCTAGAAACCGCATCCGCCGACAGATTACCGCATACGTCTGCAACTCCCGGATCGTGCCACGGGTTGCCGCGAACGCCTGCCGAACCTTCGCCGGGTCGTCCTGCCCATCGGCGTCAGCGATCTTCGCGGGGATGCCAATGACGGTCCGACGCAAAGTAGCCGCCAGCCCCGATTTCTCATCCGCAGGAAACTCGCGCGTCAATAAATACACCGTCTCGACCAGCTCGATCGAACGCTGCCAGACCGCCAGCTTCTCAAAAGGTTCGTGGGCCATAGATCACCTCTGACAGCCCCGATACGTCGGCCGTCACTAACCCTATCGGCTCGACAGGGTCATTTAGGTTTGCCGACAAGCCGTTCACAGATGTCAGTTACCGGACGTGGCCGGATCACCACGAAACACAAAGCAAAATGGAACAGTGATGAACGCTGATAAACGGTGATAAGAGGGAAGGCCAGAAATCCGTTCTTCTGATCTGCCTTTATCTGTATTTATCAGCGTTTATCAGCGTTCATCACTGTTCCTATTCCCTCCCCTCTTATCTGTGTTCATCTGTGTTCATCCCTGTTTCTCTTCCCATCCTATTCCTGTATTTCCCCCGGCAGCCACTGCGCCCAGATCCGCCTGCCCCGCGGATCAATCGTCAGCTTAAAGTTCTTCAACATCGCACCCCCGATCCGACCGATCGGCTTGGACTGATTCGCCAACGCACCGGTCGACTTCTCAAAAACCACCGGCGTATTCTTCAAGTCCAACCCAAACAGCTTGATCGACCCCAGCCACGTCCGCGTGCTCGCCACCGAACCCCCGATCCCCGAACTTGCCCCCGCCCCGCTACCCGGCACCGCAACGATCTGGGGCCAATCTTCCAGACACCTGCGCGGCAGCGTCAACTCATTATCAGCACCACTATCCAATATCAGCCAGACCTTGTGCCCGTTACCCACCTCCGCCTCAATTACCGGCAACCCCACCAGGTCAAACCTCGCAGGGAACGCCGGCACACCCTCCGGCCCCTCGAACGTGTCCCGCCGATACACCGTCAATGTCGAGTCTCGATAGTCCAGCGCAAAAGGCAAACCCCCGAGTGCATTGATCCCCACCAGCCCCGACACACTTGTCCCCAACGCCGCGCTCATCGTGTGCAGGCTGATCGCAGCCAACTTGTCCCCAGCCACATCCAGCCCCCCAAACTCCAGGCTCCGGATCGGCCGAAAATCAAACGCCTGCTTACCACCCACACCCGTCGCCGTGCTGCCGCCACCGGTCGGCAAACTCAGCCGACCCGCCACACCGGTCGAAACAACATTCAGGCTGCTGCCCGTATCAAACATAAACAACCCCGCGTCCCGCCCGTCCACCTTCGCCCGCGCAAACAGATACCCACGGTGATTACGCAACTGAATCTTCAACGCCTCGGGCAACTGCTCGGGCCGCCGGATCGAAAACGTCACCGTCTGTAGCGGTGGGGCGGCGTTCCGGTTGGTGTGGCCTCGCCCCGTATCTGGGCCGGGCGCACACCCCGTAAGCAGCAACGACAACACGACCGATACAGCCAGGAAAAACCCAAGGTGTCTTAGCGAGTGTATTTTGATCTGACGGCTCCGTATGAGATTCAGGCAGGGCGGCTTGTTGGATAAGTGTAATCAAACGCCCCCCACATGTCGCCAGAACAATGAATTATCGGCTTGCCCGCTCCCAACATGACTTCGCCATGCCAGTATGATTTGGCGGGCTTATTAAGCCGATCCATCACATGGGGAAAGGGGCCTGGTTGATGTAGGGTGAGGTCATCTGTGCCTAATAATTCCGGCGGATCAAAACAACTCATCGACACGTTGAAACTCAGTGACGAGCAATGGCGTGCATTGGCCGAAAAGCTCGAACACGACGATCCCTATGTCGCCGGCCAGCGCTCGCATCCCAGGATCGCCTACCGCAAGCTCTCCCAGATCGCCGTGGCCATACTCAAACCTGATGGGCAATGGGCAAAATATATCGTCCGCTCCCGCGACCTAAGCCCAGGCGGCATCGGCTTCATCCACGGCACATACCTCCCCGCCGCTAGCCCCTGCCGAGTGATCCTCAAGGACTGTCAAGGCCAGGTCGTCTGCCTCGAAGGCATCGTCAAACGCTGCGAACTAATCCAAGGCACCGCCCACGATATCGGTGTGCAGTTCAACCAGGCAATCAACGTCGAACAATTCATCCAGCCCGAAGAAGATAAACAAGCCGGCTGATTCACTTGGTGGATGTATCCCCCATCCCACCTACTCCCACTCAATCGTCGCAGGCGGCTTACTCGAAATATCATACACCACCCGGTTCACCCCGCGCACCTCGTTGATGATCCGGTTGCTGATCGTTGCCAATACGTCATACGGAATCCGTGCCCAGTCCGCGGTCATAAAGTCCTGGCTCTCCACCGCACGGATCGCCACGACCTGCTCATGCGTTCGCCCGTCACCCATCACGCCCACAGCCTTCACCGGCAGCAGCACCGCGAACACCTGCGCTGTCTTCTGGTAAAGATTATTCGCTACGATCTCTTCGAGCAGGATCTCATCCGCATCACGGACCAACTCCAACTGGGCCTCCGTCACCTCCCCAAGCACACGCACCGCCAACCCCGGCCCCGGGAACGGGTGACGCCACACCATCGACTCCGGCAACCCAAGCACCGCGCCCAGCTTCCTCACCTCATCCTTAAATAGATTCCGTAACGGCTCAACCAGGTCAAAACCCAATTCCGCCGGCAGCCCCCCGACGTTGTGGTGCAATTTAATATTCGCCGCCGCGCCTGAATAACCTTGCCCCGACTCGATCACATCCGGATACAGCGTGCCCTGCGCAAGAAACTTAATCTCCGGCTGATTGTCGCCCGCCTCAGCGCTTAGCTGATCCGCAGTCTGCTTAAACACCTCGATAAACCGGTGCCCGATCAGCGTCCGCTTCTCCTGCGGTTCGGTCACACCCTTAAGATCACCCAAAAAATCATCCGCCGCATCGATCACCCGCAGGTCCAGGTCGAAGTGGCCCTTGAACGTGTGTTCCACCATGTCGCGTTCCCCCTTGCGCAATAGCCCGTTGTCCACGAAGATGCAGGTCAGTTGTTTGCCGATGGCTTTGCTGAGCATCGCAGCAAGAACAGAAGAATCGACCCCGCCTGACAGCCCGCATATCACGCGCTTGTCGCCGACGGTTTCACGGATGCGTTTGATCTCGCTATCCAGAAAATTCGTCATCCGCCAGGAACCATCGCAGCCGCAGATGTTAAAGAGAAAATTCGTGATGATGTCCGCGCCGTGGGGCGTGTGCGTCACCTCCGGATGGAACTGCACCCCAAAGAACGGCTTGTTTTTATGACGCACCGCCGCATACGGGCACGTCCCCGTCGCCGCCAGCGAGACAAACTCCTCCGGCAAACTCTGCACCTGGTCGCCGTGACTCATCCACGCCGTCGTCTTCGTCGGCACACCCTTCAGCAGATCAGTCGCATCATTAATGCTAAGCCGAACCCCGCCATACTCCCGCGCCTGTGCGTTCTTCACCTTCGCGCCCAACAGCGTGCAACCCACCTGCATCCCGTAACAGATCCCCAACACCGGCACACCCAGCTCAAACAACCGGGGATCGCACGTCGGCGCACCATCTTCATACACACTGCCAGGCCCGCCCGACAGAATAATCCCCCTCGGATTCAACGACTTCAACTGCTCATAACTAATGTCCGGCCCAACCAGCAGGCTGTACACACCAGCCTCACGAACCCGCCGAGCGATCAGTTGCACATACTGCGAGCCAAAGTCCACAATCGGGACCACCTGCCCCGCCACGCCGGAGGGGAGTTCAAGAGCCTGTTGAGCTTGTTCGGATTTCGTCGCGCTGGGCATGGGTGTCGTTCCACTTGGGCTTGCGAATTAATGCGTTCTCAAACCATCCGTAGCGTCACTCACATAGCCGTGGGCGGAAGCCCTCGGTTCAACCCCCCAGTTTCCGATGGGGGCTATTGAACATCCGCTACACAAGTTTCACAACGCCATAGACGCAGATCATAGCGAATTTATCGACGCCCGGGCCATCGGTACGCGGCCCGTAATAAGCCTAGAATAGACCCCATGATCGCCCGGCTTCTTATCCTGATTGCGATAGCCGCCGTGCCCCCGTTGACGGAAGATCAGCAGGCTCAGCTCGCCATCAACGACGACAGCGAACAGTTGGAAGGCCCAACACTGTTCCCGCTGATCGAGAACGTGATGACATGGGACGCCCAGGGCAAAGACGAAGCCGATGCCCACATCCCCGACTACGACGCATTGCTGTCCGCCCCGGCCATTAATCGTGGCGAGTTGTTTCTGATCGAGGGGAAGTTCGCCGGCCGTGCTCGCCGTTACGGGTTGGTCCAATCCGGGCAGTGGGGCGATGCACTGACCGAATGGGTATTGCTGGTGCAAGACGACCCGCAGCAGGTCGCGGTGGTTTATTTTGTAGACCCGTCAGGCGAGTTGGCCCCGCCACACACCGGTTCACACGTCCGCGTCCTGGCCCGCTTCTACAAGCTCTGGCACGACACGGACCAGGACGGCAACCCGACCCGCTACCTCACCTTCATCGCCCGTAGCCCTTCGCCAGCGACCCCAACCCCGGCCAAACCGATGTTCCTGCTGCTCCCAATGGTGGGGGGCGTCTTGGTTTTGGTTGTCGTCTATATATACGTCCGGCGTCTGAGCCGATCTCAAAACGACGACCACCCTCCCCACAGCCACACGCCAAAACCGCCCCATGACGTTATGCTGTCTGACTCGGCCAACCAGCCTCTGCCACAAGACCCCGCCGAGGCGTTACGCCAACTGGCCGACCAGCACCGCGACCCCTAAGCAACAGGCAACACACCCATGGCGACCGTCGATCTAGTCCTACCCCATCACCGCTACACGATTCATATCGCCCCAGGCCTCCTTGCAGACCTCGGCAGCATGGCTCGCAAAGCCGCGCCCCACGACCGCGCCACACTCATCATCGACGACAAAATCACCGACACCCACGGCCAAGCCGCTCTGGCCTCGCTCAAAGCCGCCAGCTTCGACCCGCTCGCCACCACCATGACCGCCAGCGAAGGCCATAAAAACCTCGCCACCGTTCAAAGCCTCTACCACAAACTTCTTGACGAACACCTCGAACGCCGCAGCCCCGTCATCGCACTGGGCGGCGGGATCGTCGGCGACACCGGCGGGTTCGTCGCCGCCAGCTACCTCCGAGGCGTCCCCTTCATCCAATGCCCGACTACCCTGCTTGCCATGGTCGATGCCTCCGTCGGCGGCAAGGTCGGCATCAACATGCCCCAAGGCAAAAACCTCATCGGCGCATTCCACCAACCCGTGCTGGTCGTCATCGACACCGACACGCTCAACACACTGCCCAAGCGCGACTTCATCTGCGGCCTCGCCGAGTGCGTTAAGCACGGCCTGATCCGTGACCCCGAACTATTCGATTGGATCGACCAGAACATCAACGCCATCCTCGCACAGGACTCCGCCACACTGGTCGAACTGATCGAGCGCAACGTCCGCATCAAGGCCGCCGTCGTCATGGAAGACGAAAAAGAAGCCGGCGTCCGCGCCCACCTGAACTTCGGCCACACCTTCGCCCACGCCATCGAAGCCGGCACCGAGTACGGCCGATACCTTCACGGCGAAGCGGTCTCCCTGGGCATGGTCGCCGCCGCACGCCTGGCCGCAGCCTCCGGTCGCTGCGACTCCACCGTCGTGGACCGCCTGGTAGCACTACTGAAAAAGACCGGCCTACCCACCCAAGCCAACGACCTGCCCACCAACGATAAACTCATGTCCATCATGCAAAGCGACAAAAAAGTCGCCGACGGCCAGGTCCGCCTCGTCCTCCCCGATCAACTCGGAAAAGTCTCCATCGTCAACGACACACCCGCCCACGCCATCGCAGCCGCCTGGAACACCCTGCGCTAACCACCACATAAAAAAAGCCCACGACCTCTCGGCCGTGGGACAGTCAGATAAAATAAACACCCGTGCGATCACTATATATTCTTGACCGGGTCTATTTGATCAGCCGTAGCGTAAGCGGATAGCGATACTTCACACCCTCGTTGGCTTTCAGCCCCGCCATGATGCACAGCACCAGGTTGGCGATCGCCAAAGCCAGGGCCGTGAAGAAGCCGACGCAGATGAACATCAATGCTCCACTTATGAGCATCCCGATCGTGATCGTGATCTGGAAGTTCAGTGCTTCCTTGCCTTGGTCATCGACGAAGGCGTCATCGTCCTTCTTGATCAGCCAGATAATCAACGGCCCAAGGAAGCCGGTAACGATCCCCAGCAGGTGTGCCAGCATCGCCATCGTGCGAGCATCTTTAGATGGCGACCCGCCCTCTGTCGCCTCGGGGCTGACTGTTTCCTGTGTTTCGTCTGTCATATTGGATTTTCCCTTGTGATGGTGTTGACCTGTGAGCCTGAGTCCTGAAACCTGATTAATACCGCATCAGTATTCATTTACAGACCTTCCCCGTCAAGCCCGCTCGCCCCGGGCCGGTTCGGCGGTAATATACACCCATGCGACCCGTCCGCCGACATGACCTGTCCCCCCGCGTTGAGATCATGCCCCTGATCGACGTGATCTTCCTGCTGCTGACGTTTTTTATCTACAGCCTGGTCACCATGGTCCACGCCGAGATCCTCCCCGTCCAGCTCCAAACCCTCACCACCGGCCAGGCCGCCAAACCCGCATCCATCGTGGCGATCACCATCGACGCCCATGGCAACCTCTACCTCAACCGCGCCCAAATCGACGACCAATCCCTCGACCAACGCCTGGCCGAAATCGCACAACTGGAAGAAATACCCAAACTCTTCCTCGCACTGGAAGACACCCCCAAAGCCTCCCCCGGAGATTTCCCCGCAGACACCTCAGCCATCGTGGACCGTGGCCCACTACTGATTAGTCTGATCGAAAAGGTCCGCCGTGCCGGGATAGAAGATTTTAATATCGTCGGCGATAGCGCGTCGAAGTGATGTTTTTTTACCGCAAAGAACGCTAAAGAATAGGGAGGTTATCCGCAGATTGCGCAGATGACACAGATTAAGAAATGGGATCAACCGGTGGAACGGCTTCCTCTAAATCTGCGTCATCTGCGCAATCTGCGGATACTTCTGTTCTTCTCTTACTTCGCACCTTCGCGGTTACACGAGATCGATTCAATGACCGAACCAGAATCAAGACTGCCGCTGATAATGGGGGCGCTGTTCGCTTTGCTCCTGCACACAGCCCTGGTCCCGATATGGAGCATCGGCTTAGCAAGCGTAGTGGGGCGGGAGCCGGCTACACCGCCCAAACAGGACCAGCCCTTGCCGACGCCCCCCGAGCTACAACCCGGCCAGGCACGCGACTCCGTCACCAACATCGCATGGATCGCCTACGACGACTACCGCGAACTGCTTGCACAACACGCCATCGTCGAACAGCCCGCACTACAAAAACAACAAGACCCCATCCCCAACGCACCGATCGAGTTCGACCCGACTCCCCCCGCGCCCAACGCCCAGCCTAAAAAAACCCCCACTCCCCCAAGCACAGACACCGACGCCAGTAAATCGTTGGTCTTACCCTCAAGCGCCTCCTCACCTGTCCCATTACCGACGCCCGCCGATCAAGGCGACATGCCTTACGCACCCAAAGGCCCGACACCCCGCAAAGCGGACGCCGTGCTCCCCGACACCCCGGATTCCCCCGACCAACCCGACAGTCCAGCCAAATCTCCTTCAACTGAACCCAGCTCCCCCGGTTCCCCCAACTCATCCGCCAAACCCACCGCCGCCCCCCGCGACCAGGCCGAGGCTCCCCCGGTCACCATCATGCCCGGCACCCTGCGCGTCCGCCCCGGCAAGGTCGAAACCTATCAAGGCATCAAGATCAATACCGTCGTCCCCAGACCCTCCGCAGCCGCGTACTTCAGCGCCGTCCCACGCAACCCCAAAGCCACCCTCTGGTTCAATAACCAAGGCATCGTCACCCGTGTCGATCTCACTCACTCCACCGGTGCCAAAAACTGGGATGAACCCGTAATCGCCGCACTCGAACAATGGACCGCCAAAGGTGAGAAGATCGATAACCTCGAAGGTGAAATACAACTAAAAATCGAAATACTCTTCAACCGCGAATAACCCAAAGCTATTGTCACCGTTGCAACCCAACCCCTAGCCCCCGCCGGAAGGCGGGGGTTTCCCATGAATCCCCACAAGCTTTATCAATCCCCAACCGCGTGTAAGATACTCACACCATGCAAAGAAATGAAAACGGCGGAATCATAATCTCCTGCGACTTCTGCGGCACCGATTGGGACGAAGAACTCTCCATGATCGAAGGCCACAAAGGCTCCGTGCTGTGTCTCGCCTGCCTCACACAGGCACTGGACAACACCCAACCCGCCGAGGATACATTCCAATGCACCCTCTGCCTCAGCGGACACCCCGCAGACACCAAACGCTGGCTACACCCCGACGCAAAACCATCACCGGGCCGAAACCCCGATGCGCCGCTGTGCTGGGACTGTATACGCTTAGCCGCCAAAGGCTTCCACAAAGATTCGGATGTAGAATTCCGCTGGGACTCGTCGAAGTACCCAAAGCAGGTGTGACCTCTGATCTGTGATCGCTGAGTTCTGATCTTCTGTCGTGTCAGCCATAACTGATGTGCAGCATCCCATCCACATCAGCGATCAGCACTCACAGATCATAAATCCCCTCACCCCGCCAGCGACAGATGATCTTCGATCTGTTCCGCGAGCCGGTTCGCCGCTTCATACCGCGGGTTGATCGCCAGCGCCTGATCGTTGTGGATGTTCGCCTCGGTCGGATCATCCAAAAGATGATGGCACACCGCCAGGTGGTAGTGCGCATCCGCACGCTGACGGTAATCCCCCGCGACACCCTCCAGCGTGTGCGTCGCCTGCTTCAATAGCGACTGAAACACCGTCTGCCCCGCGTGGTCCGTCGGCACAGCTTCCAACCCCGACTCAACCGCCAACGACGCCGCCACATGCTGCCACCAGGTTGCCAATTGTTTCTGCCGTTGTCGGCTACCCGTGCATCGATTCAACACAACCAACGCACGCTCCGCCAGCCCAGCACGACCACACGCCTTCGCGTTCACAGCAAGACCAGCCCACGCAAACCCATCATGCTCACGCAAACGCGCAGCCTTCCAGCAACTCAACGCAGCCAACCGGAACCGGCCCGCGTGGCTATGCACCACCGCTAAAGCACCCAACGCCTCAGCGACATGATCCCCAGATATCGACACCGCCCGCTCAAGCCGACGCACCGCCAGCACATCCTCGCCCATCTCATCTGCCAGCCGACCCGACTCAAGCAACACGCCCATTTCGTCAGGCCGTATCTTTAAGATCGATTCATACAACTCATCCGCGTCACGCAATCGGCCCAGCTTCCAGCACTGCCGCGCAGCACGCAGCAGCACGCCCGGCTCCTTCGCGTCCTTCGAGCCTGCAAGCAGCAGATCCAACCCCGCCTGCGGATCACGATGCTGAATCAGGTCCGACAGCAACCGCGTCGATGCCTGATCCGAAGGCGACAGCCGCACCACATCACGCAGCGACCCGATCGCGTCATTAAATTGATTCAGCTTCAGGTACAGCCCCGACAGCATCCGGTAAGGCCGAACATCGTCAGGCAACTGCGCCGCTAACTTCTGTAACTGCCCCTTGGCTACACGATCAAACCCACTGCCCGCCAACGCCTCAGCACGAAGCATCGACACCTCGGGCGTCTCCGCCATCCCCGGCACCACCTTGTCGTGCGCATTCAACGCCGACATCGCCAGGTTCGGCCGATTCTGCCTCAGATACACCCGCGCCTGCAAGACACGAGCGTTCACACAATCAGGGTCCAACTCAATCGCCCGCCGGATCTGCCCAAGCGACTGGTTGTAGTGCTTGGCATCGTACGCCGACTTCGCAAGATCAAGCCGATCCATCGCCTGCTGCTGTTGTTCGAGTGTAGATCGACTCATGCCGCGAACTCCTGTTTCAGTTCCAAGGCATGCGGCGAGTAAGGCTCACGCTCAAGCCACGCATCAAGACGCGATGTCGCCGATTCGCCCCGACCCTCTTTAGATTCTCGACGGATCAACGCCGCCTGCACATCCGGATAACCCGGGTGATGAGTAGCCACACACGTCAACACCGACACCGCCGGCAAAGCCGTGTCACCCTTATCGCGAAGCCGATTTATCAGTAGCGCCAGCGCCGCACAATACGGGTCTTCTTCCAACCCACGATGCGCCCAACGCCTCGCCTGCGCCTGATCCCCCTCTAGCAGCGACAACTCCGCCATCGCTCGACAGATCATCGTCATCTGCCTGGCGTCATTCTCAAACAACGGCACGATCCGCCTGATCGCCTGCCGCAGCAGCCTGACCGTCGGCAGATCCCTCTGATATTTCTGTGCAAACACCAACGCCTGGATCGCCTTAGGCTCACTCGCCAACCCCCGCGCCAGCTCATCAATCTGCCCACCCGCCGACCAACGCAAACGACCAGCCCCAGGCACACTCATCGCCCGCAGCCACCGCGTCGCCTCGTGTCCAAACGCATGGTGATACGCCCGACCCAGCCGCTCCGCATCGTCGTGCTCACCCAGCGAAATCAGAATACTGATCGCCAGCTTCACCTTCTGCGGATCACACTGCCTAACCGTCCCAGGCAAAACGCCCTTGAGAATCGCACGCGCCTCGCCATGCTCGCCACGCCTGGCCAACAACGCAGCCAGCGTTACCTTGATAGACGCATCGCACCCCGCCTGACGGTACACGCTGTGCAACTCAAGCTCCGCGTTGGCGACCTGCCCCGTCAGGCACATCTCACGCACACGCTTCAGCAGGCTCACATTATCTTCTATGACACTCATCAGAATTCACCCGACACCCCGGTTCCCATTCAATCCGCGACACCATCCACAAGGACAGGCACAAGAGAATCCCAAGCCAACCCCACAGGGTCTACTCCTGCGCTGAATCGGCTGTTCCGTCTGGGCGGTTTAGTTAGAAAGGTCAATTTGTAACGGTTAGGACGGTCCCATAATGTTCAGGCTAACCCGCTGGCCTCATCAAGAGGCATCAACCGAACAAATCAAAATACGATGCTCCCCCAAGCCCACGCATGCCCGCGTCTATGGGCTTTCATTGGGGCGTTCCCCACGACACTCAACCCTCAGACAGTGACCCGCCAAAACCCCACCCCAAGCCACACCCCTCGCCCCTCCCTGCCCACGAATCCACGGGCCAATCTATAAAGGCTTTTTTGCAAAAGCCATAATGACTTACAAGTCTTTTTATAGGGTCTGCCGTCAACTCTTGTGCGCATACCAACCCCACTGCCTAGCTCATGTTCTAGTGAACGTGACTCCGGCGTATTGCATTAATCGAATAGAATTTTCTTAAATTATGCCTTACCCGCCCTTGGCCCCGGCCAGCACAACCAGATTATCCCGATGGATCACCTCGTCATACGCCGCGTTCCCCAGAACCTTCTGAAACTGGCTGGACCGCTTGCCCATGATCAGCCGCAGCTCTTCGGCACTGTAATTCGTCAGCCCCCGTGCCAATTCCTTGCCCGTCTCCGACCGCACCAGCAGCACATCCCCTCGATCAAACCGCCCGGTGATTTGTGTCACCCCGCTTGCCAGCAAACTCTTGCCCCGCTCGCAGATCGCCTTGCACGCACCCTCATCAATCCCGATCGTCCCCGACGGCCTAGCCGTCAAAGCGATCCACCTCTGTCGGCTGTCCAGCTTCCGACCCGCAGGCAAACACACCGTCCCCAACCGTTCCCCCGCCAATATCCGCGTGATCACATCCTTCTCTCGACCCGACGCGATCACCGACACCTCTCCCGCATCCATCACCAGCTTCGCCGCCTCCAGCTTCGTGCTCATCCCCCCCTTGCCCCACTTGCTGCTCCCCGCCCGCGTCAGCCCCTGGTACAACGACATATCATCGATCAGGTCGATCACCTTCCCATCCTCATCCAGCAGCCCATCCACCGTCGTCAACAGCAGCAGCGCATCCGCTCGCAGCGCGTTAGTCGTCATCGCCGCCAGCAGATCGTTATCGCCAAACCGTAGCTCATCCACCGCCACCGCATCATTCTCATTCAGCACCGGCACACTGCCCAGCTCATGCAATTTGTTCACGCAGTTCCGGATATTCAAAAACCGCACCCGGTCATCAAAGTCCGTCCGCGTCAGCACCACCTGCCCGACCGACAGCTTGTATTTGCTGAACGCCTTGTGCCACTCCGTCATCAATTGCCGCTGCCCGATCGCCGCCACCGCCTGCAACGTCGCCAGATCGCTTGGCCGTTTATCCATCCCAAGCGACACACAACCCGCACCCACCGCACCACTGGACACCAGCGTCACCCGCCGACCCGCCTTGCGAAGATACGCCACCTGCTTGGCGATCCGCCGGATAAACCCCGCATCCAGGCTAGGCCGATCGCCGTCCTCGGTCGTCAATAACTGCGTCCCGATCTTCACCACCACACTCGTCGCAGCAGTCAAAACAGTTTGTCGTAGCTTGGTAGAAGGCATAGGGAGAGTAGGGTCTGGGGTTCGGGGTCTAGGGTCTGGGGGTAGTGGTCACGGTCATCCCACCCCTCCCCCCTCATTGTAACGCTCTTTCATAGCCGCCATCTTACAGATGGCGTGTCCCCTGATGTCATCAACACTCAACAACCAACCCCACCCACCCAACGCCGCCCCTGAGCTTTGCGAAGGGGCGGGTATCTGCGCGTATCCAAAAATATCCGGGGGCGGGTATCCGAGAATATCCGGGGGCGGGTACCCTCACCTCACCCCCCAGTCAACTCAAGCAACCCCATCAACACCTCCGCATGCCGCCGCGTCGCCCCCTGCCGCGACAAAATAACCTCACGCCCGCGCTTAGCCAGCTCCTCACACCGCCCCGGATCATCCAGCAATCCCGCCACCACCTCCCCCGGCCGATCCGTAACCACCAACCCGCCACCGCCTTCCAACGCCTCCACCGCTTCCGCAAAATTATGATAATCCCGCCCAATCACCGTCGGCTTACCCAACGCCACCGGCTCAATCGGGTCTGACCCGCCCCAACCATTAAAACTACGACCCACTACCACCACATCCGCCAACGCATAAGCCTTCGCCAACTCGCCCATCGTATCCAACAAAAACAACCTCCCCCCGGATGCCGCTTCCCCCGGCCGAGTCCGCCTCACCATCTCCGACGACAACCCCGCCACGGCCTCAAACCGCTCCGGCTTCCTGGGCACCACCATCAACTGCACATCCCCCGGGCAACGCTCCATCAACATCTTCTCTTCACCCACCCCCGTTGACCCCGCCACGATCAAAGGCCGACCCCGATCAATCCCCATCTCTTGCGCAAGTTCATCCGCCCCATCTACATGATCCACAATCTTCGCCGCGTCCCACTTCATCGTATCCAATACATTCACCCGCTCTCGAGGCACACCCATCTCAATAAACCGCCCCGCGTAATCCTCCGTCTGCGCCCCAACCGCCGACAACGAAGAAAACATCCCACGCAACCACGGCCGGAACCGCCGATACCCCTTAAAACTCCGCTCACTGAGCCGACCATTAATCACCGCCACCCGGATGCCACGCTTCCCACACGCCTCCATAAAGTTCGGCCAAACCTCCAACTCCGTCAACGCCACAACGTCCGGCCTAACCGCATCCAAAAACCGCCCAACCGCGCCACTAAAATCAAACGGAAACCGCACCACCCAATGCCGCTCTCCATAAAGTGCCGTCGCCCGGGTAAACCCCGTATTGGTCGTCGTGCAAATCACCACCCGCACCCCCGGTTCATATTCTTCAAAGTATTCCACCAGATTCCGCACCAAGCTCACCTCCCCCACACTCACCGCATGGATCAGCAGCGTCTTCCCCCCCTCGCCGCTTGCGGCTTCGCGCTCCCCTGTCCCCGCCGCTTGCGGCTTCGCGCGCCCTCCCCGGTTCTCCCCCCTGCACCCCATCGCCTCACCCACCCCAACCCCAAACCGCCCCCGCCAGTCCGTCCGCCACTTCCCCGTGCGCAGCATCGAATACCCCCACACCGGGCTACTCACCAACGCCCCCACCGCATACGCAATATCCAACGCCTTTCCCATCCCCGACATTCTAGGTTCATATGAGACCGCCGGGGGATATTCCGGGAGACGCTCAGGGTAGCCTTTCTAAAACCCATACCAAAGCCCCTGATGCACCGCCTTCGCTGCTTCGGTGGGGTATCCGTCAGGTTTTTGGAAAAGCTCAGGGGTCTTTCAGTGATCTTTTCGGTGGCAAGGCCCGCGAGTACATGTCACCCACAAAACTCGACGCACCTGGTGTGGACATCAGGGAACCGAAAGCCGCAACAACCGGACCCACCCTCAAAGCACCATCACACACCGCGACTCCCAACAACAATACACCCACCCCCCAGCCTCAACTCCGTCCCGGCCTCACCATAACCATAAAGATCAATTATAAGTTATATATTATACTTCTTGATGGTGTTTACCTCGGCCCGTGGTGAGCATAGCCGCGCGTGAGCACCTCCCCGAACCGCCGAAGGCCCAGGCATGACCCCTTCAGCAGAACCTCAACAGGCCTGCAGCAGACCTTTAGCAACCCGACGCCCCAACCCGTACAATCCCCTTTATGCCCAGCAAGTTCTACATCACCACGCCGATCTACTACGTCAACGACCGGCCCCACATCGGCCACGTCTACACCACCACAGTCGCAGACGTCGTTGCACGCTACCACCGCCTCAAAGGCGACGACACCTTCTTCCTCACCGGCACCGACGAACACGCCGCCAAGGTCGTAGACTCCGCGGCCAAAAACGACGTCACCCCGCTCCAGTGGGCCGACCGCAACGCCAAGGCCTTCGAGGACACGTTCAACCGCCTGGGTATGACCCACAACGACTTCATCCGCACCACCCAGGACCGCCACAAGTCCAAGGTCGAGCATTACGTCAAACAACTGCTCGATTGCGGCGACGTCTACCTCGGCGAATACGAAGGCTGGTACGACGCCGGCCAAGAAGAATACGTCCCCGAAAACCGCGCCAAGGAATCCGATTACAAGTCCCCCATCAACGGCAAACCTCTGGTCCGCAAAACCGAGAAAAACTACTTCTTCAAGCTCAGCGCCTACGGCGACTCACTCTTACAACTCCTCGGCTCCGGCGAGGTCTTCGACGTCAAGCCCGTCGCACGAAAAAACGAGGTCGTCGCACGCATCCGAGACGGCCTCAACGACATCCCCATCTCACGCACCGGCAGCGGCGACTGGGGCATCAAAGTCCCAGGCGACGACAACCACACCATCTACGTCTGGATCGACGCGCTGATCAATTACCTCTCCACCATCGATACCGACGACCGCCGAAAGTACTGGCCCGCCGACGTCCACTTCGTCGCCAAGGATATCCTCTGGTTCCACGCCGTCATCTGGCCCGCCATGCTCACGTCGTTGGCCAAGCTCCCGGGCAATGAATGGATGCGACTCCCTCGCCTGATCTACTCCCACAGCTTCTGGATCAGCGAAGGTAAAAAAATGAGCAAGACGCTCGGCAACTTCATCGACCTCGAAAAAATCGACCACTACGTCGAAACCTTCGGCCTCGACGCCCTGCGCTACTTCCTCGCCACCCAAGGCCCGATGGGCACCACCGACTCGGACTTCTCAGAAGCCAAGTTCATCGAAACCTACAACACCGACCTCGCCAATACCTTCGGCAACTGCTTTAGCCGTGTCTCCAACATGACCGCCCGCTACTTCGATGGCAAACTCCCCACGCCCACCGAAGAACCCGAGTCCGCCGTCGGCATCGAACACGACCGCATCGTCGAGCAGGCCGTCCGCGACTACACCAACGCCATGGAATCCCTCGAGCTATCCAAAGCCGCCGCCGCCGCGATGGGCATCGTCCGCGCCGTTGACAGCTACATCGAAACAACCCAACCCTTCCAACTTGCCAAACAGCAAGACAAGCTCCCACAGGTAGCCACCGTCTTATACAACTGCACCGAATCCCTCCGCATCGCGTCCCTACTACTCTGGCCGTTCCTCCCCGAAAAAGTCCAGGAGATGTGGGACCGCACCAACTGCAACCACTACACCGAAGCCCTCGCCGACCGCGGCACAGGCGACCTCGACCTATGGCAGCAGTGGGGCCGAAGCCAGCCCGGAACCCACATTCAAAAAGGCGACCCCCTCTTCCCACGCTTCCAACCCGCGAAAGTGTGAAAACCAAGGAAAACCGCGAAGGCGCAAAGAGCGCGAAGGAAGAGGAGGTTATCCGCAGATTACGCAGATTACACAGATTAGGAATCGTAATCAGTCGAGGTAACGGCTTCTTCTAAATCTGCGTCATCTGCGCAATCTGCGGATACTTCCGTTCTTTCCCCGCTTTACGCTCTTCGCGCCTTCGCGGTTCACTCCACCCCAACACGCGGACAAGACTTCAACAACCCACATCCATCACACTTAGGGTTCCTCGCCCTGCAAGGCCCACGCCCGTGATAAATCAACAGATGACTAAGCATCGTCCAGTTCTTCGTCGGAAACAACCCCATCAAATCACGCTCGACCTTCTTAGGATCGGTCTGCTTAGTCCACCCCAGCCGACCGCTGAGCCGCCCGACGTGCGTGTCCACCACCACCCCGATATTCTTCCCAAACGCATTGCCCAATACCACGTTCGCCGTCTTGCGTGCCACCCCCGGCAGCTTCAGTAGCTCCTCCATCGTCTCCGGCACAGCGCCCCCGTGATCCTGAACAATCACCATCGCCGCCCCTTTGATCGACTTCGCCTTATTGCGGAAAAACCCCGTCGTCTTTACCAATCCTTCCAGATTCCCAATCTTCGCCTCCGCCATCTTCGCAGGCGTCGGGTACGCCTTAAAGAGTGGCGGGGTCACGATATTCACCCGCACGTCCGTACACTGCGCCGACAAAATCGTCGCCACCAGCAACTGGAAAGGCCCATCGTGATCCAACGCACAATGCGCATCAGGATAGAGCTGATCGAGTTTCTGATACACACGCCTCGCACGCCGCTTCAACGCGGGATCAACAGCCAACTCGGGAATCTTCTTCCTGGTCACGTCGTCTCCTCATGTATTTAACAGCCAAGCCAGGCAGGAGAGAGAAGGCAATATCACGGAGGGCGCGGAGACACAGAGGCACGGAGCAAGGCAGGGGAAGGTGTTGGAGGCTTGCGATCGCATTTTTCTATCTCAAAGCCCGGTCACAGAAGCCCGGTCATGGCCCGCAGGGACTTGGCCGGGGTCGGCATCAACACCACGTTCCAGAAATAATATCCAGACAGATTTCTGTAGCTAATGAATGTTCAACCGTCTGCCGCCAGCTTCACCGCCGCCGCCAACTCGATCCGCTCGATACGATTCAACAACCCCGCAAGGTCCGCACCCGCGACGAACAACCCCTTGCCCCGCAACACAACCTCCGTCGAGTCCGTCAACACCCCCTGCAACGCCTGAGCGTCATCCCCCGCCACGATCGGGATCGACTCGCCATTTCCAATGTCCAGCCGATCCGCTCCGCCTTGCCTGCTCAATAGCGCCAACACGTTCGCCGGCTCAACCATCGCCGAAGCCCCAAGCGTCACACCCGCCGGGTCCAGGTGTGATTGATACACATCGCGGTGCGGCTGCCAAAGTTCCGGGGGGATGCCCTCGCCCCCGTGTACGCTCTCCCCGCCGATGTCCACACACGTCAGGTCTTGCGGTTGCAGGTCGATCCGCCGCCGCCCCACAGGCGTCACCAAATACCGTCGGCGATGAACCTCGCAGCACAACAGCCCGTCAGCCCCCACAATCATCCCCCGTGTCCAGAGCTGCCGCACCGCCAGGCAGAACCGTTCACGAAGTTGTGTTTCATCCTGCATCGCCCGCACCCCTATCAGCCGCCCACGAATCGGGACGCTTAACTAGCCGTTCACCATCCCCCGCGCAGCAGCCATCTACAAATGTCTCACCCTCACGCCAGACCTCACGCTTCCACACCGGCAGGTCGTGCTTGAGCCGATCGATCAGATACCGGCACGCCTCAAACGCCTCGCCCCGATGCGGCGTCGCAACCTGGATCACCACGCTCGCCTCACCAGGCTTAACCGCCCCCCGCGCATGAACCATCCGAACCGCCCGACACCCAAACTTTTTCGCCGCATCCTTCGCCATCTCCCCCAGCACCTTCGTCGCCATCGGCTCGTACACCTCGTACTCCAAACGAACCAACGCCCCAAACTCCTCGTGGCTCTCACCCCGCGTCCGCCCTAAAAATACACACTCACCCCCACACCCCCCCGGCCAATCCAATTCAACAGCCGACACCGCCCCATCCTGGACCGCGACAATGATCCCAGCACTTTGACTTAGCGATTCAATACTCATGAGAGAGGTTTTACTTTTACCGTAACCAGCAAGGTTTAGCCGTCGCGGCCACGCGACGCCCACAGAGCCTTAACCGACCACCCAAACCGTTAACCTAACGCGACTTTCAAGATGAACCTGCCCCAGCCCCTTAGTATATAGCAATACAGCCCTTATCACAGCCCCCGGACACCCCACCCCAGCAGCCCACCGACGCGCAGAAAAGCGGCCCGCTGGCGGGTGAAACCACACCAAGCGGGCCGTGAGGGGGGGCAGGAGGAGAAGATCTGTTGTTATTACGATGATAGGCTATGCAGGTTCGCGCCGTCAACAAACCAACAGAAAAAATATCCGATTGAGTTTCCCAACTCCCCCCGGCTGAGGCTGCTTCAGCAGCCGTGCCTGTGCAAAACCACGCATAATAGAAGATGACTCAAAAAACCCCGATTCATTAAATCAGGTCTCGCGGGCCTGGCTCACCTTGCCCTCCGCCCCCTCCACCCTCCCCCGCATCTCCCTTAACAACTCAAACGCCCGCATCGGACTGATCGTGTTAATGTCCAGGCTCTTGATCTCATCGATCACCGGATGCTGCACAAACTCCGTGAATAGCCCCATCTGCTGACTGTTCTTACTGTTCGGCCGAACCGCCGCCTCAGACATCGGTGCCGCCGCATCACCCTCGTGGCTCACCGACAACTCGCCCAGTAACACATTCGCACGCTTCACCACCTCAGGCGGCATCCCCGCCAGATTCGCCACATGAATCCCGTAACTCCGATCCGTCGCCCCCGGCACGATCCGATGCAAAAACACAATCCTGTCCTCCCACTCCCGCACACTCACATTCAGATTCATCACGCTCCCATACGTCTGTGGCAACGTCGTCAGCTCGTGGTAATGCGTCGCAAACAAAGTCCTAGGCCCAAGCTCCGCCAGATGCTCCGCGATCGCCCACGCCAGGCTCAACCCATCCAGCGTACTCGTCCCCCGACCGATCTCATCGAGGATCACCAAACTCCGCTTCGTCGCGTGATGACAGATGTTCGCCGTCTCGGTCATCTCAACCATAAACGTGGACTGCCCCGCATGAAGCTCATCGCTCGCACCGATCCGCGTAAACACCCGATCACACAGCCCGATCGTCGCAGCCTCAGCAGGCACAAACGAACCCGCATGAGCCATCAACGTCAACAACGCCGCCTGCCGAATATAAGTCGATTTCCCCGCCATGTTCGGCCCGGTGAGCAGCGCAAGAGTGGGGCGGGTTTGGGGTCTGGGGTCTAGGGTCTGATCGGAGCAGTGGGGGGCGTTTTCTTCTTTCTGGCTAGACCCAAGACCCAAGACCCCAGACCCTCCCCACTCTGACCCCAACTCCAAATCATTCGCCACAAACCGATCCCCCAACAACTCATCCAGCACCGGATGCCTGCCCGCCGTAATCGAAAGCACCGGCTCATCCACAATCACCGGACGAACATACCCACGCATCACCGCCCGCCGCGCAAAACACGCCAGCACATCCAGCTCCGCCACCGCTTCGGAAAATCCATGCAACGCCTCGATCAACGCCGACGCACGCCCGCACAGTTCAGCAAACAACGCCTGCTCCCGTGACACCGCCTTACTCTGCGCCGACAGTGCCTTGTCCTCATAGGCCTTCAACTCCGGCGTAACATACCGCTCCGCATTCTTAAGTGTCTGCCTCCGCGTCCACGCCTCCGGCGCCTTGTCCCGATGCGCCGCCGTCGTCTCGATGTAGTACCCAAACACCCGGTTGTACCCAACCTTCAGCGTCGGGATCCCCGTCTGCTCGATCAGTTCCTTCTGATACGCCGCCAACCACGTTCGGCTGTCGCGTTGCAGATTCCGGTACTCATCCAACTGCTTGTCATACCCATCCGCAATCAACCCACCCTCGCGCAGATGCGCCGGCGGACTATCCACACAAGCCTTATTGATCTGCTCGCCCAACGCCTCGACCGCCGGCACAAGCTCAACGATACGCTTGTGATACGCATCAACTTCGTCACGATCTCTCAGCAGCTTCTCAACCTCACCGATCCGCGCCGCGCTCCTACCCAACCCCACCAGGTCCCGCGGGGCAGCCCGACCGACCGATAGCCGTGCCGTAATCCGTTGCACATCCTGCACACCCGACAGCGTCTCGCTTAACGCTTCCTCAAACCGTGTGTCATCGACCATTACCTGCACAACGTCCTGCCGCTGCGCGATCCCAGCCCGGTCACACAACGGATAACAAAGCCACTGCCGTAGCATCCGCTTGCCCATCGCCGTGTGACAGCCCTGCAACACGCCCAGCAGCGACCCGGATGTAGACTCACTACGCATCGTCCTCTCGATCTCCAGACTCCGCAGCGAAGTCTGGTCGATCACCATGTGTTCATCCCGGCTAAACCGCCTCGGCGGCCGAAGGTGCGCGATCCGACCATCCGCATCCGCCCGCTGAGTCTCCAACAAATAATGAATCACCGCCGACGCCGCACCCAACGCCGGGTCCGATTCCTCCAAACCAAATCCCCCCAACCCCGCCACACGGTACTGCCGCTTGAGTACTTCTAGTGCCTCGTTCTGTCTAAACTGCCACGCCGGCCTCCCCATCGGATCACCGCCGCCCAACGACTTCGCCACCACCGCCACACGCCCCGGCACATCCCCCGTCGCCGTCTCGCAATACAACAACTCCCGTGGCCCAATCCGCGCCAACTCATCCCCAACCGCATCCTCACTCAACGTCGTCAGCGCAAACGCCCCCGTACTCAATTCCGCCCAAGCCAACGATGCCCGCCCGTCCCCGTGAAACTGCACCGCCGCCAGCGGGTTCTCCCGCCCATCCTCTAACAGCGATTCATCCGTCACCGTGCCCGGCGTCACCACCCGCGTCACATCACGCTTCACCACCCCCTTCGCCTGCGACGCATCCTCCACCTGATCGCATACCGCCACCCGATACCCCCCCCGGATCATCTTGCTCAAGTAACCATCCACCGCGTGATAAGGCACACCCGCCATCGGGATCCCATTACTACGCTGCGTCAGCGTCACACCCATCACCTTGTGCGCCAGCTCCGCATCCTCATAAAACATCTCATAAAAATCCCCCATCCGAAAAAACAGCACGCACCCGGGGTACTGCTCCTTGAACCGGTGGAACTGCTTCATCGCCGGGGTCTGGTGGGGATCGGATGCCTTAGCCATAGACCGACCATCTTAACCGATCCCACCCACGCCCCACACCCCGTCGCTGGGCGTATACTTGGGCGATGGCCGAGCTTTTCGACACAGGACGCGACACACACACAGCCGAATCAACCGGCCTGTACGCCATCGTCGCCATCGAGCGGGGGCTGGACGTCGCTGGAACCGGGGGAACCGGGGGGGCCGGGGGCGGGGGTGCGGGTCTAACCTACGCCGTACCCGATTCGATGCCCGACCTGGCCGTCGGACACCGCGTCACCGTCCCGCTTGGCCGAGGCAACAAAAAAGTCCACGGCTACATCGTTGAGTTAGCCGACACCTCACCGTTTAAGTCAGGCCGCATCAAGCCCATCCTAGAATACGACCCCACTGTCTCCCTCCCACCCGACCTCATCGACCTCGCCCGATGGATCAGCGGTTACTACTGCTGCCCCCTTGGCATGGTCTTCGGCTCCATGCTCCCCGCCTCCGTCAAGCACGGCACAGGCCGCGTCAACCGCCAAGTCGTCCGCCACGCTCGCGACCTCAACGACAAAGAAAAAATCCCCAAACTCCAACGCGCCGTCTTACAAGCAGCCAAAGACAAACTCGACCAACCCGACGACAAAGCAGACGGCTGGGTCGGCATCAAAGTCCTGGCCGACCTCGCCGGCGCAAAAACCGTCGGCCCAGTCAAGCAACTCATCGAACTCGGCCTCCTTGAATCCAAAATAGATTCCCGCATCGAATCAGACCTCGACCTCCGCGCACAACAAGAACCCGAACCCCCCGGCCACGTCACACTTAACAAAGCCCAAGCCAACGCCGTCAACCACCTCACCAAACACCTGAATGAAGGCTTCGGCGTCCACCTACTCCACGGCGTCACCGGCAGCGGTAAAACCGAAGTCTATTTACGCCTCATCGAAGCCGCGATGAACATGGGTCTAGGGTCTGATGTCTCGGGTCTGATCAGAAAAAAATCACCGAATCCAGAACTCCCCCCAGACCCCAAACCCCAGACCCCAGACCCGCCCCCTCCGGGGGCCCCGGGGGCCATCATCCTCGTCCCCGAGATCGCACTCACCCCCCAAACCGTCGGCCGATTCCTCAGCCGATTCGATTCCGTCGCCGTCCTGCACTCCGGCCTAACCCCCGCACAACGACACGCTCAATGGCGCAGAGTACGCGACGGCCAAGCACACATCGTCGTCGGCGCACGCTCCGCCGTCTTCGCACCCCTGACCAATCTACGCCTCATCATCGTCGATGAAGAACACGAGTCCAGCTACAAACAAGACCAACTCCCGCGCTACCACGCCCGCGACGTCGCCATCAAACGCGCACAGTCCCTGGGCATCCCCGTCGTTTTAGGTTCCGCAACACCGAGCCTGGAAAGTTACTTCAATGCAGTCGGGATCGTGCCAGACCAAAAAATTAACAAGGGTTCAGATCACGAACCCTCAACCCCTAAACCCCAACCCCCAAACCCCAACTACCACCTCATCCGCCTACCCGACCGCGTCCCCGGCATGAAACTGCCAACCGTCCAAGTCGTCGATATGCAGGACGAACGCCGACACCGACGAGGCATCCACCTCCTAAGCCGACGCCTCGAACAGGAATTGGAAAAGGTACTCCAAGGCAACGGTAGTGGGGGGGGCGCATCCGGGGAAACATCCGGGGGCGGGAACGCCACGCGTACAGGCCAGGCCATGCTCCTGCTTAACCGCCGCGGCTACGCCAATTACATCGCATGTCCTGACCAACGCTGCGGCTGGATGATGCGCTGCGACCACTGCGACACCACCGTCGTCTACCACAAAAATACTCGCCTGCCCACCGGCGGATACGTCCGCTGCCACCACTGCAACGCCGAGCAGATGCTCACCACCACCTGCCCCGACTCAGGCCACAAGACCACCGTCTTCGGCCTGGGCACTCAAAAAGTCGAAGAAGAACTCATCCAAAAGTTTCCCGGGGTCCGTGTCGCCCGCATGGATTCCGACACCATGCGCAACGCACGTGATTACCAACACACGCTCGACCAATTCCGCGCAGGTGAACTCGACGTCCTCCTTGGCACACAGATGATCGCCAAGGGCCTTGACTTCCCCGGCGTCCGACTCGTCGGCGTCATCAGCGCAGACACCGCGCTACACCTCCCCGACTTCCGCGCCTCCGAACGCACCTTCCAACTCATATCACAAGTCGCAGGACGCTCCGGCCGAAGCGAACTCCCCGGCAAAGTCGTCGTCCAGACCTTCTGCCCAGACGACCCCGCCATCGTCCTCGCCGCCAAACATGACTACGAAACCTTCGCCCACCGCGAAATCGCACTACGCGCCGACGTCGGCCTACCCCCCGTCACACGCATGGCAAGAATCGTCATCCGCGATAAAGACCACCTCGCCGGCTACGAAAACGCCAAAACCCTTGCCCGACACCTCGAACAAGCCAACCACCAACTCGGCACCGAAATAAGAATGCGAGGCCCCGCGCCCTGCCCCATCGCAAGAATCGCCGACCACCACCGCCAGCAGATCGAACTCATCGCCACCCCCCCAAACGCCGCCGCCAAACTCCAAAAACTCATGACCGCCCTCCGCAACAGCAAACTCCTCATCTCCGACGCCAAAACCGCCGTAGACGTAGACCCCGTCGCTCTGCTTTAAAGCGGTTTAACTTTGACCGTAGCGAGTCAGGTTTAACCGCCGCAGCCACGCGGCGTCTTCGGAGCCTTAACTTGTACCAATCCCAAAAATAACTCGTGCGTGTATGAATCCCACGCTCGTAGAACAGACCAACAATACACGTCACATGCAGGCTTGCCGTTTAGAGGCGGATCGTAGATCCGCGTGTTGGTTCAACGAGCCAGGTTCCCCGATCATAGATCGCGGGCCGCACGAGAACTAAACGGGATGGGTATGAGAATGCTAGGAAGTGAATGCTGCACAATTGACCCCGAACCTACAACCCGCCGTTGTCGGTCAGCACCGCAAGCAGGTCCGACATGCTCGTCGTCGCAAACGTCGTCGCCGAGTCGCTGACCGCATACGGGATCATCAACAGGTCGCCATTAAGCAGCGCCCCACAGGTGTAAACAACGTTCGGCACATAACCCTCTCGCTCGTTCGCTTCAGGAACGATCAGCGGGTTCTTCAAGTGCCCGATCACCTTCGATGGATCATCCAAATCCAACAGCGACGCGCCGATGCAGTACTGCCGCATCGGCCCAACCCCGTGCGTCAACAACACCCACCCGGCCTCCGTCTCGATCGGCGGACCACAGTTCCCGATCTGCACAAACTCCCAAGGATAACGCGGTGCCTGCAGCTTCACAGCCTCGTTCCAGAAGTGCGTGTTGTCCGACCGCATCATGAACATATTCTCGCCGTCCAGCCGGGAGATCATGTGGTACAGCCCATCAATCTTTCGTGGGAACAAAGCCATGCCCTTGTTCTGCACATACTTCCCGTTGAGCGTATGAACCTTGATATCCGTGAAGTCCTCAGTCTCCAATAGCTGAGGCAAAATCCTGAACCCGTTATACGCCGTATACGTCCCGAAGTATGTGACCTTACCATCATCATCGACAAACCGCGTCATCCGCAGGTCTTCGATCCCCTTGGACTCGTTCTCGCTGGTCGGGAAGATAACAATCTCAGAAGGGTCCGCATCCGGCGGCACCAGCAGATGATAATTACTGCGCGCCAGCCACAACATGTTCTCCGACGTCTCATTAAACGCCGCAGGGTTGTTCGGTCGATCTCGTAACTGCGCCACCGTGTGGTTCAGATCACGGTATGTGAAAAACTCCGGCAACGCATCAAGAATCAACCGCGCCGTCTCGTTGTACGCCGCCATCTCGATCAGCTTATAGAAAAATAGATTCTTCTCATACACCTGATCGGTACGCATACGCAGACGAGCCGCGTACTTGCTCGGCGGATCAAACGTAATCTCACCCGCCGTATCCACCTTCCCCGTCCGGAACACGATCGAAGACACATGCCCCTCGCCCGTCGCACGCAGGCTCATAATGAACCGCAACTCATCCTTGCCCATGCCCTCCTGGCTCGGGTGCGGCACGATCGACGGATTAAACAACGCCGCCGCCTCGATCGAATACTCCATCGTGAAGTACGAACCGATCAGCAGCCGACGCTCTCGTGTCAGTCCCTCAGGCTTATCCAGCAACGGCCTGACATAATCAAAGTGGTTCTCAAGCACCGCCTCGATCTGACGATGCCGATCTCCAAAATCTTTCAACACCCGCTCCAGCAGCGACTCAACCTCATTGTCAGATAGCTCCGACACCCGCCGCAGCACCGCCATGACACGCTTCTCATCACCCACCTGGAAAAAACGTGTGATAACCCGTCGGTCATCCGAGATGAACCGGTCGCGGTGGCGTGTGACACTGAGTTTTATAGTTGCTCGGGCTGGCATGGATTAAATAGCTTATCGGCAGCCGACACGTCCAGCTTGATGCCCACAAGTTCAGGGCAAGACGTGCAGGTTAATCGAGTCTCATGATATTGGTCGCCAGGGCGCGGCGGTCATGTCTTCGCACCTCCCCCGGCCTTCACTCCGTCGGCGGATCACCAAACAACGCTCGACCAATCCGCAGCACGTTCGCGCCCTCATCCACCGCAACCTCCAGGTCGTTGGACATCCCCATCGACAGCACGTTGCACTCAGCACCGCCGATCTTGGCCTTGCGTATATCTGAAAAAATCTCCGCCGTCCGCGCAAACGCAGGCCTCGCGTCCTCCGGATTCTCCGTGTTAGGCCCCATCGTCATCAAACCACGAAGACGCAGGTGCATCATCGTGTCGATCTGGTCCGCCAAATGTATCACCGCCGGCCCAGTCACACCGCTCTTGCCCACCTCGTTGGTCGCGTTCACCTGAATCAATATATCCACCACCGTGTCCACACGCGCAGCGTAGTTATGAATCTCCTCCGCCAGCCTCAAACTATCCACACTATGAATCAACCCAACCAACGGCAGGATCTGCTTCACCTTATTCCTCTGCAAGTGACCGACCATGTGCCAACGCACCTTCTCTGGCAAATCGTCGATCGAACTCTTAGGCGCCGCCCCCGCCAGCGTCTTCTTACGACCAAGGAATTCCTCCAGCATCGCCACCCGCTGGCTTAGCTGCTGCACCTTGGACTCACCCAACTCCGCGTGCCCCATCTCCACCAACGCCCGGATCTGGTCCGGCGTGGCGTACTTGGTCACCGCGATCATCTGCACGCTATTCGCCCGACGACCAGCCTTCTCCGCAGCCGCCGCGATGCGATCAAGCACCCGTCGGTAGCTGTCCTTGAGTTGGGTCGGGCCGATCAGGCCTTCAGTAGTCATATCAAAAGGTTAGGCCGTTTATCCCCCCCGTGCAACATCCCCCCACCAAGCGACGCGACCTGTCGCGCTCCCCCATCCCCCAAGCCGCAGGCTGCGAAGCTGCCGCGGTTCCCCCCACCCCACGCATCCACACCCCACTTGCGGTTTAGCGCCCCTCTTTACCTCTGTATCACCCTCCAAAAAAACTCCCTCACCCCTGCCCACTCTCCTCACATCATCAATCCCAAATTACAAACCCCTACTTCCCCCCCGTAAGCCGACGGTTCACCACCATCTTTACACCGATAAATACCACCGCCGCCACCAATATCACCGCGATCACACCCTTCTCACCGTTCGCCACCCAAATACGCACCTGCTCCAGATGTTCCGCAAAATAATACGCCAGCCCCAAAATCACCGGCACACTGATCAACGCAGCACCCCCGTCATACAGCAAAAATTTCCAATAAGGGATCTTGAAATTCCCCGCCGTGAAAATCGCCGGCGCACGCAGCCCAGGCAAAAAGCGCACCGCAAACATGAACTTCCCACCGTGCTCATGCAACAACCGCTCCGTATTCGCCAGCCGCTTCTCCGTCAAGAACCGCCTCATCAAAGGCATCTTCGGCACATGATGCCCGTACTTACGCCCCAACATAAACACGATCATGTCCGCACTCAACACCGCCAAAAATGTCAGCGGAAACAACAACCAAGGGTCCGCATACCCATAAAACGTCAGATACCCCGCCAAGATCAACGGGATATCCTCAGGGATCGGCAGCCCAAACCCGCTCAACAACAACAAACCAAGCACCACCACATAAGGCATGTAAGGCGCGTGGGTCCCAAGTTCAGTCAAAAAATCCATCACAGACCAACGATCCTACCCCCACCACCCACTTATGTCTTTCTCACGCCCCCAAAATCCTCACCTCCCTCCACACCCTCACCCCCAACGCCGCTCCCTGAGCGCAGCGAAGCAGCGGATATCCCCCGCCATTTCATAAATCACACCACACCCTCACCCCTCCCCCCACGAAGCGCCGCGACTTGTCGCGCCCCTCTATCCTCGCCCCACGCATCCCTACCACGCTTGCGGTTTAGCGCCCCTCTTCACCTCTGTACTCCTCCCCCAAAACTCCCTCACCCCTCTCCACCCGCCTCACATCGCCCCGCCTCACATCATCAATCCCAAATCATAAATGTCCCCGCACCCCTCCCTCCCCCGCCTCACATCATCAGGGCACCACTAAAAATAGAAATTTCGTTACAAATAGGCCGCTTGCGGCTTAGCGATGCCTGGTGAATACCTTGAGTTTAGGTATTTTTAGAGGTGCCCATCAATCACAAATCAACAACCGTAGGTCCGCGAAGCAAAATCACAATTCCCCCCGCACCCACGCCAACCCCTCCGCCTTACTCCCCACCCGCCCCTCCAACTGCTCATCATAAACCCCCTCCAACAATTCCCCGACCCTAGGCCCACTCGGCACACCCATCCCCAACAAATCATCACCATTCACCAAACGCTTCGGCGAAACCCCCTCCGCTATCAAAGGCAAACTCTCCACCTCAATCTTCTTAACCACTTCCTTCGACCCAACCACCCTTACCAACCGCATCGCCTCCCCCCAACCCGCTTCCCCCAGCAAACGCTTACGCTTCGCCACACCCAACCCCGCCCAACCCTTCGCCCGCACCAATAGCCCCATCACCCGCGCCACCCCATCCCGATCCCCATTACTCAAACACAACGCCTTACGCCACACACGCAACACCCCCCGCGATTTACGCTCCGCAAAACCCGCCGCCGCTTCCAACGACCCCGACGCACCCGCCCGATCCAACATCCAAGCCGCCAACACCAACCCATAACCCACCCCCACCCCCGCCCCCGGAGCTTGCCCCGGAGCTTCCCCCAGAGCTTCCCCCGGAGTTTCCCCCAGATCATCCCCCCCGAATTGCTTATCCCCCGATTCCCCATCCCTCCCAAGAAGCCCACGCTCTCCAAGCGGGGGACCGCCCCCCGCAACACTCCCCCACGAAGCGCCGCGACTTGTCGCGTCCCCCTCACCTCCCCCCGGCGGAGCGTGCTTCAGCACCCGTCCTCCCTCCCCCAAACCCCCCGTCACCCCCAACAACGCCGGCAACAGCGACCCCGCCACACACCCCTCCCCCAACGCCGGCCCATCCAAACCCAACACCTGCATCAACCCCGCCGCCACCACCACCTGATTCTCCGACACCGCCCCCCCCAGTTCCCTCGCACTCCCAGACGCAACATTATTTCCGCGCCCAGCCCCGGGGGCGGCGGCGGGGGTCAGCATCATCCGCACCTCCTGCCCAATCCGTTCCCGACTGATCCCACTTAGCTTCACCGCATGCGCCCGGATCGCCTCCGCCGTCTTCGCTTCAATCTCAAAACCAAACCGCGCCGCAAACCGCACCGCACGCAGCATCCTCAAGTAGTCCTCACCAAACCGTTCCCCCGCCACCCCGATCGCCCGCAACACCCCAGCCCTCAAATCCTTCACACCCCCCACAAAATCAATAACCTTTTCACACCCAGGGGCCACCGGCTCCAACTTCTCATCCAGCGGATCCGCAAACAACCCGTTCACCGTAAAGTCCCGACGCTGCGCATCATGCTCCGCATCCGTAAACGAAACCCCCCCAGGCCGACGCCCATCCTCATACCCCCACTCCAACCGAAACGTAGCCACCTCAACCCCCGGAGCCCCCGCCCCAGGATTTCCCCCCGTTCTATTGTTCTCCCCAAGCCCACCCACGCCGTGGGTGGGACCGTCTTTATCTGAATGTCTTTTTCCCCCACTCCGGGGGCGGGGGTAAACCAGCACCACCCCAACCGCCTCCCCCACATACTGGCTCCGCTTAAACAACCCCCGCACAACCTCCGGCCGAGCCGAAGTCGCCACATCAAAATCCTTAGCCTTAACCCCCAACAACCCATCGCGCACACACCCCCCAGCCAGATAAGCCACATGCCCCGCACGTCGCAACACCTGAATCACCCCAACCGCCGCATCTCTCGCGCTGTTATGTAGTGCTGGTGGTGTCATGGTAAGAGTGTAACCAAAGCAGAATGAAACCCTGAAACGTTACATATCGCTGAGTATGCCGCCCACCCCTGTTTCTAAGTGCCCAATCTCTACTTCGATTTTAGTGATCGACAGGGTTACTCATCCGACTCCGCAGCATGACGGAGCGACAAGAATGCTTCTTTCAGGGGTTGATTAACCGCGCTGTCGGGTTCTGCCAAAACAAGATCCTGATAGGCATTTAGAAACTGTGTTCTAGATTGATGGAACAAGTGAAGAAAGTGCCGAATGAACCCCATGCAATCAAGGATGACGACTTCGATACCACCCGTCTTGTTGTAAACCGCACCCGCGTACTCTGCGACTTCACATTCAATCACATCGGTGGTGATGAATACATAATTGTCAATACGAGGATCGCACTTAACGATCTTTTCGATCGCGTGGTCAATGTCGTTCTGTGTTACGCGCTTGTCCTTCATTTCATAAATAGTGCAAACACTTTCTTCACTCAAAAGGCAGATTTCGACGTCACCCCCGGCCCCGGTCTGTTGATCTGCGGCCAAGTGGCCTCGAAGCGGGGCGGCTTGCTTTCCTAAACAGGACGATGCCGCTTGATACGCCGCCGCCACAATCAGCACGGGCAAGCGGCTGCTGTGCTTGCAGGCAAGGTGCTGCCCCAACAGTGTTACGATCTGCTCCGAAGCCAGAGGCATAGCCTCGTCGCCCTGCTTAAGGGCGGCGATAAGTGTTTCCATTCGAGACTGTTTCTCGTCTCGTATAAGCAAGAGGATACGCAACGTATCGACTAAAACATCATCAGCCGAAACTCGCTTGGCGAAAACATCATCAAGAAGTTGGATCGTGTCTTCGTATACCTGCGGCGGGCGACCCACAATAACAACGTCTGTTGTAAAGGTTGCATCGCGATTCCGTAACGCCGGCGTCAAGAATGCAGTGGTGTGGTTGCACGGCAACCGGTGCCGGGTAATAAAACCGGTGAGGTGCTGTTCGTCATAAGTACGCCCGGAAAAAGCGTCGTCCCCGCCGATCTCGGTGTAAGGCTTGCGAGGGTCTATGGCCGGATTATGAATCTTTGCCAGCATACACGACATGAGCAGCCGTACTCCCGCACGATTACCTATACACCGACACACATATTCGATCCGTCCTAAGATGTCTTGACCATTAATCGCCGAAGTGTCGCCCAATTCTGCGGCCTTGCTTAGGCAGGATTCAAGTATCTCCGCTGGAGTACACACTATTCATTCCCCCATAAATCATTCCGGCTAGTCTTGTCTTCTACATCATAATTAACCCAAAGAACCTCAGATCGCTTATCTTTGGTCGAGTGAATCGTTTTGCTGGGGCCAACGATTTTCTTCCATCGCTTGGATGGGTACAACGAATTGATCAACTCGCAGTCGTAATTGGAAAAAGCCACCATCCCCTTGGCTGCGTTTAACGAATCCGCCAATTCGCGGTGCTGGTCGTCCGTCATCTCATGCACATAAGCCTTCGAGTCCCCGCGAGTGTCGTGAACATAGGGGGGGTCGCAGTAAAACAATGTATCCTCAGAATCATATAAACGTATAACATCAACCGCAGGCCTGTTCTCTATCTGCACCCTCAGCAGCCGCTCGCCAATATCAGGCAAGGCATCGACCCCGCCAAGCCAACGACTAACCACCCCGCTCATCCCCGCTCGACTGGTATTCTTACAGTTGGCCCAGCGGCCGATAGTTGCAGTCTGAGCAAGACCCGTGCGAACCTGCCGAGCGCGTGTATAGAACCGCCTGGCCCGCTCAAACGGCGTTTGAGTTGGATCGAGGTCACAAGCAACAGAAAACTCTTCTCGCGAGAATGGCGTGAGTGCAATGGCCTCAGCTAAGGTGTCACGCTGCTCTCTGAGCACACGAAAAAAATTGCAGACTTCGCCGTCCAAATCGTTATACGTCTCCACCGGAGACGGCGCGCGGTTAAGTAAGATGGCCGCAGACCCCGCGAAGGGCTCGCAATAATGATGGCACTTGGGCAGCAAAGGAAGTAACCAGCCCAGATGCGAAAACTTGCCGCCATACCAACCAAAGGCAATCAGTTTACGGCGTGCATTTAACTTGCTTATCGCAGGCGGTGCTACCCGCTTCGCCGTCTTACTACGCTGTGCGGGGCTATCAGAAATAGTCTCGTGATCTTTCGCCCCCACCGTCGCGCTGGTTGTATTTCGATTGCTAATCATTTGCACAGTGTAACTCAAACCGACTTTCTCGTTTCATTAGAGTAAGTTCGTCGCCGGGATATCCCCTCGCCTTCCTTGGCACCCTCCCCGCCTTCGCGGTTCATCCCACAAGCCATCCCCGTGCGCACACGCGCGCCAAGTTTCCAATCAAAAATCCATCAAGACACACATCCCCTTACCAGCCCTGCCAGCACGACTTACCCTTGCCTGACACACGCCCAAACCACATCCATGCGCACAAACCCGGCAAATCCGCCAAGAGTGGAGACGCAACTTATTTCCCGAAACCTATTTTCGGGGGTCGGGGAACCGGGGGGCGTCTGCCGACAACCTCACGACGGCGATCGACAGCTACCCTGAGTATCCAAAGATTAAAAGGACCAGGACTCGCGGGCTGCCCCCGGATGTTGCGAATGAAAATTCGTCCAGCTTCCGGGGGACTTGGTAGCGGATCGCCCCGGCCAGATGACGGACTCACAGGACACGGGCTTGACCTGGTCCCAATGACCCCGCGCCTGCCGTTACCGCCGGAACCTTGTGAGGCCTTAGATTGATGATCTAGGATTTATGATTGATGATGTGAAGAAAAAGAAAGAGAAACTCACCGCAGAGAACGCCGAGGACGCAGAGCAAGACAAAGAATACGGACAGGATGACAGGATGAACCGGATCAAGCACACCGCCCCCGGCTCGTCACTCTTATCCTCCCCATCCCGTCATCCTGTCAACTCTTCTCCCGTCTTCTCTGTGGTAAAACCTCCCCGTCCTCCCGGAACCCAAAACTCACGAAGCAAAATCTATGTCATCCGCGAAAATCTGTGGGCCACTGCGGGTCTTTTTCCCGCTGATCCCCTGTTAATTTCGGCAGGTTCGATAATCTGGGTTGTTCTAGGCCATAGCGAGGGTTACAATCCTGACATGGAGCGATTCAGCCGAAGGATTTGGCACACGATATTGGGTTTGGCTGTCTTGGTAGGGGGGGCTGGTGCCTTGGGAGGCTGTCAGAAGGCCTTGTACCCCGACGGCTCAACCCGGACCCAATACGAACGCTATCAGACCCTGCGTGGCGAATATCGCCCGCCGCGCAAAACCACCGCGCTTGGAGAGGAGCGGCCAGCACTACGACAACGGCTCGCACCCCTGGATCAACGCTAAGGTGGGTCTGATCCGGGGCGAAAAGGCTGTAATTTGTCGTTTTTGAGCTTAAATTCAAAGCATCATGGGTCTTTGGCCGAGAATATTGTAGAGTTGATTTGACAGTTTGCTTTTTACGTCAAACATGGGGAAGTAGATTTGGTCCCGGATCGAAGAACAATGGTGGTGCTCGGAGCGTTGGTCGCCGCAATGACGGTGACCAGCGGGCTTTTGATGTTCCTTGAACCAGGCCCAACCGCCCCAACCTCGGGCGTGGCACTGACCTCCATCGACCGTGGCCGGCCTTCCGATAAGCCTCAGGACAAGCTGTTTAGCACCGCCAACGTCCAGATCCCCTGGAAGTCGATCGTCATCCACGACAGCCGAACCCCTCAAGGCTCCGCCAACACACTGCACCACATCCATCAGCAGCTCGGCCGAGACGGCCTGGGCTACCACTTTGTCATCGATAACGGTCCCCGCGACGACGACGGCAAGATCGAAGTCGGCTTCCGCTGGTCAGGCCAGGCTCCGGGTGACTTCTTCGACGCCAAGACCGCCACCTGGCCCGACGCCATCGGCATCTGCCTGATCGGTGACGGGGACACCGGCCGATTTACCGACGCTCAGCTCCAACAACTGGTCTGGCTCGTCCAACAGCTCCAGCAGCGCTTCGGCATCACCAAGGACAGCATCTACGCCCAGGTCGGCACACGCACCGCCGCCAGCAGCTTCCCCGATGCCTGGTTCCGCCAGCAGCTACTCAACAAATAAACACCCCGTCAGTTCTGCAGACGCCTTACCTTCCAGCGCCCTCTATCTCTATGCGCTTTACCCTTGAGAGGCCGTGGTGGTTGGGGAACCCGGGGGATGGTGTAGCCTGTCACGCCCGTGCCTGCCTGGCCGTATCCTTTATGTAACAGAGGCGAATATATAGGGACGTTCGGGCGTTATGTCATGATGAGTGCCCGCCAGCGACTACATATTTAAGACGACCGAACGCAGGTATCTTGATCGCTTAACCCAGTCTTATGAGGCATTAAGCGGCGTTGGGAGTCAAGTGGCACGACGGGCGAGTCGATTAAAAAGGCTACAGTGCATTGTGAAATCGGGCGTGTTCGGATATAATTTCAGGCATAGTTTATTCGGTTATTCGGACAATTTGACTTGGAAATAGGGCGTTGCGGTGTCCTGCGCTTGCTTTGTAAGAGTATGCACCGTCCTGCGCCCGCATGATGTTATGGCCGAGTTCAGTGAAATCCACGGTTATGAAGTCCTTGCCACGCTAGGCGTCGGGGCACGAAGTACCATTTATGCCGTCAAGAATGGCAATGGTGAGCTTTTCGCGCTCAAGCGGGTCGTCAAATCCTCACCCAGCGATCAGCGTTTCATGGATCAGGCGATCTTGGAACACGAGGTGGCGCAGAAGTTTGACCACCCGACCCTCCGCAAAAGCATCAAGCTGATCCGTCAGCGCAACTTCATCCGCACCAGCGAGGTGTTGGTTCTGATGGAGATGGTGGATGGTGTCACGCTGGAGAAGCATCAGCCGGACACGTTGGCGGACATGTGCCACATGTGCATGGAGGTCGCTCACGGCCTGGGCGTTATGCACAAGGCCGGCTACGTCCACGCCGACATCAAACCCAACAACATCATGGTCACCGATAAGAATCAGGTGAAGATCATCGACTACGGCCAGAGCTGCGAGATCGGCACGGTCAAGGAACGGATCCAGGGCACGCCCGACTACATCGCACCCGAGCAGGTTCAACGCCGAAGCATCACACCGCGGACGGATGTATTCAACCTCGGGGCGACGATGTACTGGATGCTGACGCAGAAGCACGTCCCGACGCTGATCCCCAAGGGGGGTGCCGGCATCAGCCTGCGTACGGAGGATGCGTGCAAGCCGCCGATCGAATTAAATCCGGATACGCCGCCGGCGTTGTCCAGCCTGGTGATGGACTGCATCCACACCGAAGCCCCTCAACGGCCCGAGACGATGAGCCTGGTGGCTGACCGTTTGGAGATCGCCGCTCGCCAGTTTGAGCGCCGTGAACAGAACGCGACCAACGGCTCGGACGACGGCCAGCAACGCAACGCCAGTTAAAATTTACTAGCTAGAGACGCCTCAACGCGCTATGATGTGATATCGGCTGCGCAGGTCGATTCGCCTTGGGCGATTGTCCCCCCGAGATAACCGAGAGTGACCGGGTGCGATCTACTGCTTCTATTTCAGGCGGTTTGGTGTGCAGGGTGTTGGCGCTGCTGATTGTGATTGCGTGGCCTTGGTGCGATGCGCGGGCTGTGACCGACGCCGAAGTGACCGCCGCCATCAAGCGGATGCAGGCCTACCTGTTGTCGGAACAAGATTCCAAGACGGGGGGTTGGGAGCGTCAGTACACCACAAACAAACGCCATCGCGGCGGCGAGACCGCGCTGGTTACGTTTGCGCTGTTGCGCAGCGGGTTGAGTGTGCAGGAGCCAGAGATTCAGGCGGCGACTGCTTTTCTGGACACTGTTGCGATGAACGGGACCTATGCGATCTCGTTAAGGGCGCACTGCTGGGCGGCGCTCTCGGATGATTACCGGGCACGGCTTACGGCCGATGCGCGTTGGTTGCAGTCGGCTCAAGTAGACGGGCTGTTCGACTACGGCCCGCGCACCGGCCCCCGCTACGACCACTCGGTGACGCAGTACGGGCTGCTGGGTCTGTGGGAATCCGCCAAACGTAAAGGTCCTAGCGCCGGTGGGGTCTGGCAGTACACATCCAAACACTTCATCGAATCGCAGAACCCCGACGGGGGTTGGGGATACACCGGCGGTCAACGATCGACGCGCGCCATGACCGCG
>JAJRRS010000125.1 GCA_024279275.1 Planctomycetota bacterium | reverse complement strand
GCCGAAGGCCTCAACAGCAAGATCATGACCATCAAACGCCTCGCCGCCGGCTTCCGCAACCGCGAACACTTCAAGACCGCCATCTACTTCCACTGCGGCGGTTTGGACCTATACCCACGATAATCCCGGAAGGACCATAAAAGTAAACCGTCTCGCTATAAATCCGTGACCGATCTTCAAGCCCTGATGGCGTGGGCGATAGGCGACTTATGCGCGACTAAACTTGAAGGGGAATACATAGTGTGCCGCGACAAGCTGTACCACGCATTAATTGCGTCGGGCTACGACCCTATATGCCTCTATTATCGGATCTGGCTGGCACAGGGCGATGGCAAAACTACTTTACGACCACACCCCTTGCCGCAGCCACCAACACTCAACTTACTCTGTGACCTCTCCAAGCCAGCCAGTGAACGTTCGACGTAACCGCGAAACTCCAAAACCTCAATCGTTGCATTGGGGGTATTGACGTTTCGCGGTTACGTCGAACCGTTCTGAAGCCATCCCTGCGCATTCTTGGCCGCAGAATCTATAAGTGGCGAAACGGCCTTAATCACCGACGCCATATACAAGGCGTGTTGGTCCGGCGTACAGTCAGACGTTAATCCACTTTCAAACCGCCCAGCGGAATTAGTCGATGGCAGGTCCGGGTTCTGACGGCCTCGCGTGCTAACAGTGACGACTGGACCAAACTCACCGCCATCTAGTGCGGCCCGCACAAGATGATGTAATCTGGCTTTGAACACTAGTTGCCGCTTTAGCTCTTTCAATCGCCCGGGCTTCTTGGCAATGCTGCCCTCGTAGGGAAAGATTTCGATATCCAGACGCATCTTCCCCCGGCCATCGCATTCGAGATGGATCTGTACACCCTCAGCATCATCCCCGCAGGGATATAATGTCCAGCCCGGTTTGGTGAGCTTGAGCATATCATGGTCCGACTTCATACGGCCAAGTGTTTCAGGCTCCGCGAAACGGTTCTTTTTCAACACCCGAGTAAGCTCTGGGTGTTCTAGGGCTTCGAGATAGAAGGGGATTTCGTTTGCCACGAGCCAAGATTCAATCAAGGTCCATTCGGGATGCTTGCCCGGCAACTCTCGAATAACCTCAATGGCAAGTCGTTGTTCAACCCGCAGCCTAGCAGCGAGGTTCCAAGCGTCAAACACTGCCAGATAGTCCCGCGCTATCGCAGGACACGATTCAAGGCTCCCAAGCCACATAGCCGCATCCGAGCGATCCAAGCACGCCGCCCATGTGCAGGTGGAGGAACCAGCCGGCTCATCACCGATCTCGAGCAGGACCGGCAGTAGGACATCTCCGCCGGCGATTGGATGATGGTGCCTGACGTAACCAGATAGTTGTTCGTCGTGCTCGGACGCCCCGATCTTGTTTTCGATCAGAAGACGCACAGTCTCACCAGCCCCGATCTCACAACGGACCATCAGGTCCAGCCGGCCGGACTGTTTGGCGCTATCCTCAGGTTTTACTTCTAGCACGGATACCACGGGCTGATCTACCAAGGCCTTCAGCCGGCCAAGATATTGTTGGCCGATGGCCTCGCCAGTCTCATCGGGAAGTTTGTTTTGGGCTAGGTGAACAAGACCTTGGAGCCGACTCGCGGCCAGCTCCTGCCCCTGCCGAGCTGGGTCGAGCAGCCAAGCCATGAACTTGGTCCAGCTCACCTCGCGGTGCTGGACATCCAAAGCTACCAGCGCATTGTCCGACCGAGCAATAGTGAGAAGTTGATGAACATCCGGAAGCAAAAAGAAGTCTTTGATTGCATTGGCTTGATCTGTCACGTTAGGCCCCGATGTAACAGGAGCGCCGGACCATGGCCGATCCCAGATCCCCCGCCAAGGGGCGTAGATCACAGCACATGACCGACGCCCCATACGGGGCGCGGCTCAAGTGCCACTGATCTACTTCAAGAGCCCGAAAGCTCAGGTTGGCGGTATTCTGGGATACAGCAGCTTGACGACACGCGTCAATTCAGTTTTTCGACACGGCATTCAGCCGGCCGCATGGTTCCATAGCTCCAACGCAGTGGATTTGCCTCAGCACATCGCTTTGGCATCAGCGTGAAGGTACCGCGACTGCAGCCCTGAGCCAAGAAGGCCCCAGGGGCGATAGTCTCAAATAACGAGCCCTATACACGCCCTGCGCCGAGCCATCTGCATAACACACGCTATCACAGTTAGATATGAGCGATAACCTCCGGGTTGATTGCCCGGATAGGACTGTAACTATCTAAAATTGCCTGTGCGGGGACCACCGAAGCTCTGTGCTTATGTGATCCGTCCGCAACCTAGCAGTGACAGATCTATGCGGTGGCCAAATACCCCGAATGGATCGAATTCAATTTTGCTTAGTACGGAATTCAAGGGTTGGTGAAAGCATCAGTTATCTAAATTGACATACAGCGTATTTACCTGTGAAATGATCTATGTGCCTCTTGGAGCCGGCCGGGGCGGCCGACCACACACTTCTTGAAGGCAGCATCTGTGGGGTAGCTCGGCTATTCTGACTTTTGTCACCAAGAAGGAGTACACGCATGAGTGACGTCAAGCTTTTTCGGCTCACTAATGGCACTATCGCACGTGTAAGAAGGAGTCGAGGTGCTTCTCAAGAAGCATTTGGAGTTTCTTCTCGAGCTTCACGGGGGCACCGACTAACTCTGCGCTTTGTTGCCTCCGAGTACTCGACAGGCAAGAACAGCCTGCTGATGTGGCTGCCACTGAACCCCGATGAGGTGTCGTTGAAAAATGGCTTCTCGGCCGACAAACGAAACATCGGCCACCATGGCACCGGCGACTTGGAACTAACCATCCGCAACATCGACGACCTGGAGAAGGCAAAACCGCTGATCCACAAGAGCTTTGAGGAAAACTGAACGAATGGCATTGAAGAAGTCTCAACTCTATACCTCACTCTGGCAAAGCTGCGATGAACTGCGCGGCGGCATGGACGCGTCCCAGTACAAGGACTATGTGCTGTTCATGCTGTTCATCAAGTACATCTCCGACAAATACGCAGACTTTCACGGGATGGAGCCGCCGGTCTCCATTCCAAAGGGTGCAAGCTTTGCCGACATGGTCAAGCTCAAGGGCAAGAGCGATATCGGCGGCAAGATCAACACGCAAGTCATCGCACCACTGGTCGATGCCAACCCACGCTTAGCCCGCACCGACTTCCCGGACTTCGCTGACCCCAATAAGCTGGGCGAAGGCCAGGCGATGGTGGATCGCCTGACCAACCTGGTCAGCATCTTTCAAAAGCCCGAACTGGACTTCTCGAAAAACCGGGCCGACCACGACGACATCCTCGGCGATGCCTACGAATATCTGATGCGGCACTTCGCTACCGAAAGTGGCAAGAGCAAAGGCCAGTTCTACACGCCCGCCGAGGTCAGCCGCATCATCGCCAAAGCTATCGGCATCTCGCCTAAGAACACCGTCGCCGCCACCACAGCCTACGATCCGACCTGTGGATCAGGATCGCTACTGCTCAAGGTCGCTGCAGAGGCGGGCAAGCACATCACGCTGGAAGGCCAGGAAAAGGACGTGACCACCGCCGGCCTCGCCCGCATGAACATGATCCTGCACGACTTTCCCACCGCCAACATCCTCAGCGGCAACACGCTGGCCTCACCTAAGTTTAAGGACGGCGAGCAACTGCGCACCTATGACTTCGTCGTCGCCAATCCGCCGTTCTCTGACAAGACCTGGAGCACCGGCCTCACACCCAGCGACGATCCCTACCAACGATTCGCCTGGGGTGAGCCGCCCGGCAAGCAAGGCGACTACGCCTACCTGCTGCACATCATCCGCTCGATGAAGAGCGCGGGCAAAGCCGCGTGCATCCTGCCGCACGGCGTGCTGTTCCGCGGCAATGCCGAGGCCGTCATCCGTAAGAAGCTCGTCCGCTCCGGCTACCTCAAAGGCATCATCGGCCTACCCGCCAACCTGTTCTATGGCACGGGCATCCCCGCGTGCATCCTCGTACTCGACAAAGAAAATGCCCCGGCACGCAAGGGCGTCTTCATGATCGATGCCTCCAAGGGCTTCATCAAAGACGGCAACAAGAACCGCCTGCGCGAACAAGACATCCACAAGATCGTCGACACCTTCAACAAACAGGCCGACGTGCATCGATACGCCCGCATGGTGCCCCACGAGGTGATCGCTGACCCGAAGAACGACTACAACCTCAATCTGCCTCGCTACATCGACAGCACCGAGCCCGAAGACATCCAGGACATCGACGGCCACCTCCGCGGCGGCATCCCCACCCGCGACATCGACCCCCGGGATTGCCCCCCGGATGGCACCCCCGATTGCGCCCTCGCTGACTACTGGCAGGTCATCCCATCTGTCCGCAAAGCCTTATTTAAAAGCGCTGGCCGCCGGGGCTATTGCCAGCTCCGCATGCCGATCGCCGAGGTCAAGGCCGCCATCCTCGAACATGACGAGTTCGCCGCGTTCAAGACTGCTGTGACCGGCATCTTCGACAAGTGGCGAACCAAGACGATCCGGCGTCTAAAGAGCTTTGACCAAGAAGCCCATCCCAAGGATCTGATCACCACCATCGCTGAAAACCTGCTCGACAGCTTCCGGGACGCACCGCTACTTGATGCTTACGACATCTATCAGCACCTGATGGACTACTGGGCCGAGATGATGCAGGACGACTGCTACCTGATCGCCGCCGACGGCTGGGTGGCTAAGCCCCACCGCGTGTTGGAAGAGGTCAAGGCTGGCAAGATGAAGGGCAAGTTCAAGGATAAGGGTTGGGCCTGCGACCTGATCCCAAAGGCCTACATCGTCGCCCGCTACTTCGCCAAGCAGCAGGCCGAGCTTGATGCCCAACAAACCAAGCTGGAGTCAGTCGCCGCCAAGATGACGGAACTTCAAGAAGGACACACCGGCGAAGACGGCGCACTGGCCGAACTGGAAAAGATCAACAAGGGCGAAGTCAACAAACGCCTCAAAGAAATCAAAGCCAACTCTGACTACGCCGACGAGATCAAAGTGCTCAAGCAATGGGCGAAGCTGGATCAGATGCAAAGCGTGCTTAAAAGCTTGATCAAAGAGGACGACGCCGCCCTGGATAAGCTGGCCCACGACAAGTACCCAAAGCTCAGCGTCAAGGAAATCAAGACACTGGTGATCGACGACAAGTGGATGACAGCCCTGGCTACCGCTGTGCAAGGCGAACTGGACCGCGTGTCCCAAACCCTCACCAGCCGCATCCGCCAACTCGCCAAACGCTACGCCACCCCACTACCCGAACTCATCGCCAACGTCGCCGACCTGTCGGCACGTGTCGATGAACACCTCAAGAAGATGGGGGCGGTATGAAACTAAAATCAGGATACAAGCAGACAGAGGTGGGAGTGATACCAGAGGACTGGGCTTCGTGTCAGATTGGAGAAGTTTTTGCGTTCAAGAACGGCCTCAATAAGGCGAAGGAGTTTTTCGGCCGAGGCACTCCCATTGTCAACTACATGGATGTATTCGAACGTCCCGGACTCCAAGTCGAAGACCTGCAGGGCCGCGTGACGCTAAATAAAGCAGAGCTTGATCGGTTCGACGTCCGGGCAGGGGACGTCTTTTTCACACGCACATCTGAAACTGTGGAGGATATCGGCGTAGCAGCGGTCATGCTCGGCTCGCCACATGCAACAGTCTTCAGCGGGTTCGTCTTGAGGGGACGGACTCTTGGGAATCACATGGAGGACAGCTTCAAGCAGTATTGCTTTGCAAACGCATCTGTCCGGTCTCAGATCGTGTCAACGGCGACTTATACAACCCGTGCTCTAACCAACGGTCGACTTCTTTCGTCTGTTTGGATTGCGATTCCACCAAGGCCTGAGCAACGCGCCATCGCTGTCGCGTTGAGCGACGCGGATGCGTTGCTTGAGGGGCTGGACCGGCTGATCGCCAAGAAGCGCGACCTCAAGCAGGCCGCCATGCAGCAACTCCTCACCGGCAAAACACGCCTGCCGGGGTTTGAGGGTGATTGGGGGACGAAGACGCTCTTCGATTTGGCTGAGCGAAAAAAGGAACTGTTTGACGACGGTGACTGGATCGAATCCGAGCACATCACTACGGAGGGAATCCGGTTAATACAAACTGGCAATATTGGGGTAGGCGGCTTCATTGAGAAAGAAAATAGAAAGTACATTAACCAACGATCATTCACATCGCTGCGATGCAAACAGCTAAGGAAAGGTGATCTGCTCGTGTGTAGATTAGCCGACCCAGCTGGCCGGGCCTGCGTCCTGCCTGATATCGGTGAAGAAAGAATCGTCACTTCCGTTGACGTGACGATCTTTCGCCCACCGACGGAAAAGGCAGACCGGGTATTTCTCGCCAACGTTTTCTCGACTCCCGAATGGTTTCGAGCCGTGAGTGACCGGAGCGGAGGTACTACGCACAAGCGTATTTCGCGGGGTGCTTTGGGGCGAATTACCATCAAACTTCCACCCATCCCCGAACAAACCGCCATCGCCGCTGTGCTCTCGAACATGGACGCCGAGATTGAAGCCTTGGAGAATCGTCGTGCTAAGACTGCCGGCCTTAAGCAGGGGATGATGCAGGAGTTGTTGACGGGTAGGATACGGCTGGTTGATTCGCAAGGAGCGAAGCGATGAGCCGTGTGCTGGCGAAACACGATCCTGGGGGCAAGGTCCGGCCTGCTTGGCCGGCGGACTCTGAGGTGACCGCTGTCTTTTCTAAGTGTCAGCAATACCGTTACCAGCTTCGGGAGGTCTGGGACACGACCGGGCCGTGGGTGCTTTGGTTGCTGATGAACCCAAGCGTGGCGTGTACGGATTACAGCGACCCGACGGTGCGCCGGACGGGGAACTATGCCCGGGCCTGGGGCTACGGGGGGCAGTTGGTGGGCAATGTCCACGCGTACCGTGCCACGGACAAGAACCGTTTGCTGGAGGTGGCTGATCCTGTTGGCCCGGAGAACGACGCGATGATCCTGGACATGGCGGCTAAGGCCAAGACCGTCGTCCTGGCCTACGGCCAACCGCCCAAGGCGCTCCGCCACCGCAGCGGGGAACTGGTGGATCTGCTTAAACAACATCCCGGGCTGAGCTACTTGCGGCTGTCCAAAGACGGCACGCCGGTGCATCCGCTGTACCTACCGGGCAACCTTCGCCCGAAACCTTACAAAACACACGCAAGAAAATAGCTTCTACCGGAGGACCCGATGCCTGAGCAACCCCGTCCTGAACGACTGACCCAGAACCGTGTGGTGGCGATGTTCACCGACGCGACGCGGCCGGACTATCTGGGCTATCGCTACCTAGGGGACTGGCAACAACGAGAAAACAACCGGCCCATCGAGGCGGAGATTTTGCGGGCGAACCTTAAGGCACGCGGCTACTCCGATGCGCACATCTCCGCCGCTTTGCAAAAGCTCGAAACCGCCGCCGACACGACCGGGCTGCTGCTTTATCAGGCGAACATGCGCACGTACCAGTTGCTACGGTATCCGGTGAAGTGCAGGTTGCGGCTGGGCAACCGCATGAGGATGTGCATCTGATCGACTGGGAGCATCCGGAGGAGAACGATTTTGCTTTGGCTCAGGAGGTGACACTCAAGGGCGGTCATGAACGCCGGCCCGACCTGGTGCTCTACATCAACGGGATCGCGGTCGCGGTTATCGAACTCAAACGCAGCTCGGTTGAAGTGGCCGACGGCGTGCGCCAGCTCATCACCAACCAGGAAGAGATCTTCAACAAGCAGTTTTTCCCGGCAGTGCAGTTGGTCTTCGCGGGTAGTGATTCGCAGGGCCTGCGTTACGGCACGACCGGCACGCCGGAGCAGTTCTTCGTCCAGTGGAAGGACGAGCAAGGCGATACCGCCATGGAGCCCGGCACGCTACTGGATAAGCCGCTGGCGCAGATGTGCCGCAAGGAACGGATACTTGACCTGATCCGCAACTGTATCATTTTCGACGCAGGGCAGAAGAAAGTGCCCCGGCCGCACCAGTACTTTGGGGTCAAGGCCGCTCAGAAACGGGTGAGCAAACGCGAGGGCGGGGTGATCTGGCATACCCAAGGCAGCGGCAAGAGCATCCTGATGGTGCTGATCGCCAAGTGGTTGATGGAATACGATCCGGATGCCCGCATTCTGGTGGTCACAGACCGGGACGAGTTAGACAAGCAGATCGTCGGGGTGATGCGGAATGCGGGTGTGGTCGGGGAGGAGACTGCGTCGCCGAGGATCACGTCACGGGCGCAGTTCATTGAGAAGCTGGGGGCGACGACGCCACGGCTGCTGTGTGCGCTGATCCACAAGTTCGACCCCGCCGACCTCAAGGGGGATCCCCCACCGATCCACGGGCGGTTCTATGTGTTTGTGGATGAATGCCACCGCTCCCAGGGCGGCGACATGAACCGGCAGATGAAGCGTTGGCTGGGGGACGCGATCTTCATCGGATTCACCGGTACACCACTGTTGCGTAAGGACAAGAAGACCACGCGTGCGGTGTTCGGCACGTACATCCATACCTACAAATTCCACCAGGCTGTGGCGGACAAGGTGGTGCTGGACCTCAAGTACGAGGCCCGCGACGTGCCTCAGCGTCTGACTTCGCGGTCAGCCATCAATGCCTGGTTCGATCAGAAGACCCAGAACCTGAACAACTATCAAAAGGCGGTGCTGCGTAAACGGTGGGCGACGATGGAAAAGTTGATGAGCTCAGGCGAACGCAAGCAGCGCATCATCCACGACATCATCCACGACTTTGGCCTCAAACCCCGGCTAAATAATGACCGTGGCACAGCCATTCTGGTGGCGGCCTCGATCTATGACGCGTGCCACTACTTCAGACTGTTTCAAAACACACCGTTTGGCCAGTACTGCGGGATCATCACGTCGTATGAGCCAAACCACAACGCCATCTCACGGGAGCCAGCGGATAGTGACGAGCGGTACAAGTTCGACACCTACACGCAGCATGTGTTGGCCGACAGCCAGAGCACCAAGCAGTACGAAGACGAGATGAAGCGGCGATTTATTGATGAGCCGGCTATTTGCAAGCTGTTGATCGTAGTCAGCAAACTGCTGACCGGTTTCGATGCGCCATCTTGTAGTTACATCTACCTCGATAATGAACTGTACGACCACAACCTCTTCCAGGCGATCTGCCGGACTAACCGGCTGGATGGTGACGACAAGGATTACGGCTACATCGTGGACTTCAAGGAGCTGTTCAGCGATGTGCAGGAAGCTATCGCCGTCTACAGCTCAGACGAGCTGGACCTCGACGACGACGGCGAAGAGAACAATGTCACACTGAAGAACTGGCTCGAAGAGGGCAAGAAGAAGCTCGATGCGGCTCGTGAGGCCTTGAAGTATCTGTGTGAGCCGGTGCCTCAGCCCCGGGAGATGGAGCAGTACCTCCACTACTTCTGCGGTGACGCCAGCAATCCCAACGGGCTCAACGAGACGGAGGTTCTGCGTATCTCGTTCTACAAGGCTGTGGCAACTTTCGTGCGGGCATTCGCGGCCATTTCCCAGGACCTGTCGGATGCGGGGTATACGAGCGCCGAGATCGTAGCCATTAACAAGGACGTTGAGTTTTTTAGCGACACCCGTGCGGCAATCAAAAAGCATTCCGGCGAAGAGTTGGACATCAAGCCTTACGAGGCAGACATGCGTCACCTGATCAACACCTATATCCAGGCCGATCCCGCAGCCCGCTTGGGGGCAGTAGACAACCATTCTCTGGTCGAGCTGATCATTCAGACGGGTATCCATGACGCTATTGCCAAGAAGCTCAACGAAAAAGGCAAGCTCTCGAAGAACGCTGTCGCTGAGGGCATCATCAACAACGTACGTAAGACGATCATCCGCGATCAACTGACCGATCCAAAGTTCTACGATGAGATGTCGAAGCTGCTGGATGATCTCATCAAGCAGAAACGCAATGACACAGAGTCGTACGAAGACTTCCTCAAGATGGCCGAGGCGTTGGTCCTGCGAATGGGCGGCAAGGCTACGAAAGGGACGCACCCATCAGTATTGAACGGCCATCCTGAAGCCATCCGGCTTTTTAACAACCTCGAGAGTATCGAGGCGGACAGCTTTCAATGCCCAACGGGCGATGACGAAAAGGCGAAGCTGGCGTTGGATATCGACATCGCCATGATAGAAAAGGCCCCGGCCGGCTGGAAGGGAGACGGCACCAGAGAAAAGCAGGTGCTAAACGCTCTGTATCCCTTGTTGGCTCGCGACCGCAAGGCGACGCTGGCCATCTTCCAGATCATCAAAAACCAATCGGGTTACGCATGAACGAAATAATCGAGCTAGGCGACATAGCGATTTCGGTGACACGGAAAGCGATCAAGAACGTGCATCTGTCAGTGCATCCGCCCCATGGCCGAGTCACGCTGTCTGCGCCCACGGACACGCGCCCCGAGGTGGTTCGTGCTTACGCAATCTCAAAGATAGGCTGGATTCGAGAGCAACAGGAGAAGCTGCGGAACCAGGCGAGAGAAACACCCCGAGGATTCGTGGAGAGAGAAAGCCACTACCTCTGGGGCAGACGTTATCTCATGACGGTAATCGAGTACGATGCTAAACCCGGTGTCTTGATTGACCATAAGCGCATCACGCTCAGTGTTCGACCTGGAAGTGACCACGCCAAACGGGCGACCATCATTCATAAATGGCACAAGTCCCTGCTGCATGAGTTCATACCACCACTGATCAGAAAGTGGCAGCCGAAGCTGTGCGTTCATGTCATCGCTTATTTCCTGCAACGGATGAAGACCAAATGGGGGAGCTGCAATTATGAAGCGGGGCATATCCGCCTGAACACCGAGCTAGTCAAAAAGCCCAAGGACCTGGTCGAGTACGTGGTAGTACATGAGATGGTCCATCTCATCGAACCGACCCACAACGATCGGTTTGTCTCAATCCTGACGGAACATTACCCTTCTTGGCGTGAGGCCAGGGCAGAATTGAACGAACTGCCACTTTCTGCTGAGGTGTGGAATGAATAAGTGCTCTTACTCTCACGCTACAGCCCGTAATTGACACTATGTTATTCGGTGATATAGCTAGTGTACCCCGCCTAACGGTCTATAACTTATTCAGCGCCGCCCGCGCCCGCCTGACTTTGGCCAGGATGTCCTTGGCCGAGGCGGTCCAGATGAAGGGTTTGGGGTTGTCGTTGTGCGCGTTGATGTACTCGCCG